>JAUNHZ010000110.1:8537-9199 GCA_030523705.1 Bacteroidales bacterium
TCATGAAAATGGACTCTCTGAAAACCCTAAAAATTTCAGAACGCTCATTTGACTTTGGAACAATAGACGAAAAAGATGGTAAAGTTTCGCATACATTCACTGTAACTAATACAGGGAATACACCTATAGTAATTAGCGATGTATCATTTGCTTGTAGCTGTATATCTGTTACCTACACTAGAGAGCCAATAAGACCTTTCAAGAGTGGAGAAGTAACAGTGACTTATAACCCGGCTTATCGACCAGGGTTCTTCTCCAAGGAACTGAACATTCTGACACAAGACAGGAAATTCAGAAACCGAATTTGGGTTAAAGGAAATGTAAAAGGAGCAAAGCATGAAGTAACAGAAGATTATCCATACTTTTATGGCAATGATTTCTACATACGTCAAAACATCTGTAGTTTTGGCCCTATCAAGCAAGGCATTACTAAAGTTATTACGGTAGATTACATAAATAATAAAGAGAATACAATTAAGTTAGATTTCATCATAGACAAAGGTTGGGAAAAATTGGTATCCATTGTATCAGCCAAATACATTAAGGCCTATGGAAAAAGTAGAATCAACCTTATTTTAAAGTCTAAGAATACCATGCCTGGCAAATATGAGTTCTATGTAACGCCCGTAATTAATGGCATACCAAGTGAAGATACGCTAAAA
>JAUNHZ010000111.1 GCA_030523705.1 Bacteroidales bacterium
GTAGGTTATGTACGATGCCCATTATCTTATCATCTACTTCTCTTTTCAAACCCGCATCAATGTTGTGATATCTTCTCCTTCCAACACGTCTCTTCCGTGTAATCCCTCTATGGTTAATTCAATGATGACATTGATATAGACTTTCTTTGGATGGAACAGTTTCACCAGTTCTAAGGCTGCTTTCATGCTGCCACCGGTAGCTAATAAATCATCGTGAATTAAGACTACATCATTTTCATCTATGGCATCGCTGGTCATGCAAATCTTGTCTTTTCCGTATTCTTTATCGTATTCTACCGATACGGTTTCTCCAGGAAGTTTACCAGGTTTTCTTGCTAATACAAATCCTGCGTTTAAATCAGCAGCTGCCATGCTTCCTAATAAGAATCCTCTACTTTCAAGACCTACTACTTTTGTAATACCTTTATCCTTGTAAAGGTCCATAATTTCGTTTCGCATGATTTGAATGCATGCTGGATTCTTGAATAATGAAGTTATATCTTGAAATTGAATACCTGGGATAGGGAAGTCTGGAACGACTCTTAGATTTTCAAAAAGTACTGGATTATTCATGATTGTTTATTTTTGTAAATGACTATTTTTAAGGGTTTTTCCGGTTAATTGTTTCACGTGGAACATCATCTTCCCATTAAGACAAGTAACACATTGATGTCTGATGGAGAAACTCCAGGAATACGACTGGCTTGTGCTAATGTAATAGGGTCTATCTTTGTAAGCTTTTGGCGTGCCTCTGTTGACAAAGACTGCAAGTTGTTGTAATCAAATACGCCTTTAATTCGGATATTTTCCAATCTTTGCATCTTGTCAGCAATCTGTCTTTCACGCTCAATATAGCCTTTATATTTGATGTCGATTTCTGCAGCTTCAATAATTTCCTCTTTTCGATTTGGAATTGCATTTAGCATTGTTTTGAACGCAGGAATGTGTTCTGAGATATTGGCTATAGTTACCTGAGGCCTTCCGATTAAATCAAAAAGTTTACACCCTCTTGTCAGTGGGGTGGTACCAATGCTTTCTAGGGCTGGGTTAATTAAGTTGGCCTTGATAGAAAAGTCTTGGCAGAATTTTATGATTTTATCGATTTCTTCCTCCTTTTGCTTGAGGTAATCATAACGCTCTGTTTTGGCCAATCCCAAGTGATAAGCTTTCTCTGTTAAGCGACGGTCTGCATCATCTTGGCGCAAAAGGATGCGGTATTCTGCACGTGAAGTGAACATACGATAGGGTTCATCCACACCTTTAGTTACTAAATCATCGATGAGTACACCAATGTAAGCTTCGTCTCTTCCTAAGATGAATTCTTTGTTTCCAACGCATTTTAAAGCCGCATTTGCACCTGTAATCAAACCTTGTCCTGCTGCTTCTTCATAACCGGTAGTACCGTTGACCTGTCCTGCAAAAAACAAGTTCTTGATGATCTTTGATTCCAAGGTATGGTGTAATTGGGTTGGGTCGAAGAAATCGTATTCGATGGCATATCCTGGCCTGTAGATCTCCATGTCGCGGAAAGCCGGAATTTGTTTCAAGGCATCAATCTGTACCTGGATAGGTAACGAGGATGAAAATCCATTCAGATACATCTCGTTGGTGTTTTCACCTTCTGGCTCCAAGAATAGCGGATGCTGATTCTTGTCGGCAAACGTTACTATCTTGGTTTCTATGCTAGGACAGTATCTTGGACCAATACTTTTAATCTGGCCGTTGAATAGGGGAGATTCGCTCAAGTTGTCTCGCAGGATTTCATGTACTTTTTCATTGGTGTTGCAAGTCCAGCAAGGTAATTGCTTTAGTTTTCTAGTTTCACCCAGGTAGGAAAACTTATGGAATGTAGATTCACCATGTTGCACTTCCATATCCTCGAAATGTACGCTGCGTTTGTCGATGCGTACGGGTGTACCCGTTTTCATTCTACCACTTACTACACCATGTGCTGTGATACTTTCAGTGAGGCAAAGCGAAGCAGGTTCTGCCACGCGTCCACCTGCCAGCTGGGTTTTACCGAAGTGCAGTAAACCATTCAGGAAAGTACCCGCTGTCAACACAACTGACTTTGCATGAATCTCCACATCAAGATACGTCTTGATTCCGATGATTTCACCGTTTTCTACAAGAATTTCTTTGGCTTGATCCTGCCAGATGTACAGGTTAGGAATTTGATCCAGCACTTCTCTCCAAGTCCAGATGTATTTGCCTCTGTCGCATTGCGCTCTAGGACTCCACATGGCCGGGCCTTTGGAGATATTCAGCATACGGAACTGAATGGCTGTTCTGTCGGTAACAATACCCATGAAACCACCTAACGCATCAATTTCACGAACAATCTGTCCTTTGGCAATTCCACCAATGGCCGGGTTGCAGCTCATTTGCGCGATTTTGTTCATGTCCATGGTGACTAAGCAAGTCTTTGCTCCCATGTTTGCAGCAGCGGCCGCAGCCTCGCAGCCTGCATGTCCTGCACCAATGACGATTACGTCGTAATTGAATTTTACCATTTGTGTGCAAATATAGTGCAAACTAGGCGAACAAAAAAGAATTTTGAAAAAAAAGTCTAAACCTTTGTTAAAAAGATTTTTTTCTTTAATTTTGTAGCCAATATACATTGAAAAACAGGGATAAAATTTATAACAAATAATTAATAATTTAAAATTCAATCATTTATGTGGTTATTTAACTCGTCTATCGGAAGAAAGGTAGTAATGTCTGTGACTGGCGTTGCTTTGATTCTCTTCCTGACATTCCATGCATCAATGAATGTCGTAGCTATCTTCTCTAAGGCAGGCTACAACATGATTTGTGAGTTCCTGGGTTCAAACTGGTATGCAGTTGTTGCTACTATGGGTTTGGCTGCACTGGTTGCTATTCACATCATCTACGCTTTCTGGCTGACTATCCAGAACCTTAAGGCACGTGGTGACAACCGTTACGCTGTTACAACTCGTCCAGGTGAGGTTTCTTTGGCTAGCCAGAACATGTTGGTTCTGGGTATCATCGTGATTTTGGGTTTGCTTCTGCACCTGTTCAACTTCTGGTACAACATGATGTTCGCAGAATTGGCTGGTATGGAAACAATGTATGCTCCAACCGATGGTTATAACTACATCGTAGAGACCTTCAACAATCCTGTTTACGTAGTGCTGTACATTGTATGGCTGGCTGCTATCTGGTTCCACTTGTCACACGGTTTCTGGAGCGCAATGCAGACTCTGGGTATCAATGGCAAGATTTGGTTTAAGCGCTGGAAGTGCATCGGCATTATCTATGTAACTATCATCATGGCTATGTTTGCATTGGTATGCGTAATGTTTGCTTGCGGATGGCAGGCTCCTGATGCTATGGCTGATTGCTGCGGTGGTGCTGCAGAGGCATGCGAGAAGGCAGCTCATGCTTGTGGTGGCTGCTAATTATTGTATTACTTTAAATTTGAACAATCATGACTCAAATAAATTCAAGAATTCCTGAAGGCCCAGTAGCTGAAAAATGGAGCAACTATAAAGCTCACCAGCGTTTGGTTAACCCTAAGAACAAGCTGAAGCTTGACGTAATTGTTGTTGGTACAGGTTTGGCAGGCGCTTCTGCTGCTGCTTCTCTGGGTGAGATGGGTTTCAATGTCCTGAACTTCTGTATTCAGGATTCTCCACGTCGTGCACACTCTATCGCTGCACAGGGTGGTATCAATGCTGCTAAGAACTACCAGAACGATGGTGACTCCGTTTACCGTTTGTTCTATGATACTGTAAAGGGTGGTGACTATCGTGCTCGTGAGGCTAACGTTTATCGTTTGGCTGAGGTTTCAAACGCTATCATCGACCAGTGTGTTGCTCAGGGTGTTCCTTTCGCTCGTGAATATGGAGGTACTTTGGCTAACCGTTCATTCGGTGGTGCTCAGGTTTCTCGTACTTTCTATGCTAAGGGTCAGACTGGTCAGCAGTTGTTGCTGGGTGCATATTCTGCACTGTCTGCACAGGTACAGGCTAAGAAGGTTAAGCTGTACACTCGTTATGAGATGCTGGATGTAGTTATCGTTGACGGCCGTGCTCGTGGTATCATCGCTAAGAACTTGGTAACTGGTAAGCTGGAGCGCTTCTCTGCAAACGCTGTAGTTATCGGTACTGGTGGTTATGGTAACGCATACTTCTTGTCAACTAACGCTATGGGATGTAACTGTACTGCAGCTATGTCTTGCTACCGTAAGGGTGCTTACTTTGCAAATCCTTGCTACGTTCAGATTCACCCAACTTGTATTCCAGTTCACGGCGACAAGCAGTCTAAGCTGACTTTGATGTCTGAGTCTCTGCGTAACGATGGTCGTATCTGGGTTCCTAAGAAGTTGGAAGACGCTAAGGGTCTGCAGGACGGTACTAAGCAGGGTTGGGATATCCCAGAAGAGGATCGTGACTACTACTTGGAGCGTCGTTACCCAGCATTCGGTAACTTGGTTCCACGTGACGTTGCATCTCGTGCTGCTAAGGAGCGTTGCGATAAGGGCTTCGGTGTAAACAACACAGGTTTGGCTGTATTCTTGGACTTCTCAGAGTCTATCCAGCGTCTGGGTATCGATGTAGTTCGTCAGCGTTATGGTAACTTGTTTGATATGTACGAGGAGATCACCGACGTAAATCCAGGTGAGAAGGTAAAGACCGTAAACGGTGTTGACTATTATAAGCCAATGATGATCTTCCCTGCTATCCACTATACTATGGGTGGTATCTGGGTTGACTATGAGTTGCAGACCTCTATCCCAGGTCTGTTCGCTATCGGTGAGTGTAACTTCTCTGACCACGGTGCTAACCGTTTGGGTGCTTCTGCTTTGATGCAGGGTCTTGCTGATGGTTACTTCGTATTGCCATTCACCATCCAGAACTACTTGGCTGATCAGGCTATCTGGCCAAAGATTTCTACCGATGCTCCTGAGTTCGCTGCTGTAGAGGCTGCTACTGAGGCACGTATCCAGAAGCTGTTGAACATCAAGGGTAAGCGTTCTGTAGATTCTATCCACAAGGAGTTGGGTCACATCTGCTGGGAGTACATCGGCATGGGTCGTACCAAGGAAGGTTTGGAAAAGGGTATCAAGTTGATCGACGAATTGCGTAAGGAGTTCGAGACAAACTTGTTCATCCCAGGTACTCGTGAGGGCTTGAACGTAGAGTTGGATAAGGCTATCCATTTGGATGACTTCATCACTATGGGTAAGCTGATTGCTTACGATGCATTGAGCCGTGAGGAGTCTTGTGGTGGTCACTTCCGTGAGGAGCATCAGACCGAGGAAGGTGAGGCTAAGCGTGATGACGCAAACTTCTTCTATGTAGGTTGCTGGAAGTACGAGGGTACTGACACTGCTGCTCCTACATTGATTAAGGAACCTCTGGAGTACGAGGCAATCAAGGTTCAGACTCGTAACTACAAGAACTAATTGTCAAACCTTTAAAAGATTACAAAAATGGCTAAAAATATAACTGTTACTGTAAAATTCTGGAAGCAGAACGGTCCTAAGGATAAGGGTCACTTTGACTCTCACGTGCTGAAGAATATCCCAGACGATACCTCTTTCTTGGAGGCATTGGATATCATGAACGAGGAGCTGATCAACGATGGTAAGGAACCATTCGTATTTGATCACGACTGCCGCGAGGGTATCTGTGGTATGTGCTCTCTGTATATCAATGGTGTACCTCATGGTAAGACTGAGCGTGGTGCTACTACCTGCCAGCTGTACATGCGTAAGTTTAAGGATGGTGAGACCATCACTGTTGAGCCTTGGCGTTCAGCTGGTTTCCCAGTAATCAAGGACTGTATGGTAGACCGTACAGCATTCGATAAGATTATCCAGGCTGGTGGTTACACTACCGTACGTACTGGTGCTCCTCAGGATGCTAACGCTATCTTGATTCCTAAGCAGGATGCTGATGAGGCAATGGACTGCGCTTCTTGTATCGGTTGTGGTGCTTGTGTAGCAGCTTGTAAGAACGGTTCTGCTATGTTGTTCGTTTCATCTAAGGTAAGCCAGTTGGCACTGCTTCCTCAGGGTCGTCCAGAGGCTGCTAAGCGTGCTAAGGCAATGGTTGCTAAGATGGATGAGCTGGGCTTCGGTAACTGTACAAACACTCGTGCTTGCGAGGCTGTTTGTCCTAAGTGCGAAACCATCTCTAACATTGCTCGTCTGAACCGTGAGTTCATCAAGGCAAAGTTGGCTGACTAATTTCAATCCAGTCAAAATAGAAGAGCCTGCTCAATCGAGCAGGCTCTTTTTTAATATCAGTAAGGATTCTGGTCCCATATTCATGAGCAAGTCCATAATGCTCATATTGGGAAGGAAACCTTGTCGTTCCTTAAAAACTTGGTAGTAGGGTACAATCTGAAATCTTTCGTCTGCGGCGATTTCTCGCTTCGGGTGTATTACTTCTCTTAAATCCTTTATCGTCGCCTCTGAAGGGCTTAAAAACGCCTCCGTGCGTGTTATATTAGGTGTAAAGTCTATCAGTTCACAGACCTTTTCTTGCAAAGCTTGGTTGTAATCCATCAGGAATTCCCATTTCTGCTCGTAGAACGGACGGAAATCATCCTCGTAGTACTCCCAGAAGGGACTCATGCGGTAGGCAGACTTCAGTGCGTTCCAGTGCAGGTGGCGCCAGTTCCCGTGGTCTGAGATACGGATGTCCTTCATGGGACATTTGTCGCTCTCTGGCTTGATGATAGGCACGGTAAGTGAAAGGGGCCCATCGGCAGCTGCAATAGTGCAGCGGTTCCGATAGGTCTGTTTCATATAGTGATCGTGCTGCTCCAGTAGCACTTCATCGGCAGCCAGCATCCAGGCATAGTACTGAACGGGAGCCAGATAGGCAGAGGTGAGCAGAACCTTCATTACTTCACGTTATCTACCCACAAGAACAGGCGGTTCCAGCGGATACCTCCATTGAACAGGCTGCGGTCTGGGTCCAGAGACAACCAGACTACCAGTGGCTTACCTACGATATGGTCTTCTGGCACAAAGCCCCAGTAGCGGGAGTCTGCAGAGTTATGGCGGTTGTCACCCATCATCCAGTAGTAGTCCATCTTGAAGGTGTAGCTGTTAGCTTCCTCTCCATTAATGAAGATTTTACCGTCCTTCACTTCCAGGTCGTTGCCTTCATACACCTTGATAGGACGCTCATAGATGCATAGGTTCTCCAGGGTCAAGTCAATGCTCTTCCCCTTGGCAGGAATCCAGATAGGACCGTAGTTGTCGCAAGTCCAGTGCTTGTTTCCGTTCAGTGGATACATAGATGTCTCATTATCCTGTGGCACCAGGCGGATGTCTGTCACAATCTCCTTATGTGCCAGCAGTGCCTGCTTGGCAGCCTCTGTCAGTGGCATAACGTAGCGGCCCTGGTTAGGACGGCCTAAGTCCACATCGGCAATGCCTAATTCATGTGCCAGTTCCTCTGGAATGTCCTGAACGGTGTCTACTATATAGTTATACTGCACATTATTAGGTTCTTTATTAGCTTTACCATCCAAGTAGATGATGCGGTCCTTTATCTCCAGTGTCTGACCAGGAAGACCCACACAGCGTTTCACATAGTTCTCTCTGCGGTCCACTGGTCTCCAATCCAAGCCTTGGAACTCATGGCCGTTTGCTAACACGTAGTTACGTCCAGCCTCGTATAGTTTCTGGAAGCGTGCCCGCTGCTCCAGGATTGGCAGTGAGTCTGGCACAGAAGGGTCTGCAGTCACCTGTCGGCCTAAATCGTAGAACAAACCATACAGATCATACTGTTGGTAATAAGGATTCACAGCAATGGTATCACCGCTTGGGTAGTTGAATACCACGATATCATTCAACTGTACATCGCCAAAACCCTTCACGCGGCGGTACTCCCACTGTGGCCAGCTAATGTAGCTCTTGGTGCCCGTAATAGGCAAGGTATGCTGGGTCAGCGGCATGGTCAGCGGCGTGTTTGGGATACGAGGACCATAGCTCAGCTTGCTTACAAACAGGTAGTCACCGGTAAGCAATGACTTCTCCAGGGAAGAAGAAGGGATAGCGTAGTTCTGGAAGAAGAACAGATTCACGAAATACACGGCTATCAGGGAGAAGACAATAGCGTCAACCCAGCTCATGATGCCTCGTGTTACAGCATCCTCATCTCTCCACCATCCCCAGTTGATGTAATGGGTAATGTAGTTGTCGAAGATGAATGGAACCACAATGAGTCCAAGCCAGCTCTTTACCCAGAACAAGAATGCCAGGTAGAGAACCATTACAATAGCGAAAGCCACCCACTGCTTAGGCTGTTTGTCGCGTGTAGTCTTTTTCTTTGTTGTAACTGCCATAGCTCAATCCTTAAAACTGAAACAAATCATTCATGCCCAGGTAACCCTCGTGCTGAGCTGTATATTCAGCAGCCAGAACTGCACCCAGCGCAAATCCCTTACGGCTGTGCGCATCGTGGGTAATGGTAATCTCATCGGCCTCACTATTGTAAGTAATACTGTGAATGCCTGGCACCTCATCTCTGCGGATGCTGCTTACTGGGAACGCATTCTCCTCGCACTCCTCTGTACCGGTAACCGCACCGTCTGGAGCCTGCAGGGTACCCATGACCCACTTGTCCTTGCGATCCATCTTCTCCAGGATTCCCTCTGCCAGGGTGATAGCAGTGCCACTTGGCGCATCCAACTTGTGAATGTGGTGAGTCTCCACCATCTTCACGCTGTATTCTGGGAAATTATTCATGATGCCAGCCAGATATTTGTTTACGGCAGAGAAGATAGCTACCCCCAGGCTGAAGTTAGAGCTCCAGAACAGTGTCTTTCCACCCGTAGTGCATAAGTCCTTCACCTCCTGGCCATGCTCTTCCAACCATCCGGTACTGCCGCTCACCAGCTTTACGCCGGCAGCAAACGTACGCATGTAGTTGCCATAGGCAGCCTTAGGGTTGGTAAACTCTATGGCTACATCTGCACTCTTGAAAGCCTCGCTCTCAAAATCATCCTGATTGTCAATATCAATCTTGCAAACTATCTCATGGCCTCTGCTCAGGGCAATCTGCTCAATCATCTTACCCATCTTGCCATAGCCTATCAAAGCAATTTTCATAA
>JAUNHZ010000112.1 GCA_030523705.1 Bacteroidales bacterium
GTTGCTCAGGACCTTAAAATATGTTTAATGTTATAGTGCTGCGAAATTAAGGTAAAAAACAAATACATATGAGAGTTAAACACGTAATTTTTGCAGCGGCTGTGGCGTTTTCCACAACCCTCCATGCACAGTCTTCACAGACAGATCCATTTATTTCTGCAGCGTTAGCACAAGTAAATGCAGATAGTATCCATAACTATATCAGTGATTTAGTTACCTTTCATACAAGGCATAATCTAAGTACACAGACCGATAAGAAAATAGGCTTGGGTGCTGCCATGACCTATTTGCAGAAGCGATGCACAGAGTTTGCCAGTGTAGCGCCTGCCAACCGTCCTAAACCTACTATTGAGATAGTACGCTATTCCATTTCTAAGGGTTGGAGCGAAGCGTAAACGAAACGAGCGAAGCGACGTTTAAGTCCAACCCCGCATGGCCGTCCAACCCACATAAACACCCACGTCCAATATAGGGCCGGCATCATGGAGTTTTGCGTTAAGAAAAATAGGGAGTTTAACCGTTAATAAGCGCACACCTGTTTGAGGGCGAAGCCCGAGTTTGGGCGCTTTAGGTTAAATTCCCTATATTTTAGCAAAATCCGTGCAGCCGGTGAACTTTCTTTGTTTCGTTTCTTTCTTTCATGAGAAAGAAATGAAAAAGGGGTTTTAGGGGTGTTAAACCCCTAATATCCAATCCAGGATTGAGCCCCGCGGCCTTGAGCCCCCCTAAAAATTAAACCCAACCGTAGCACTCAACGTACTAGTATGAATCTTATCATCAAAACTATCAAAACCTAAGTGTTTGAAATTACTTCTGGCAACATTGGTTAGACCCCAGTCGTAGGAAACCTCGGCGTAGAGGTTCTGGAACTCAATACCGCAACCTAAGCGGAGACCGCTGTCAAAATGACGGAAGGCGTTTGGACCGAAGGTATCCACCTTTTCACGCACACCAAAATCCTTGGTCTTTCCGGCAAAACCTACGGCAGCGAATGCACCAAAGAATGGCTGAACATTCAGATTGTCAACACTGTATGGATTCACATTGATGCGGTATTTGAATACCAATGGTACTTCCAGGTAGTGCATGTTCACCTTCAGATCCTCATCGGCTTTGCTGCCCTCTACACCTTTCTGGGTGTAAAGCAAGCCTGATTCCAAGTAGATTGGCGTGTACATGCTCAGGCTATAACCACCTACCACACCTAAATTCAGACCAGCAATGGAAGACTTATTGATGCCGTGCATACCATCGAAACTCAGGTTAGCCGCATTGGCACCAAGACGGACACCGGCATAACCCATTGGGAAATAATCGCCACCACCATGCATGCGTGAGAAAGCAGTGCCTGAACGCGCACGGCGATAGTCACCTCTTCTATAAGTCTGTGCATCAGCTGATGAGCAAACACAACTTACAGCTAAAAACAAACCCAAAATCTTTGCAGTCAAGTTCTTCATAATCTAAATCTATTAAATGTTACATTTTCTTGCTGCAAAAATAAGGTGGAGTTTTCACCCCACCTTTATGAATTCCCTATTTCGGTATAGGATTTTCCCTATTTCTCAAATTATTCGTTCTCTGGATGAAGAATCTGCTGAATCTCATCCACACCGTCTATCTGGTAAATCTTGTTCTGAACGGACAGGAAGTCCTTCACGCAAGTCACAAAGAACGTGATCTTACAATCCACAATCTCATCTGCAGTGCTGGTACTCAGGGAGTCAATCGTCAGATGCAGCTCGTTTGTAATGGTGTCAATCAGATCGATAAGCAAGTGATAGCGGTCGATGGCACGTACATGCAAAGTTACCGGATAGAGCTGCTTCTCATTCACTGGGAAGTCCATTGCCTCTATCGCATCACCGTATTTTGATGCCAGACGGATAACCTCCTGACAGCTCTTACGATGGATATGCAGCTTACCCTTGATATCACGGAAACCGATGGTATCGCCTCCAGGAAGTGGCAGACAGTAAGGACAGCGCACAATGCCCAGCTTATCCTTCTCTTTCGCCAATGTATTCAGCGCATGCTTTGCCTTATAGGTAGAGACATGATCAACCCAGTCGGGTTTAGGCTCCGAATGCACGTCCACGCCTATTTCCACGCAGTCGCCCTGGTTCAGTGGTGTCTTCACCGGCATCAGCTTTCCGTTGATGCGCGCATATTTAGCATGAAGACCAATCTTATTACCCAGCTCGAAGGCAAAGTCAATGGCAGTAGCGCCCTTTGGCAAGGTCAGTGCCAGGCCTCTTGGGGTAAAGCACATGATATCATCGTAATACAGTGAAGTCTTGACGCTCTCAATGAAATTATCCTGACTCTGCATGGCAATATCCAGGAGCACCTTCTTGAAGCGCTTAATCCAGTCTATTACATTACTTTCCGTTCTGTCCGCCAAGCATCCTAAGCGAGAAATCTCTACCATGCGGCGTGAACTGATCTGCACGTCTTCCCAGATACCCTGGTCGGAAAGCAGCATGGTGCGGATACACTGATAGGCATTCTCCTTCGCCAGGTCAATCTCATTCTGGAAGCTGTGTGGCTTCTCCTTGTAACGGTCGGAAAGCAGCGAGTAGATGTGCAGACAGGTCTGCTTCTCACTCAATCCCTGGAATGGCTGTGTAAAAGTAATGCGAATGTAATAGCGGTTCTCCACATGACGGAAATCGCAGTTGCGTGCCTTCATGCGTCTATATATACTATAAGGTGCGCGATAGTAAACCTCGGCGTTTGCATGAATATCGTTAGCACGCAACATCTCCATGATGGCACCGGTGAAACGACTCAGTCTTGGTCCGTTCTCTATGCGGTCTTGACGCAGAAAGTTCTCAATATCAGGATATTCAAAAGGGCAGCGGAACTTAAAGCTCAGGTTCTCCAGCTCCGTCTTGATGTCAAATAAGCCCAGTCGGTTAGCCAGTGGCGCATAGAAATAATCCGTTTCACCCGCAATCTTCATCTGCTTGTCAGGGCGCATGCTGGCCAGTGTACGCATGTTATGCAGGCGGTCCGCAATCTTCACCATCAAGGCACGGATATCATAATCCAGGGAATCCAGCAACTGTTTATAGTTATCCACCTGCTTACCCAACTTATAGTTATCCTGCTTTTTCTTGGTCACGGTGTCCACCAGGAAAGCCACATCCTCACCAAAACGCTCCTCAATATCCTGAACGGTGTAAGGAGTATCTTCTACTACATCATGAAGGAAAGCCGCACACACGGTGTTAGCACCCAGCTTCATCTCCTTGGCGCAGATGGTGGCAACGGCTATAGGATGGAGGATATAAGGTTCTCCCGACTTGCGCTTCTGGGGTGCATGTGCCTCTCGCGCCAACTCAAATGCCTTTTTCACGCGCTCCAGGTCCTCATCGGAAACCTTGCGCGCCATAAAGCGAAAAACTTCGTCAGCTTTTTCTTGTACTAGCTGGTCATAATCTATCTCCATCGTTAGTCATTTTGGGTTATTTGGTGTTCAAAATTAGATATTTTTAAGGATTCCACCAAACGGAACGACTTAATTTTCAGCTTTTGGCAAAGATTTCTTGCGCTTAGGGTTTTCCGATGCCCCATATTTCAGCAATTTCCGCGCAGCCGTACCTATACTCACCCCATTTGGTGCCGTAATGTTTTTCAGATCTGCAAACGCATTGGCCGTTTTATCCAGACAATTCTCCACCGCCTCAATGCGTTCGTAGAACAGTTGCACACGGTCCACCACTAAGTTTGCTGCCTCCATGATTTCCCGTTGATTCTCTACCTGTCGCACCTGGTTCCAGCTCATTTCCAGCACACGGAGCATAGGGAAAAGGTTCTGGCTTCCGGTAATGATGACCTTCTTGTCATAGGCCCATTTCCAAAGTCCGGGGTCAGCGCTGAAGGCTAATTGAAGTGCATTCTCACTGAACATGTACATGATGACAAAATCCAGACGCTCATGCGTTTCCGGAATATATTTGCTGTAATCCTTCTTGCTCAGCTCCATGACATGATTCTTCACAGAGTTCAGGTGACGCTTCAGTGCATCGGCCTTTAACTCCTCGGTATCAGCATTATAATAATCCTCAAAAGCCGTAAAGGACATCTTGGAATCGATGATCAGGTCACGGTTCTTAGGGAAATGCAGAATCACATCAGGGATGAGCTTATGCCCCTCTTCCTCCTTGATGACACGACCGTCGGCATCTCTCATGGTGGTCTGCTCCTCGTATTGGATACCCTCTTCCAAGCCCATGCCTTCCAGGAGCTGGCGCAAACGGAGCTCCCCAAAATTACCCTGCGTCTTGTTCTCACCAGTCAGGGCCTGCGCCAGTTTATCCGCACGCTCACCCACCTCCTTGCTCTGCTCAATGCTGGTCTTGATGGTCGCATCCAGTCGCTCCATGGTGGAATTATGCTCTCTGTCCGATTTCTCCACCGCCTCCTTCATCTGCTTGATATGCTCATTCAGCGGGTTCAGAATGGTAGCAAGCTGCTCCTTGTTCATCGATGTCAGCTCCTCGGAACGCTCCTTCAGGATTTTCTCCGATGTGGTGTTCATCTGCTCCTTCATCAGCGCCATCTGCTGGTCCATCTGCTTCTGGAAAAGCTCCTCCATCTTGGCATGCTGCTCGGTGTACTGACGCTCCGCACTGGCCAGTCGCTCCCTCCATGATGCCTTCAGGTCCTCCATCTCCAGGCGGTGTTCCTCCTCTTCCTTCTCCATCAGCTCCCGGTGCTCCGCTTCCTCCTTCTCCAGTTGCGACTGAAAATCCAGCTCCGCCTTCTTCAGTCGTTCCAAAAGCGCATCACGTTCCGTACGGAAAACCTCAGAGCGGGTCTTCTCCTTACTCAGAAAAAGGTAAACCACAGCGCAGCCCACCAAAAATGTCAGTAAATAAAGCAGATATGATTCCATGAAATTCAAATTTATGCAAAGGTAACGAAAAAATGCCTATCTTTGCAAAAAATCCAGAGAAATGCTCAAAATCTATTTTGCCCCTTTACAGGGTTATACCGAAGATGCCTACCGCCGCCTCCATCACCAGATTTTTGGGGGAGTTGATGGCTATTTCACCCCGTTTGTGCGCTTGGAGCACGGTCAGGTTCGTTCCAAGGACCTGCGTGATATCCGTGCCGATTTTAATGCCGAAGTGCCTGTCACTCCGCAAGTTATAGCCAGGGATGGAGCAGAACTGGAGCAGCTGCTACCGTATATCACGGCGCAAGGGTACACAGCTGTAGATGTGAATATGGGCTGCCCGTTCCCGCTACAGACCAAGCACGGAAGAGGTTGTGGCATGCTGGCGCATCCAGAGAAGGTGCAGGAGATTTGTGAGGTGATACGCCAGCACCCCGAACTCACATTCAGCATCAAGATGCGATTAGGTCTGGAAGATGCTGAAGAATGGCGAAAAGTCATGCCTTATATAAATAATGTCCAGCTCAAGCACGTCACCCTGCATCCCAGAGTAGGAACCCAGCAGTATAAAGGCACAGTGGATATGGAGCAGTTTGCAGCATTCATGCAGGAATGTAAGCATCCGGTCATCTATAACGGAGACATCACTACCCTGCAGCAAATCAAGGATTTAGAAGCGCAGTTCCCTACATTACACGGCATCATGATGGGCCGTGGCTTCCTGGCCAGACCAAGTTTAGGCATAGAGTACCAAACCGGCACCCCGTGGAATGACGTGCAGCTTATCCGTAGCATAAAAGACCTGCACAACCGATTGTTAGCGCATTATGAAACCGTCATCCCCGGTGAGTCCCAGCGCCTGCAGAAAATCCAAACCTTCTGGGATTATTTAGAGGAAACCGTTGGCAGAAAAAACTGGAAAGCCCTGCGTAAAGCTGGGAATATGAAAAACTATCAAAAAGCGTTAAGTTTCTAGTGTACCCCATTCTTGTCATTCTGAACGATAACCACTCCCTCTGTCATTCTGAGTGCCTTTTGTCATCCTGAGTGAAACGAAGGATCTCGTCCAATATTACTTGTCCTGATTGGACGAGATTCTTCACTATCGTTCAGAATGACAAAGGGACTGTTCAGGATGACAAAAAGCGTACAGGAAGAAAAGAGACACTCAGAATGACACTGGGGAGGCAGCCCCATTCTTAGCCACATTCACCAGCGCAGAGGATTTCACTTTCACCTCACCCTTAATAAGCTCAGGAATATTAAAACTGAACATGAACTCGTGATAGAATGAAGGATCCTCTTGAGGAATCACGAAAGGCTTAGAGGCTGTACCATCGGCATTTACCTTTACCAGATAAGGACGAGTGTATAAACCATCATCGCGACGAGAGCTGAAAACCAGCCACTTACTGTTGCTGCTCCAGGAATGATAGCTCTCCGTGTCCTCACTATTGGCAGCATCCAGGCGCTTATAGCTGCCCTTCTCCAAATCCACGATGAACAAATCCGCATCGTGATGCCAGATGCTGAAATTTCCGTAATCAGAGATGGTGAACACCAAGTGCTTACCATCAGGAGATACACGAGGGAACTTGGCACTACGACCCTCCTTCTTGGCGTTATATAATGTATCTACCTCATTCCCAAACGATTTAGTCTTCTCGTCAAAGGAAATGCTGCACAAACTGTACTTGATTTTAGCATAATCCCGTGGCATCTGCATGCTATCAGGCGTTTCCGCACTGCAGAAATACAGCGTCTTTCCATCGGGTGAGAACGTAGGGAAAGTCTCCAGCGCCTTATCGGAGAACAGCTGCGGACAAGTATAGACCTTATGTTCCTTAGTACTGTAAACCAACACGTTAGAGTTCTCATCATACACCTCAATGCGGTTCTTGTCGTTTCTGAAGAACGTCTGCATGGTCTTGTTGTTAGAGAACGCTATCAGCTCACCGTTTGGATGCCAGCTTGGGTACACCAGACTTGGAATCTCATCGCTTACCTTACCATCAATCTTCTCAACAGCCTCACCCTCAATCAGATAGGTACCACCGTTAACGGCACGCATGTGCATCAGCATCTTATCCGGGTTCTGCATAGGGAAACTATGACAGTTCATGCAGTTGTAGTCCGTCTGGGAATTTTCCACTATCGGTTTCTCCGTGAAATCCGTGAGGTTACGCTGATAGATGCCCATCCGGTAGTAAGGCTGGTAACCCGGAGGAATGAGTCGGTATGCCAGATGAGAGTCCACCTCGTCGGCATCTACATGCAAGCTAAACTTCTGATACGCAGTCCACTGTCCATTCATCTGCTCATACACCTGCACCTGTACATCGGCACCCTTAGCAGCCTCCATCAACTGCCGCCAGTCCTTCTCGCTGAACAGGAACTTGCCGTTCTCTGCCTGCTCCACCACCTTCAGCTCCCCAAAGGAAAGCACAGCCACCGCATCATCCACCTGATGAGTAAGCATGAAACGCAGCGGCGCTATATTATAAGGTATAGTCACCTCCGTGTAATCCGGGTAAATGGCAGGCAGCTGCTCCACCGTTTGTTGCGCCACAGGCTCTTTCACCCCACAGGCACAACACATCAATGCCACCAAATAAATTCCAATTTTCTTCATAGTGCCTTATTTTAGGGTGAGCGTTTGCATGGCGTTCAGGTAATCCTTAGCCGGTTGATAATCAGGGTTTCGGTCCACTATCATGTTCAGATCTACCAGTGTTTCACCAGAGATACCCTGGAGCGATGCCGTGATTTTCTGCAGCGGACCCAGGTACGGATCACTTTGCACCAGCTCCGGATGTCCTAAGAATTTCCGATAGATGTTAGCCTTCTCCGCATAGAACTTGGTCTCCTCAAGAATGGCGATGTACTTCTCCGCCACCTTATCCTGCCCCATGATCAAGTTCGTCTCTATCAGTCGGAGCATGGAGGTAGGAGTAGCCAGACGCTCACTGTAAATCACACTGTTAAAGGCATGCATCTGCGCCTCCGCCACATTTCCCTGCATCATATAGATATCACTCAGCAGCATCATCTCCGTCTGGAGTCCATGGTTATGCGCCATCAAGCCCTCCTCACCCATCTGCGGATAATCATTCAGTTTAGTACCAAGCAATCCCTTCTGCGCCAGCGCCAGGTTCTGGTAGCACGCATAGAGCGGAGCCGGACAGACTTGCATATAAGGCAGCGACAAGATACCATCCCAGTCCTGCTTCCATCGCATAGACTCCAGCACCTTCAGTCGGGTACTCTGAGGGAAATGATTCAGCTTAAAGAACTGAAAGCCAATGAACAGCGCTGGTAAAAAGCCCACCACCATCAGCCATGTGCGCATCTTCTCCTTCGGCATCCACCACGATTTCTTGCGCAGGAAGAGCCAGTCCATCACCAGCAGTATCACTGCCAGGACAGCCAGGACCAGTATCAGCTTCAGCGTAGACTCCGTGTGGTAAGTCACATCAGTCTCCTTCACCAGCACCACCAAACCCGTGGACACACCCACAAAAGGCGCTATATAACTCAGTTTCAAGCAACTAAGCGCCACATCTATCAACAAAACTATCAGCAGGAAATACACCGTGTTCACCATCGCGCCCCCCAGAGGCAGATAGTAGAACTGCGTGAGATAGTCGGCCAGCCAAGTAAAAATACCTCCAGGAGCAGCCAGTGTAACCTGGTCATACACATCACTATAGCGGAACAAGCGCATCTGCTCCGCGTAGGCATAATCATACTGGCAGTA
Organism: Bacteroidales bacterium; assembly: GCA_030523705.1. Taxonomy (GTDB): domain Bacteria; phylum Bacteroidota; class Bacteroidia; order Bacteroidales; family Bacteroidaceae; genus Minthousia. Next base: position 8,664 of record JAUNHZ010000112.1, read on the forward strand.
CACCCTTACAAACAGGAACACGCCCAGCGCCACCAGGAGATACAGTCCAATCCGGAGAAGGTTCTCTTTCTTCATTTTTCTTTACACTCAAACATTTCGCACAAAGGTAATATATTTTAGGGACATGCGGACATTTTATCGGAATTTTATTGATTGTCGTCCTTCACCCACCCCTCTTACCCTTTGTCATCCTGAACGAAGTGAAGGATCTCGTCCAACCCAGTACTGTCATTCTGAGTGAAACGAAGAATCTCGTCCAACCCAGTAAAGTAATATTGGACGAGATCCTTCGGTACCCTCAGGATGACAAGGTGGGACAAGGGGATGGACAGAAAGTAAAATCCCCCCCAAACCTTGTATAATTCAAATAATAATCCTAATATTCCTCAAATCCGCAAGTAAACTTCAAAAGGACTCTTTGAAGCCGAAGAGT
>JAUNHZ010000270.1 GCA_030523705.1 Bacteroidales bacterium
TTTGTTGCTCAGGACCTTAAAATATGTTTAATGTTATAGTGCTGCGAAATTAAGGCTCACCTGAGTTTGACAGATAGTTCTGAACATAAGAACTAGAACCCAAGTTTGCCAATGCTGCGTAAACATCACCCAGAGAACGGTTACCGTTTACACCATAAGACAGACGCAGCTTACCGTTGTTCATATGCAGTTTCTCAACCATTGGCTGCATAAACTTCTCATTTGAGAATGTCCAACCCAATGCGATAGATGGGAATGTAGCGTATGGATTAGAAGAACCGAATGCACAGTAACCATCACGACGGATAGAACCAGTAATCATGTAACGATCATCGTAAGAGTAGAACAAACGACCCATGTAACCAGTAGCTGTTTCGTGAGTGTCACGAGAACTCCAAGTAGTAAAGTCCTTAGTTGCATACTGAGTAGCGTGGAAGCCAAGAGAATCTGATGGCTTCAAGCCATAAGCCTGCAAGTTGTCTGACCAATAGCGACGTTCCTCAGCTTCCTGTACCAAAGTAACAGTGACGTGATGAACTTTATTGATGAACTTATCCCAAGTCAAGGTATTGTTCAAAGACCAATCAAAACGGCGGCCGCTGTTACGGGTAGCACCCTTTTGGTTAGGGTCAGCATCTGGACGGTCTGAAGAACTGAAATAACGATACTGATCATACTGGAATCGTGGAGATGCATTGAACTGGTATACGATACCGAATGGCAAATTGATCTTGGCATTGAAAATAGCGTTGTAACTATCAGAACCATGCTCCAATTCATATTTAGTCTTCTCGTAAGCCCAGTTGTAACCTGGCTGTGCATAAGCCTGATCTACAGGGTAAAGACGAGGATTACCATCTTCATCATAGATATCGCCATAAGGGTTGTTACGCAACATATTGTTCTGGCTCATCTGAGGACCTGCGTTCTGACGAGTCTGGAAGTTTACGTTTGCGCCCAGCTCAATGTACTTATTAACCTTGAAGTTAACCTTCATGTTAGCACGGATGGTAGAATAGTCATCATCCTGACGCATACCCTGGTTATTCATATAACCCAGAGACAAATAATAATTAGCCTTATCAGATGCACCTGAGATACTAACGTTATAGTTCTGGTTCAAACCAGTACGGAATACCTCATCCTCCCAGTTTCTTCTCTTCTCTGCAATAAAGTTGTTATAGATGTTTGTACCCTTCTGGTAACCCAAGCGACGACCCCAGATGGCACGGTCACCATCAGACTGGTCAACATCGTAATTTCTCCAAGTAGCAGCATCTATACCCATTGCTTGCGCTCTTTCAACAGAACGATAGTAACCATTCTTACCAGAAATAGCACCTGCGTTATAGTAACCCCACTTGCCACTAGCATCAGCACCAGCTGTTGGAGCTTCCATATAATCGGTCAAAACCTCATCCCACTCGTCTGGACCATAGTGTCCCCAATATGAAGCACGAGTCATCAAACCAATCTGAGAATTGAAGTTAATGATAGGCTTACCTACTCTACCTTTCTTAGTAGTCCTTAATTTCGCAGCACTATAACATTAAACATATTTTAAGGTCCTGAGCAACA
>JAUNHZ010000271.1 GCA_030523705.1 Bacteroidales bacterium
CGCTTATTACACTTCGAAAATCAGCGAGTTACAGAGTGTGGCGTGGCAAGTGGCAACTTGAATGAAAAAATTAGCAAGAAATTTGCTCAGAACTGGTTATCTTTTGTAAGTTGACAAGGCCGAAACAGGCAAGAATGCGCTTGTTATATCTTTTTTCTAATCAAAATGTACCATTATATATAATAAATGTGTATCTTCGCCAAAAATTAATAGTCAAGCAATACTATGGCATTACCCATCAACATAGAAAAACTCTTAAAAGGCAATATCGTAGAGTGGGAGCGTCTGGATTTCAAGGAAGGTTGGAATCCAGAGGATGTTGTTCATTCCATGTGCGCTTTTGCCAACGATATGAACAACTGGGGAGGTGGCTACATCATCGTAGGTGTAGCTGAATACAATGGTACACCTGTGCTTCCCCCTAAAGGTTTGGACCTGAATCAGCTTGATACGATCCAGAAAGAGTTGGTTCAGCTGACGTTCAAGGTAGAACCTTTTGTGACAGTCGTATCAAAGCCTGAGGAGTATATGGGTAAGATGGTGCTTGTCATCTATGTACCAGGAGGAGAGAATCGCCCCTATAAGGCTCCCGTTCATCTTGGCAAAGCTGAAGAGAAGCAGGGCAAGGTATATTATGTAAGGAGCTCGTCTGTAACACGGCAGGCTACCGCCATCGAGGAACAGCAACTGCTTAGCTTAGCAGCCAAGATTCCTTTCGATGATCGCATCTGCCATCAGGCTTCCATCTCGGATATGAGCAAGCTGCTGATTGGTGATTACCTGAATCGTGTCGGTAGTTCCATTACAGACAACGAATTGGAACACACATCTATGGAGGATATCTGTCGATCTATGCATATCGCCAGTGGTTCCACAGAGTTCTTCAAACCCAAGAATGTGGGATTGCTTTTCTTTGCACGTGACCCAGAGCAATACATTCCTTATGCTCGTATCGAGATCGTTCGGTTCCATGACGATGTGGGAGACCACTTTGACGAGAAGGTTTTACATGGCCCCATCCACTTGCAGTATTACGAGGCTATGCAGTATCTGAACTCTTTGCTCATCGAGAAAGTCATGAAAGTGAAGGGCGAATCAGATGCCGTGCGTGTGTGGAACTATCCTTATCAGGCTCTGGAAGAAGTATTGGCAAATGCCGTCTTCCATAAGTCCTGGGATGACCGGAATCCAATAGAGATACGTGTGAACAAGACTAGCATCGAGGTCTATAATCTTGCAGGTCCAACTCCTCCGATCACTGCCGCTGACTTACAGAAGGAGAAGGTTATCAACCGTTCATACAGGAATCGCCGCATCGGTGATTTCCTCAAAGAACTGCATATCACGGAAGGCCGCTCAACTGGCTTCCCGAAGATCTACCGTGCTTTGAAGAATAATGGATCCCCTGTACCTGTGTTCGAGACCGATGAGCATAACCAGTATTTCCTTGCCACGATTAAGATTCATGAGGCATTTATTGACGAGAGAGCTTACCTTGCATCCATCGGTAAAGAGCTGGATGAGGTAGGAACTGAGGGGGAAACTGGGCGGGCGGGGGGGCGGGAGGG
>JAUNHZ010000272.1 GCA_030523705.1 Bacteroidales bacterium
TAATGAGATTTGTGCGCTGATAAACAATAGATTACATTTGTTTAGTGGAGAGTGGAGAGTTCTCATGAAAATATGTTTTTGGGGTAAACACCATGATTATGCATAATTAAGGCATGCTCTTTCCGTGCCTACGGAAAACTGTTTCCGTAAGGGCGGAAAAGGTTTTCCGTAATGGTGGATTTTGAAAAATAATCGTAACTTTGCAAGTGAATGATTGTTTAGAATCAATAACAAATAAAATATGATGAAAAAACTTGTAATCTTACTCTCTGTGTTTATGTTGAGTATTTCTGGCATGGCACAGCAGCCTGCCGGACCTAAGCCTAGCGGACAGCCTGCTGGCGGATTTGGCATGGGTAAACGAACACCAGTCTTAATTACCAATGATTTGAGTGGTGATGTAGATGGAATCTTTGCCTTAGTGCATCAGTTGCTTTGCCAGAGTTCAGATATTAAAGGTATTGTTGGTACTCATCTGGGCAGTCAGCGTGCATGGACAGATAATGGAAAGGGTGGTTCAGTAACCGACCAGGCTGTTGCACGTGCCAAGGAAGTAATGGACTTGCTGGAAATTGAGCAGACATTCCCTATTGTGAAAGGTGCAGATAAGGGATTGGAATCTACCATCCAGCCTATTGAGTCTGAAGGAGCCAGACTGATTGTTGAAGAAGCTAAGAAGCATAGCCCAGAGAAGCCATTGTATGTTACAGTAGGCGCTTCATTGACCGATGTGGCTAGTGCATGGCTCATGGATCCAAGCATCTCCAAGAATATCATCGTTGTTTGGATTGGTGGACAGGAATACCCATTTGGCCATCCTTTCCCTCCACAATATAATAAGGGTAACAACCTGGTAGAGTATAACGCACGTCTAGATATCAAGTCGGTACAGGTGGTATTCAACCAGAGTGATTTGACATTGTGGCAGATTCCACGCGATGTATATCGTCAGGCTCTTTATGGTATGGATGAAATTACCGACAAGATTGCTCCATGTGGCGAGATTGGAAAGTATCTGGAAGAGAAACTACATCGGTTTGGTTCTGATACCTATGTATTAGGTGATAGTCCAATGGTACTTATCTCCACTTTGACCACTACTTTTGAACCAGGTGCAGCATCTTCTTTCTATGAGGTAGTGAAGGCTCCAACCATTCGCGATGATGGCCATTATGATTTCAGCGCACCAGGGCGTGACATCATTGTCTATAAGAATATAGATACCCGTCTTTTGTTTGGTGATATGGAATCAAAGATTCGTAAGGCTGCAAAAGCTATTGAAGCTAAGAAAGTTAAGGGTAAGAAAAAATAAGCGGAGAGTAATACCGGAAACCATACCATCCCGTTCAGAGTGAAGAAATTCCTTTGTTCGGGATGTTTTTTTTGTGTCAAATCATCAAATATTCTCCATTTCAGCAGTTTGGAGAGTCCCAAATGGTCAATTTGACGAGCTGATATTGGCAAGGAAGAAGAAAGTCTGTTATTTTGCCAGTGTAAAACAAAACGTGCTGCGGATGCACGGAATATAATGGACTTAGCTTATGAAAACTTATTTGAATCTCTTCGC
>JAUNHZ010000113.1 GCA_030523705.1 Bacteroidales bacterium
AGCAATATGAACATTCGCATAGGTATAGTTATCCCAAATTTATCATAAAGGATTACAAAGAAAACAAAATAAAGGAGAAATATTTTGTCTCGGGATTTTATGTATTCTCAGAAGATACTCCAACCATTTCCTGGGAACTGACAGAGGAAATGGATTCCATTTGCGGTTATCCATGCATAAAGGCACATGCTGATTTTTGTGGACGTAAATGGGATGCATGGTTTACCAGTGACATTCCACTATCAGATGGTCCATTCCGATTTCAGGGTTTGCCTGGTTTAATTTTAAAGATGGAATCAGAAGACAAAGAACACCGCTTGACTGCTATCAGTATCCGCAATGGGCATAATGACATTTATGAGGAAAAGACTGATGACTATAAAACTACCCGAGAGCGATGCAGGAAACTCTATGAGAACTTTCAGTTGAACCCTGCAGGAACCATAGACATAAGTAACATCAAACAAGCGGATGGATCTGATCCCCGTTCTCACATGCAAACAAGACTCTTTTATAATCCAATAGAATTAGAATGAGATTTTTACTCCTATTTATATTTCTATGTGCCCTACAGGGACAAGTACAGGCTCAGCAAAATGTGACTGGCAAGGTTACCGATGCTCAAGGAGCCCCATTACCCCGTGCTGTACTAAAGGCTTATTCGCTTACATCTGCAACAAAGATTATAGCCTATGCACTGACAGATTCAAAAGGAGACTATGAGCTGAAATTGCCACAAGGGACAACACAAGCTAACGTGAACTGTTCCTATATGGGGTTTGAAAGCCAAACCGTAAAAATCACGATAGGTACCCGCAAAGATTTCCGTCTAAAGGAATCAAACCAGCAATTGAAAGAGGTGGTGGTTAAAGCGCCATCCATGCGTTCCCATGGTGACACACTGACTTATAATGTGGCACAATTCAAAAGCGGTGCAGATCGCACCTTATTAGATGTCATCAAGAAATTACCAGGAATCACCGTTGAAACTACTGGAACCATTCGTTACCAGAATGAACCCATAAACAAATTCTATATTGAGGATATGGATATGTTAGGAGGACGGTATAACCTGGCAACTAACAATATCAATCCTGATGATATAGCTAGCATCAATGTGTATGAGAACCATCAGGCACAAAAGGTGTTGAAGGATTTCGTAATGTCAGACAAAGCGGCTCTGAACATCAAGTTGAAAGCTAACCGCAAGTCCATCCCACTGGGTAATCTCATGCTGGGAGCTGGCTGGGGTGACCACATGAATTATATGGCAGAACTTTTCAGCATGCTGATTGCGGCTAACCGGCAACAGATAACCACCGCCAAGACGAACGATTTCGGCAAGTCGTATGCCTTAGAAATGACAGATTACCTGCAAGAAAACGCCGGGATCAAAACGATGGTCTCTTCTGCTTTCGGGACAGAGTCTGCTGGCACTGCAGATGTTCCAGAGAACCGCTTCAACGACAATCACTCCTATGCCTTCAGCAATAATGCACTGTACAGAATCTCTAATGACGATCAGCTGCGTGTGAACCTGAGCTATATGCAGCAGCGAAGCCATTTTGAGCAGAATAACCAGATTCACTATAACGGCATGAACAGTCTGGAGCACAGGGAGGATAGCCACAGAAAGGGAACCCTGCATCAGGTGGGAATTACCGGCCAATATGAGCGTAATGCCCAGTCGGTGTATTTACGCAACCAGTTTCAGTTAAAGGCAGATTTACTCCGGAACGAGCAGCAACTGGAGACTAACAATGGAAATGTGAACCAGCATCAGCGCATGGATTCCTATGGGCTGACAAACACCCTGAACCTTACTACACGCAGAGGGAACCACATGTTCCAGTTCTATTCCTTAGTGTCCCTCTCCAATAGCCCTAAAGGATTCATGGAGGCAGAGACGGAAGGTGCGAACCCTTTATTGCAGAACATGAAAGGCGCAAACTTCTATACACGGGAGCAAACCTCTTTCACTCGTGTGCTCAACACGTACTGGCACACCGGTGTACAGATGCGTCTGGAAGCCAACTACGACTGGGTGAAAACTAACCTGGATGAATACCAGCCACAGCTGAACGCAGAGAATCAGGTACAGGGTTACAAGGCAGACTTGAGAATGGCTCCCTTCCTGGAGTACAAGAGTGGTAACCGTCTTGAAGCCACGCTTACTGTCCCTGTGTACTATAAGGCACAGAGATATACAGATAAAATAGAACATCTTACGTTCGCGGACAACCGCCCCTATTTAGAGGCCAACGTAGATGTGAGCTACAAACCGGCAGCAGGTTCATCTCTGAACATAATGGCAGGTCTGTCTCAAACCTATGGTGACATGAAATCTTTCATCAAGAATCCCGTCTTTTTGTCTTACCGCATGCAACAGATATGGGGAAGCGGAAAGCTCTCTGAGGGAAAGATGTTCATGATTTCACCTCGGTACTCTTATAGAAATGCCCTATTAGGTAATTTCCTCAGCATCAGCGGTCAGTACATACACGGTAAGAATAACCTGATGACGGTCAGTGACGTGGATGCAAGCAAGGAATCCAGCAAACTGGTCGCAAGGGATAACACATCGGACCAGTGGACAGGCAGACTGTCCGCCTCCAAGAAACTGATGGACCTGGGCATGACCCTGAAGCTGGATGGAAGTTCCACATACCTCATGTCTAACATGATGCGCCAGCAGATGGCGTATCAGACCCGCAACATGATATACAGTGTACGTGGAGAGATAATAAACGACTATTTCCAGAACAAGCTACATTCCGACCTTGCTGTGACATATACAGGTAGGGCACTCAAGATGACCACAAATACTCAGGAGAATAAACAAACTATTGAAAACTGGACAGGCTCCATGCGCGTATCATACACGCCTACCGATGCCCTGGAATTTTATGCCAACGCATACATGTATTGGACAGGCCAAGAGAAAGGAGTTTTCAAAAGAGCAAACTACCTAGACGGCGGTATCCGATGGAAAAGAAAGACAGTGGAATGGGAACTGGCGTTAAAGAACCTGACAGACAGCCGGACCTATGAGACACATACCTACGTGGGAACCGATGCTTACAGATACATCTACCACTTACGCCCTTTAGAAGGACTTCTTTCTGTCAAGTTCAAACTGTAAATGCAGCCCAACACGTCCATGTCGGGTGTCATGTGGGACGAACTAGTCCAAAATGCTGTAACGCATGAAGCACGCCGTCCTTATCCACATCATCGGTGATGAAGTCACCATGAGCCTTCACTGTATCAGAGGCATTACCCATGACTACACTGATGGCTGCGTGATCCAGCATGGGGATATCATTTCCCCCATCGCCAAAAGCCATGGTCTCTGACAAGTCTATGCCATAATGCGCTATCATGGTATCAATTCCTGCACTCTTGCTTACACCTTCTGCTACCAAATCGGCAAAAGATTCATGCCAGCGCATCGGCATGCAGGCTTTCAGTACATGAGCTTTTAAATAGTCCTCTTCCTCTTCGCGAAAAAATCCGATTAGCTGCAGTATATCATCGTTCAATGCTTCTTCTATTGGAGCATAATTCAATTTTGGAACATTCAAGAACGTAGTGATGTATTTCACATCTTCTCGCTCCAGGTTATTCGCATACATCTTATCCTTTCCTACTACCATGAAAGGTGTTGGATCTTCTTGCTGATGAAGGTAATCTACAAGAGCTGCAACATCTGCTTTAGGTATATATCTGCTGCCTATAATTTCACCCTGCTCATCGGTACAAAGCGCACCGGTTACCGTAACCATGCCATCGTACTCTACCCCGTCTAAGTTATCAATATACTGCATAGGGCGACCAGTACAGATAAAGACCTTTATTCCTTTCTGGCGGACCTCATGAATAGCCTGCTTAGTTGAAGCTGGCACCCCATGCTGATTAAAAGGAACCAGCGTTCCATCTATATCAAAAAATATTGCTTTCACCATGATGATGCAAAGATAACCATTCTTCCTCTATTTTTCGTTTTACACTTTGGAAAATCGCACTTTTCTGTGTACTTTTGCAGTATGTTAGTGGGACATGGTAATGACAAATTCAAATATAAGACCGAAATCAAATCTGATTTCAGCTCAAACATTCCTAATGATATCAATCATAAGGAGCTATATGAATTCTTGAAAGAGAATCTCACTTCCATTACGGATTACCCTGAACCTACAGCCTTTTCCATTAAAGAACGGTTGGCTCATTTACTGAGTCTAAAGGAAGAGAATCTATGTATTACCAATGGAGCCACCGAGAGCATCTACCTGATTGCTCAGCATTTTCATGGTTCTCATTCATGCATACTGTCCCCAACCTTCAGTGAATATGCCGATGCCTGCCGCATTCACAAACATACCGTGTCTTTCGTAAAAGACTTGGGTGATATTCCTCAAGATGCCCAAATCATCTGGCTGTGTAATCCTAACAATCCTACGGGGGACCTGATTGGGAAAAAGGAGATTTCCAGACTCATCAGAGACAACATGGATAAAATCTGGGTGATAGATCAATCTTATGAGGCTCTGGCACAGGAAGAACTATTGTCGGCTGAAGAAGCGGCCGTATTCCCCAACCTGCTGCTTATTCATTCGCTGACAAAAGAATATGCTATCCCTGGCCTTAGAATAGGGTACACCACGGGGCATGGTGACCTGATACAAAAGATTGAAGCCAACCAGATGCCCTGGAGTGTCAACCAAGTGGCTATCCTGGCTGCTTGCCATCTACTTGACCATCCAGAACTATACAGGAGAAACGTATCTGCCATCTTCAAGGAAAGAGACAAGGTAATCTGTGCCTTGCGCTCAATCCCAGGATTACATGTAGCCGACAGCCGGACTAATTTCATTCTGTTGGAAATGAAAGAGAGAACGGCGGCATCACTGAAAGACTATCTGGTAAACAACCATGGGATTCTCATACGGGATTGCAGCAATTTCGAAGGGCTGGATGAGCATTACTTCCGGATTGCAATCCAGACACCTGAAGAGAACGAAAAACTGATTAATGCTGTAAAATCATGGATTACTACGGAATAATACCAGCCATTATTTTATCAGGAGCTTGGATTTTAGACCTCGTATTAGGAGATCCTGCTAATATCCCCCATCCTATAGTCTATTTTGGAAAATGGATAGCTTGGGGAGAAAGGAACCTAAACAAAGGTACACATCGGTTGTTCAAAGGAGCGCTATTTTCATTAAGTTCCATTTTGCTTACCTATTTTGTATTTGCCAGTCTCATGCACCTGCTACAGTTGTGGAATAGTATAGCCTATACCCTTGTAGGCATTATTCTTTTGTTTTTCAGTCTGGCAGGTACGACACTCATCAAAGAAGTAAGAGATGTCTTCCTGGCCTTGGATGAATCTTTAGAAAAAGGGCGCAAGCAAGTGGCACGAATTGTAGGAAGAGACACGCAGAATCTCTCTGCGCAAGAAGTCAGGACGGCAGCTCTTGAAACTCTTGCAGAAAATCTTAGCGATGGTGTGATAGCTCCTCTTTTTTGGTTCTTGGTACTGGGAGTTCCTGGTGCTCTAATGTACAAAATGGTAAACACGCTGGATTCCATGATAGGATACCAGAATGAGAGGTATAAAGATTTTGGATGCTGGGCAGCACGAATTGATGATGCATTCAATTTCATTCCCGCCAGACTGACGGCTCTCCTGATGGCGATAGTCAGCGGAAAGCGTTTCCTCCCACTGATGAGATTTATCCTCAGGTTCAGCAGGAATCATGCAAGTCCAAACTCCGGATGGCCAGAATCAGCACTTGCAGGAGTACTAGACTGCAGATTTGGGGGGCCTCACGACTATTTCGGGGAGTTATTCTACAAGCCATACATTGGTACCAATGCCAGACCTCTCACGACACAGGACATGAAGATTGCAACCCGGATAAACCGGAGAGCCGAGATTCTGTTTGTTGGAATCCTGCTTATTCTTCTCCTTGCATGATACGATAAAGCAACGGTACATTCAGGTGCTTCCTGACGTGATCTGCTAGCTTATTGTACTGTTCTTCCTTATAAGTCTGATAATCCAGTTCCTTTACCTCAAGCTTATCGGTAAAAGGTTCCAGAAGGAAATTGACAAACGCATCGTTATCCAAGATTCCGTGAATATAAGTACCGAAACAATGCGTTCCTGCCATACACCCATCGGTATGTCCATCATCGAAAGTAACCAAAGGACCTGCACCCGTTTCTGTCATTCGTGTAGTCTCACCCATGTGAATCTCGTAGCCCTTGCAACGCTCCACACTACCCTGGAATAAGAATTCCACCTGTCTGGTTATCTTCTCACCTGTCATGGTAGTCTTGATTGGCAATAAGCCTAAACCGGGTAGGCAACTGATAGAACCCTCTACTCCATTTGGATCTGATATTTCTTGTCCCAGCAGTTGGTAGCCGCCACAAATTCCCAAGACAGTCACACCTTCACGATGAGCCTGCAGAATAGCTTTAGCCACTCCATTTCTTCTCAGCTCATACATGTCATCAAGGGTACTTTTACTACCTGGCAAGATAATGATATCAGCCTTTTTCAACTCATCTACATTATTGGTATAATACAGATGAACCCTCTCATCCATTTCAAGACGGTCAAAATCTGTGAAGTTTGAGATGTGACGTAACAACACCACGGCAATGTTTATCTTTCCCTTTTCCGCTTGCAGGTGCTTATAGTCCAAAGACAACGAATCCTCCTCTTCTATATGAATATCCTTATAATAAGGGATAACGCCCAGCACAGGGACACCACAGATTTCTTCCATCATTTTCACGCCCTTCTCAAAAAGGCGGATATCCCCTCTGAACTTGTTGACGATAATGCCCTTGATGCGTTTCTTATCCTCTGGTTTCTGTAGCATGATGGAGCCGTAGGCACTGGCAAACACGCCACCTCGGTCTATATCTGCTACCAAAATCACATCAGCATCGGCATATCTGGCCATAGGCATATTCACCAGATCCGTTTCTTGCAGGTTGATTTCAGAGATGCTTCCTGCACCCTCCATTACAATTGGGTTATATTGCGATGAAAGCCTGTCAAAAGCTGCATGCACCTCATTCCTTAAATGGTCTCTGCCCTGAACCCTGAAATAATCATACGCATCCCTGTTCCCTATAGGTTTGCCATTCAAGACTACCTGTGACGTATGATCCGATGAAGGTTTCAACAACAATGGATTCATGTCTGAAGAGCATGGAATCCCAGCAGCCTCGGCTTGCACTGCCTGAGCACGACCGATTTCAAGGCCATCGGGAGTGACAAATGAGTTCAAGGCCATATTCTGTGCCTTAAAAGGTGCAGGGTGATAGCCATCTTGTAGAAAGATACGGCATAAAGCAGATGCCAGCACACTTTTACCTACATCACTACCCGTTCCTGCCAGCATGACAGGATGTAATTTTTTCTCCATTTAAAACGTAATATGATAATAGGCCAATATAGCCATCACAACATTCATACTTAATTCACAAAGAAGCACCACGGCTCCACAGCAATCTCCTGTATATCCCTGGATTTTACTCTTGATATAACAATAAAGGAAGGCAAATATGACGACCGGAGTCAGGAATAATAGAAGCATGCATTCAATCCTATATGGGAACAAAACGCAGAATGCCATAAAGGCTGCAATGGCTACGATGAACATGTATATATAGGTGGAGACTGTCCATGGCGCATAAATCATCTTTACCTTTGCCGTTTCTGCATTACGGGCGTACTGAAGGGTTGCTGGCAAGAATGAGGCCAGGAACCTGGACCAGACGGCTGTTACCACATAAACCTCAAAACAGGCTAATGGGGCATGATACAAGCCTTGAAAATCGGAGCTCCACTCGCCTATGCATACGTAGGTAGCCAACAAATAGCCTATCAAGGCCAGTACACCATACGTTCCGATATGGGAGTCTTTCATAATTTCCAAGATGCGCTCCTTAGATGTTCCTCCTCCAAAACCATCAAAGAAATCGGCTAGCCCATCTTCATGGAATGCACCAGAGATGAACAGGTTACCCAATACCAGCATCAGAACAGAGACAGAGGCAGGAAGCCAAGGATAGACACCAAAGAAAATCAAACCTCCCCAAAGAGCCGCAACAAATCCTCCCGCAAGCATCCAGTGATGAACGGCATAGGGAAAACAATCTGCAGGTACACTCCAGATACGCCATAATGGAAGACGGGTAAACAGGCAGCAAGCAGCCCAAAGATGAGATAATTTAGTAAGCATTAGAAATACTTGGTTATTTTTCCACTTTCAAAATTATTCATTTCATTAATCATGCGTACTGCTGAATCAAGAATAGGGAAAGCACATAATGCTCCTGTTCCCTCTCCCAAGCGCAAGCCTAAAGACAACAATGGCTTGGCATCCATCAGTTCCAGCATGCGCTTATGTCCTGATTCATCGCCCACATGACCAAAAACGGCATAATCCAAAATCTCTGGATAAAGTTTAGAAGCAGCCAGCATACAGGCACTCATAATGAATCCGTCGACTAAAACCAACATGTTCAGTTCTGCAGCTCTGCACATGGCTCCTATAGCAGCAACCATTTCAAATCCTCCAAACCACCGGATGATATCCTCTGTACTTGGGTTTGGATTCTTACCTAGAAAATTAGCAATAGCTTTCTCTAAAACCTCCAGTTTATGCCTGATTCCCGGATTGTCCAATCCGGCACCTGCTCCCACACAATCCTTGATGTCTAGACCACCAAGCAAGCTCATCCAGACAGAAGATGGAGAAGTGTTACCTATACCCATCTCACCTAAACTCAGCACATTACATCCCTCCTGGTGACACATATCCGCAAGTTCAGCGCCTGTTTCTATAGCTTGCGACATTTCTTCCGCTGTCATGGCTGCCTC
>JAUNHZ010000273.1 GCA_030523705.1 Bacteroidales bacterium
GCGTACGCGTTGCCATGATGGTGGTGTCACTGATAAATGACAGATTGTCACCAAAATAAGCGCCACCTACTACGAGTCCAACCATCATGGGAAGTGGGGTGCCGATACATGGAGCCAGTCCGGCTGCAATAGGAGTGAGTGCTGCAATTGTACCCACACTTGTACCCATACTCAATGATAGGAAGCAGGATGCAACGAAAGTACCTGCCAGAAGGAAGTTGCTTGGAAGTATCGATAAGGCCAAAGATACTGTAGCATCTATTGCTCCAATGTACTTGGCTCCAGCGGCAAACGAACCGGCAAGTACGAATATCCATATCATCAGCATGATATTCTTTTCTCCGGCTCCTTCTGAAATGATGTTAAGACGCTCTTGTATCGGTTTGCCTTGGAGCGTGAATGTAGCATAGATAAGTGTAAGCAGAAATGTGATGATGATGGGAGTGGCATAGAAATCACCAGCCACAAGACTGCTTCCTATATAGAATAGGGCAAAGAAGAACAGTGGAGAGAGTCTCCAAAGGCCGCTCCTCCAATTGTAAAATGTTGATGTGTTATCGAGTTCCATAGACTAAAATGATTACGAATTTACGAATTATTTTTCAAATGTACTTTGATTTCAGAAAATAATTTGTAATTTTGTATAAAGTATATCTATATGCTTGCATATAGCTAATAGAAACTAACCAAAACAAGATGTTCTTTTCATATAAATGGAAGTGCATAAATTGAATTTTAAATAACAATAAATATATTCTATATGGCAAAGATCGTAACCATGGGCGAAATTATGCTTCGCCTTTCTCCTGAAGGAAATGACCGTTTCATACAGTCTGAGAGTTTTCGTATCATCCCTGGTGGTGGTGAGGCGAATGTAGCCATTAGTTGTGCAAATTATGGACACGACTGTTACTTTGTCTCAAAATTGCCTAAGCATGAAATCGGTCAGATAGCAGTTAATGCTCTTCGCCGTTATGGTGTGAATACCGAGTTTGTAGCCAGAGGTGGTGATCGTATAGGTCTATATTATGCAGAAACCGGCGCTAGCATGCGTCCTTCCAAGGTTATATATGACCGTGCTCATAGCTCCATTGCAGAGGCACAACCTTCTGATTGGGATTTTGATAAGGTTTTTGAGGGAGCAGATTGGTTCCATTGGAGCGGTATCACACCTGCTATTAGTGATGAGAGTGCAGAGTGCTTGCGTCAGGCTTGTATCTGTGCTAAGAAGCATGGTGTGAAGATTTCTGTTGACTTGAATTTCCGCAAGAAGCTTTGGACCAGTGAGAAGGCTATCTCTATCATGCGTCCCTTGATGCAGTATGTAGATGTTTGCATAGGTAATGAGGAGGACGCTGAATTGTGTCTCGGATTCAAGCCCGATGCTGACGTTGAAGGTGGAGAGACCAATGCTGCTGGATATGAAGGCATCTTTAAGCAGATGAAAGAAGAGTTTGGATTTGAGTATGTGGTAAGTACGCTTCGCGAGTCATTCTCTGCTACTCACAATGGTTGGAAGGCACTTATATATGATGGTAAGGAGTTTTATCAGTCAAAGCGCTATG
>JAUNHZ010000274.1 GCA_030523705.1 Bacteroidales bacterium
TATTAAAACGACTATCTTCAGCGTCTTGTAGAAATATCTGATACCTCCTTCCCTCTCCTTCTCGTATTCTCTCGACACTTTCGGGAAAATCGCCATAGAAATCGGCAAATTACACATTGCCACCGCAGCAAACACTAGTTTGAAGGCTCCTGAATAGATTCCCAAATCATGTTCTGTGGCGTGGCCGGATCCAAGATAGGTGATGGCATACGCCTGGGTAATCGATGAGAAGACGGATGCCAAGAAGACAGGTAGAGAATCGCCAAGCAAAGTTTTGACGGTATCAGATGTTACGCTGACTCTTCTCATTCCCTCTTTTCTGACACAATAAACGATCGTGATCAAACCACCGGCAATATAAGAGAAAGAGAATGAAGCAAGATAATTCACACTATCCGACGCTTCTCGCACACAAATTACAACCAAGATGGCTCCAGCCGCTTTGATCATGAAGTTGGCGACGCTCATAATGCTCAACTTCTCCATTCCCTGAAAATACCAAGATGGGTAAAGCCACCAGCCGACGTTGATCATCCATGCCGCCATATACATCACTATTTCTTCGGTGGATTGGCTATGGCTGAAGGAATATGGAAGGAAGACGAGGAGAGAAACCACCGTCAGCAACATCTTCGCATAGATAGTTCCCCAGAAGATAGAACGTAGTTTCTCAGGATTATCACGGTTGACGGCAATAGCTCGCGTCGACGTATATTCAAATCCGAAATTGATAAAGAAAGTGGCATATTGCGCGATAGTCTGCATATAAGTCACCTTGCCGAAACTGTCCACGCCAAGGATTCGGCTCACGTATGGGATAAGTAGGATTGGTATGACATAGTTGGCTGCCTGAAACACTGCCATCCATGCCGCATTCTTTATGACTCGTTTGTTTTCTCCGTCTACCATTTCTGTCAAGTAAATTAATTGTTTTTGTTCGATCGCAAGACGGGGACATGCCCCGTCTCTACAGATGCAATCCTCATCATCGTTATTTTTTTGCTACAGATATATTCACAACCTTAAATCCGAATGATTTAAAGAGTTCTCTTAGATTCGCAACAGCTGAATTATTAGCAAAATCCAAAATGCCATTCTTGATGGCGTCGGCCTGAATCTTATCTTTCGCCTCCATCACAACAGCCGTGATCTCGTCGTGACTCCACTTTCCATCCTCCACAAAGACGTCGTAATTGGATGGGTTGACAATGATCTCAAATATCACTGGTGCAGGAAGGTTGACATCCATCGTGTCGCCATAGATTTTGAATGAACCCTGCTCCAAACGGGAAAGGTTGAATCCGGCACATTTCCTCTGGCTATAATGACCACCTCATTACGAGTGTTCATCAAAGTGCCTTTGTCCACTCTTTCCTTTTTAACGACAATTTCTTCGTAGAAATGGGCTGAAGTGAACTCAGAAATTTTCTTAGTCTCCTCAATAATCAAAGCAGTTCTGTCAATCTTAAGAGAATCATCTTTCAATCCAAATATATCAAGTTTGAAATGAAGGAAAGCAACAGCACCAACTATCAATACAAGTAGCGCAAATATGATTATATT
>JAUNHZ010000275.1 GCA_030523705.1 Bacteroidales bacterium
ACGGGAAAACCTACCAGACGATACCCACCGGGATTTAAGAGACTGGTGGTAGAAACAATGCAGCAAGATAAGCTGAGTTATCTAGAGGCATCACATCAGTTTGAGGTAAGCGACCATAGGTTGATTAAAACCTGGGAACGGATTTATCTGACAGAAGGTCCAGAAGGTCTTTATGTGGAACACCGTGGACGGAAAAGTAATGTGGAACCTCTTAAGCTGCCTAGAGAGGTAGAAGAGGATTTGTTGACTGAGGTACAACGACTGAGAGCAGAGAATGAATACCTAAAAAAATTGCAAGCCTTGGTTTTGGAAGACGAGCGACGCCAGCGCAGAAAACGCAGGTAGTTCAGGAACTAAGGCAAAGACATTCACTTGATATTCTTCTTTCAATCGCTCAGCTGCCTCGTGCCACTTTCTATTACCATTTGAAACGAATGCGTAAGGAAGATAAATATAAAGATGTCAAGGCAGAAATAACGGCAATCTACCATGAAAACAAAGGAAGATATGGCTATCGTCGCATTACTGCGGAACTGCATAACCGTAATATACGGATAAACCATAAGACCGTACAGCGACTAATGAAAGAATTGTGCTTAGTTTGCCGTGTTCGAATGAAGAAGTATCGCTCTTACAAAGGGAAAGTTGGTAAAATTGCTCCCAATTTGTTGCAGAGAGATTTTCATGCGGAAAAGCCAAACGAGAAGTGGGTCACTGATGTCACCCAGTTTAGCTTGTTTGGGCATAAACTGTATCTGTCACCCATTCTGGATCTGTACAGCAGCAATCTGGTTAGTTATACTATCTCGGATAGGCCTATACTGAGTATGGTTACTTCCATGGTAGAAAAAGCGTTTGCCACAATCCCAGACAATACAAATCTTATCCTTCACTCTGACCAAGGCTGGCACTATCAGCACGAATACTATCAGACTATGCTAAGTAAGAAAGGTGTCCGTCAAAGTATGAGTAGAAAAGGTAATTGTCTTGATAATGCAGTCATTGAAAACTTTTTTGGTCTACTCAAGAGCGAGCTTCTGTATTTACAGAAGTTCGAATCTATGGAGCAATTCAAATCCGAACTAATTGAATATCTTGATTACTACAATAATAGGCGAATCAAGGAAAAACTAAATGGCTTGCCGCCTGCTGTTCACAGACAAAAAGCTCTTTCAGCAGCTTGAACAATTTATTATTGATTTTTTGTCTAACTTTTTGGGGTCGCAACACACTTGCAGTGGGGCGAGTGCAGATAGATAACTAACTTCAACTCGCTCCCTCTATGATGGAGCAACTTCATTCAATTCACGGCCTTGCGAATTGTAGCGGCTCGTGCCGCCGAGGGCACATCCTTTCCCTTGTCGGAAAGGATGTAAAGGACACAAGGAGAGGAGGTTTCCTCTCCTGCGACCTCTCCTCTGGCGCATCCACACTTGGCATAAACCACCGCCATGCAGCTATAAACATCAATCTCGTCTAACCGTCCCTGCACCACACCGCCTTGCATTTGATGTCCAAATCCCTACCTCGATGGGCTCGGTTACTCGCCCTCA
>JAUNHZ010000004.1 GCA_030523705.1 Bacteroidales bacterium
TGTTGCTCAGGACCTTAAAATATGTTTAATGTTATAGTGCTGCGAAATTAAGGTAGATGATATTCGCGAGAAAGTTTTCTCCGGGTATCCCTTTGCCTTGTCGAATGAAGAAAAAGACATTTTGGGTAAATTAAATACGAAAAATATTCCTCAGGTAGTTAGTGACTGTAGACAAAAACTAGAGTACCTTGGGAATCGGTGTGCTGTATTTACCTTTCTTAAGAATGATAATGACGGGCATAAGGTTTCGGATGTTGCTTATGAGTCTGATTCATTGCTCAAAGAATACGCGATTATTAGAAACAGCTTCCCCAATATATGGGAATTGATGGGTTTTGTATCCCTTCTTGATATGGATGCTATATCTTTGCTAATCAGTATTCTGACGGCAGAGAGTGATGTCGAAAGAAAAATGCTCAGTAAACATGCCTATACAATTGTGTTTGAAGCAAGGGATAAAGGCTTGTTTCAGAAGGTGTCAAAGGAAATGGAAAGATTCCCAGAGTCTCTTCTTTCAAAACAAGAGAATGATGAGAAGGAATTAAAGAGCATGTCAGATATTAAAGTAGAGCATACTATTCGTAACCAGATTGACGCACATAAATCTTCCTCATTTGAATGCCAGTATGAAACATTTCGCTCTTGTAATTGGGGGCAGGCGGTATATGATCTACTTGTGTTGATTCAAATATCCGATAGATTGTTGGGCGCTATAGAATCGGTTTTCTCAAAATACAAACACGAGATAGAAGCTGTTACAGACAGAATTAAAGCAAGAGTGCCGATTCTAGATGCCATAATAGAAAAGCTTAGGCAAGAGTGAGATTGAGTCAACTTTGGCATTCGACACACCATAGAAGCCCTCGTCTCAGGTCCCATCATCTTTGATGTAAAGGACGGAAGGTATGGGGAGGATGGAAACTCGACCTTTGGCTGAGGTTCCTGAGTTTTTTACTTCTTCTGGCTCAGTACAGGAGCAAGTTTCAGATAACTTCAAATTTATCACAAACAAGGCTCCTTTTGCGAACTATATGTTACAAATTTGATTTTTTGCCAGTAATAGTGATAATTTATGATTAGCAATTTTGATAATTGAAATATTTTCATTACCTTTGCACAAAATTTCCATAACGGACTCGCATAAATGAATGTAACAACTGAAAATGAGGCTTTATTGGAATTATATACAACGGGTAAGTCGGACGATAAGAGGTACAAGAAATTGCCTAAATCGACAATCTCGGGTTTCGTTAAAGCCGTAAATTTGATAAAGAACGCTAAACGCATTGAGGACTTGTTTCAGCATAAGGGACTGAATTATGAAAAGCTGGGAGGTAACTTGAAGGACTATGAAAGCGTGAGATGCGATAGAAAATATCGATTGATGTTCAAGAGTAGCGCTCTGGACAATTCGATTATAATAACTGAAGTTGAACTTTTTGAAATAACTGACCACTATGGCTCACTTTGATTTTTCTGAGGCTACTCCTTTCAAAGCAATACACGTTGGGGAGTACATAAAGGACGAACTGGCTGCTCGTGGCATGCAGCAAAAAGAATTGGCTAAAATGACGGGCATTCAGACGTCTGTGTTGAATGATATCATCAAGGGTAAAAGGGATTTGACGGCAGAACACTCTGTCTTGATTGGCAATGCTCTCGGTATTAATGATGATTTCTTCTACGATCTGCAGAAGCAATATGACATGGATAGGGCTCGCTTGTCGGAGCGTGTTGCTCAACAGGCGGCTGCTATCACTATATGGAATGTGTTGAAGCAATATGTTTCGGAGAAGTTCTTTAAGAAGATGGGTGTGTTGACTTCAGACATCAAGAGAGATGTTGAGGTAATGTTCGATATTTTCAGAGTGAAGAACCTTGATGAGTTTTTGGTGTTGCAAGAACAGGAGGCGATGATTGCTTATTACAAGAAGTCGGAGAAACTGGTTACGAATGAAGTAGATTTGTTTTCATGGAAATATTACAGCATGTATGAGGCAAAAAAGATACAACTGAATGTTGGTTTTGATAAGAAGAACATTGATTCGTTGTGTGAAGAACTGAATTTGATTATTGCAGAAAATGTAGATGTTGTAAATAGAACTAAAATTGCGTGCGAGAAGTCTGGCGTCAAGTTTTTGACTGTTAAGAAGGAGGGGCAGGTGCCTGTTGATGGTATGAGCTTCTGGCAAGGCGAGAATCCTACTGTAGTGCTTACTATGCGAAGAGGTACAATTGATAACTTCGCGTTTGCGATGATGCATGAGTTGGGACACATCATGTTGCATTTGAATGTTGGTGATAAGGTGTTTGTTAATATTTCGGATGAGGCGAAGGAAAATATCTATGAGAAGGAGGCTGATGGATTTGCTAGGAACAAACTGATTCCTGCTGACAAGTGGAAAATTTTCTGTCAACGGACCAAGAATGTTTCTCCTTATCAGATTCAGTCATATATCCAGCGATTTTCTGAGGAAAATGGAATCAATGCTCAGATAGTATTAGGTAGATATATGTTTGATACTCATTGCTATAATGTAAGATCTACTTTCGGCAGATGTGTAAATTAAAAACAAGAGTAAAGAGAGGGATTTATAATTGAACATTATAGTTGCCCTCTTTTTCTTTAAAAACTCCTTTTAACAATTTGACCTATACGCCATTTTTTTGCTAACGAATACATGATAACATGAGAAAATGCGCATTGATCATATATATACTTCAACCAGTTTTATATAAAAAAGATGACTGATACAACTAAATATAGCAAACAGCTCAGTGAGCATGTTGAGACGATATTTAAGAAGTACAAAGAGCATGGACTCCATGTTTGTGATCTTGCTACAGGTGGCGGTAAAAGTCATGCTATCGCCAATCTTACATGTAGCTATTATCCCGACCATTTTGAGCGCATAGTAATACTTTGTGTTCAAACAAAGCTCGTCGATGATATGGTTAACGAGATAAATCGTGCATTGGCAGAAACTACAAATAAAGGTGAGAATTTATTGTCAGAGGATGATATTCTTGTTGTCAAAAAGAACGCTGTAATTATCCAAGAGGCACTTGAAGGCGAGGATTTGTTGGGTAAGCTCATAGATGAGATGGAAGACAAAACCAACAGATTAGACAAGGATAGCGAGAATAACTATAAACAAAGACTCAATAAGATTATTGAAGACATACGGCAGACTGCCAGAGGATTGAAGGCTCTTTTTGGTGTTATCAAGAGCGATAAGTCATTGAAATCTTTTTACGAAGAAGAGATAGATAACCGCGAACGCATACTGAGAAAACAGATGCGTAATTTCTTCAGACTGTACAAGAAATATGACGAAAAGGAAAACGGACGTAACTATACCAGTGCTACATTCCTCAAGGAATTTAAGAACTTAGGGAAAGTATATCCACAGACAGCCATATCCAAGAAAAGGGTATTGGTTATGACCATTCATAAGGCTTTGCTGGGCATTGATCCAATCATCCGAGATAAGATGAAGTTGGAGGATCTGGTCGCCTCTGGTAAAGACAAAAGAACTTTGTTCATCTTTGATGAATCTGATCAGGCTGCCATGGATATGCGAACTGCCATAATAGATAACCAATTGAAAGGATATGGTAACGACAAATATCTCAAGGGATATGTTGGTTATCTTACATACAAGAAACTAGTTGAGGATAGAGATAATATAAACAATGAAGAGCAGACCCTTATGCTCAGGAATTGTTTGGATGAAGCAGAC
Organism: Bacteroidales bacterium; assembly: GCA_030523705.1. Classification (GTDB taxonomy): domain Bacteria; phylum Bacteroidota; class Bacteroidia; order Bacteroidales; family Bacteroidaceae; genus Minthousia. The sequence goes on from JAUNHZ010000004.1 coordinate 3,744, forward strand.
AGAAGACTGCGACAGAACTGGCAATATCAGTTCAAGTTAGACGGTGGCTTTAATGATATCCTCATTGGCAATAATAACGAACTGGAGAAGTTCAAGCGTGCCGTGTTCTTTGCCGGACCTACTGTAAGGTTGAACATTGCACCAAAAGGAAATAAGACGGAAACTTATATATGTTATAAATTAGGGAATAAGCATTTTAGTCTTGTACATAGAAGTTACAAGCAAAGGCAAGAACTTGAAAAGGAGTACGATGCAGTCATCCCTATGGATCAGTTTCTTACGTTCAATCTTAGGAACATAAATGTCATTATGGCTCAGCTTGCAAAGGTTGCAAAAGAGTCATTGAAAAAGCATATCGAGGAATTTGTTGCTAATTTGAAGAAAACCTCTTCAAACGCTGTTGACGCTGAAGAGTATCTCAGTTATCCCTCCATTGAGAATGAAGCATATTCGCTTTTTGCACGTTTTGGTAAGGACAGGGATATTCAAATGCTGAAAGCTCAGCTTATCAACTATATGACAAATCGTAAGAACATTCTTGTTGATAAGGACAAAGAGATAAAAGTGCCAGACGATTCTGTATATGCTCAGGGAATACAACTATTTGAAGAGGAGGTTGACGAGTCGGATAATCAGAGGCATATCCGAATCACATGTCGTGAGATAGAAACTACTCCAGAAAAGATCTTATATAATTTGGCAATCAACGACAGGGTCTCTGTTGTACTTTGTTCTGCTACAGCCAACGGGCAATCAGCTATTAACAATTGTGACGTTCAATACCTTAGAGGACGCTTAGGTTCCGATATGCATTTTCTCTCAAATGAAGACAAAAAGCGTTTTGACGAACTTGTTGAACTCACATACCCTAATGGGCATAAGGTTGAAGTAAAGCGTATCGCTACCTTCAAGGACACCGACAAGCGTCCGACAGGTAAGAAGATTCCGGTGCACTATAAGGAAATGTTCTGCGAAGACGCCATAAATGACGGTTCCGTAGATCAATGGTATAATGATCTGTTGTCTGATAATGCGCAAGAGTATGAAATCAATCGTTGGCTTCAATTCACAGAAGTATATTCCTGGTTCTGCAAGAAGCCAGAGGTTCATAGTATGCTTTTCTTCCAGAATAAAACAGGTATGGCAAAGGAGGACAGTAAAATGTTCCACCGAATAGCTCGTATGATTGATGGTTCCTACAAAGACGAACAAAGGGATAAAGATGGAAATCCTATTGCTAAGTATATCGAAATCACGAACAAAAGCGAGGATTTGGAAAATGACATTCTTCCGAAACTTGAAGAGGACAAGGACAGGAAGATTATGCTTGTCTGTGCCTATGGAAGTTTTAAGGCTGGTGTAAATATGCAATACAAAGTACCTGTAGGTGCAGATAATTGTATCAAAGGTGAAAACTGGGAACAGGACGAAACAAAGCACAAAAAGGATTGGGATGCAATTTATCTTCAAGCCCCGTCGAACTATATGAGTATAGATACGTCACGTGAGAAGAATTATGAAGAGAGCTTATATAGAATTATGCTAAATCTAATGATGCTCAAATCACGTGGATGTTTGTCTAATAGAGAAGTAACGGACCTGTTAAATAATGCACTGTCTAAACAGTTTATGTTCTCTACGGACATTTATCATGGTGCATCGATAGACAAATCGGCGTGGGTTATCTGCAAGGTGTAAATATAGCCAAGAATCTGGAGGCACTCTACTATGATCTGGCTGGAGCCGCTACTCCGGAAACCATCCGCGAGTTGCTGACCATTACCACACCCGATCATCTGCTTTATGGTACCGATTACCCTTACGTGGCCGCTCCAGTGCTCCTGCGCAATCTCTCGGTATTGAAGAAGAATTTGCAGAATATCGTTCCGGACAAGATAGAAAACATATTACTGGGAAATGCAAAGAAACTATTTAACAGATAAGAATATGAAAAGATTGATATCTCTGGTCTTGGTTCTGATCAGCATGACATGCCAGGCACAAATCACCCTCAACATCCGTTATACTGCCCCTGATGGCAATGCACTGAAGTATATGGAAGAAATGACCACCTCTGGTTTGGCCGATTCCATCAGAGCCATTCCTGGATGTCTGCGTTACGATTATTTCATACCACAGGATGACCCTACGAGTGTGTTGCTCATCGATAGCTGGGAAGATCAGAATGCGCTGAACAGTTACTACAGTTCGCACGTCATGAAAGATGCAGAGGCTCTGCGCGCCAAGTATAAATTGGAAAGAAACGCTCAGATGTTCAGTCCTGTGAGACCACCTATGAACCATCAACAATCCATTAAACCAGACAGTACCATGATAGTAAGAATCAGTGAAATAGAAGTTTATCCAGAGTTCTTGAAGGAATATCTGGAGTTTGCCCACAATGTGGGAGTGGCTTCGGTCAGAGAGGAGCCTGGCGTAATCTGCATCTATCCTATGCAGCAATTAAGAAATGACTGCCAGATTCGCATCCTGGAAATCTATGCTTCGCAGGAGGCGTATCAGCAGCACATTAAAACCGACCATTTCCTGACCTACAAGCAGGGCACGCTACACATGGTAAAGAGCCTTGACCTGGTGGACATGCGTCAGATTGCACCAGAGAATCTGCCTCTTGTATTCAAAAAGGCACAACAATAATCGCTTTCTGACTTTTGTCAATGAAACACCCCATCACCTCACATTCTGGTCTCAACTTGCTGTAAATTAAATATATTCACATGTGGGGTGTTCTGTCAACACCTCACATACATAAAGCAATGATACTGTGTAATTTACAAGCAAAATGTGAGGTGGTGGGGTGTCAGAGGCGAAAAAACAGAAATCTAACTGAAATCAAGCAGAGACTCCACTTAAGGTTGGTAAAGTCCACCATCACGGACTGATAACACTCTCTATTAAGATTGGAGAAGTCCACTCTTGCGGACTGTCCAATCCGTCCTTACGGACTGAGTGTGTCTTCATGAGCTTCTATGGCAGTTTTCCTATAGCCTCAGCATAGCGCTTTCCGAGTTCTATGTTTGAGGCGCGACTGAAGTGGGGGTCCGTCAGATTTTCCGGAGACCTGCATTCCAGTCCGTCGCTTTCCACCTTATGGCAGTTTGGCACTTGCCGGGCCAGCTCCACTAAGGTACTGTCGTTAAAAGACTGGATCAGTTCTTCTTTCTCCCATCCCCACTGGCCTAACTCACCCACCAATACCGGGACCTCATCACCAGCGTGCAGCTCCTGGCGCAAACGACTGATCATCTTACTGAAACGCCTTACATAAATCTCTCCTGCCGTCCCATTAGAGGTATCAGTCTCCCCCTGATGCCAAATAATTCCTTTCAGCTTACCATATTGCAAAGCCGGTACTGCCCGCTCCAAGGTCTTATCCAGGAATGTCACACCCAGGGAATCCTCGTTCTGCCATTCTCCCAAGGCACTTCCACCTTTTGCATTCTGGATGAGCAGGATTTTTCTTCCTGTACGCTCACGCACGACGGGCGCAAAACCATAAGCAGGACCTATCATCTGCATAGATAAATCCTTTCGTATATTACTATAGCGGTTTAGGGGAGCCTTGGCAGGCTCCGGCACGCCACTGTCGTTCAAAAGCCAGACACCTTCCATCACTTGCAGGGTATCCTGCTCCAGCATATAGCCACGGCCAGCGCAGTTTGACTGCCCGATAAACAGGTAGATATCATACTCGCCTTCCTTTTCTGAGCCACAGGATAGCAATACAGAAAGCGTCAAAAGACAAAACAAATAATGTAAAATGGACTTCATGGTCTCAAGCTTTTTTAAGGTTCCGATGCAAATGTATATAAAAAAACTGCAACAAGCAAATAAATAGGCTGAACCTCCGCTTTTCCTTTTTCTTTTATCTTTACATCACTTCACGTTGCTTTCATGTTCCTTTCACTATATAGGTGAAACAAACGTGAAACGAACATGAAACGATAGTGAAAGGATAGTGAAACGAATATATGACTGAATTCTGACAAAATACAATTGTTCAACGGCACAAAAAAAGGGATAACCCGTTTGGATTATCCCTTTAGAACTTTCTGTACCTTTTACAGGAGCGGAATTACTTACGCAGACCCAATGCCTTAACGATTGCACGATAACGCTCGATGTCCTGCTTCTTCAGGTAATTCAGCAAGCTACGACGCTTACCTACCAACATAGTCAAAGCACGCTCAGTAACGAAGTCCTTACGGTTCTTCTTCAAGTGCTCTGTCAAGTGTGAAATACGGTAAGAGAACAATGCTACCTGTGCCTCTGCTGAACCAGTGTCAGTAGCCTTCTGTGCGAAGCTGTACTTCTCAAAAATCTCCTGCTTCTTTGCTGCGTCTAAATACATAGTCTTTAATTTTTAAACTGTTAAACTTGTTTCCCTCGGCAGCCCTTGGAATGATTGGTTTGCAGCGTTTCATTCCAAACCGCCTCGAAATGCGGGTGCAAATTTAGGCATTATTTTTGATTATCAAACTATTTCATTGAAGAAATTTCTATTTTCTGGTCCGTTTTTATAGTTTTTGTTGTAACTTTGCACCAAAATTCATAGGTATTTATATGCAAGATATTAGAAACATCGCAATTATCGCTCACGTTGACCATGGAAAAACTACACTGGTTGACAAGATGATGCTCGCTGGTCACTTGTTCCGTGACGATAAGACTAACGGCGAATTAGTACTGGATAACAACGACTTGGAACGTGAGCGTGGTATAACCATCCTCTCAAAAAACGTTTCTATCAACTATAAGGGAACCAAAATTAATATCATTGATACTCCGGGACACTCCGACTTTGGTGGCGAGGTGGAGCGTGTGCTGAATATGGCCGATGGCTGTCTGCTGCTGGTAGATGCCTTCGAGGGTCCTATGCCTCAGACTCGCTTCGTACTGCAGAAGGCACTCCAGATTGGTCTGAAGCCTATCGTGGTGGTAAATAAGGTGGACAAGCCTAACTGCCGCCCTGAAGAGGTGTATGAAATGGTATTCGACTTGATGTTTGCCTTGGATGCTACCGAGGAACAGCTGGATTTCCCTGTCATCTATGGTTCTGCTAAGAACAACTGGATGGCCGAGGATTGGAAGACTCCTACAGATAATATCTTCCCTTTGCTGGATGCCATCATTGAGCATATCCCTGCTCCTAAGCAGCTGGAGGGTACTCCTCAGATGCTGATTACATCACTGGATTACTCTAATTATACAGGCCGTATTGCCGTAGGTCGTGTACACCGTGGAACCATTAAAGAAGGTATGAACATTACCTTGGCACACCGCGATGGCTCTATGGCTAAGATGAAGGTAAAGGAACTTTATACTTTCGAAGGTTTGGGACGTACCCGTACTACCGAGGTTTCTTCGGGTGATATCTGCGCTGTAATGGGTCTGGATAAGTTTGAGATTGGTGATACCATCTGCGACTTTGAGAACCCTGAGGCTCTTCCTCCTATCGCTATCGATGAGCCTACCATGAGTATGATGTTCTGCATCAACGACTCTCCTTTCTTTGGTCGTGAGGGTAAGTTCGTGACTAGCCGCCATATTCAGGACCGCCTGGAGAAGGAGCTGGATAAGAACCTGGCACTCCGCATCAGCAAGGCTGAGCAGGATGGTCACTGGATTGTATATGGCCGTGGCGTGCTCCACTTGTCTGTCTTGATTGAGACCATGCGCCGTGAGGGTTATGAGCTGCAGGTAGGTCAGCCTCAGGTTATCTATAAGGAAATTGATGGTGTAAAGTGTGAGCCTATCGAGGAGCTTACCATCAGTGTACCAGAGGAATACAGCAGTAAGATGATTGATATGGTTACCCGCCGTAAGGGTGAGCTTACTTCCATGGAGACTACGGGAGACCGCGTGAACATTGAGTTCAACATTCCTTCTCGTGGTATCATCGGTCTGCGTACCAATGTGCTGACAGCTTCGGCTGGTGAGGCTATCATGGCACACCGCTTCAAGGAGTATCAGCCTTATAAGGGTGATATTGACCGCCGTACCAATGGTTCTATGATTGCCTTGGAGGGTGGTACTGCATTTGCTTATGCTATTGACCACTTGCAGGACCGTGGTAAGTTCTTTATCTTCCCACAGGACGAGGTTTATGCTGGCCAGGTGGTAGGTGAGCATGTACATGATAACGACTTGGTGATCAACGTAACCAAGAGCAAGCAGCTGACCAATATGCGTGCCAGCGGCTCTGATGAAAAGGCTCGTATCATTCCTCCTGTCATCTTCTCACTGGAAGAGGCACTGGAATACATAAAGGAAGATGAGCTGGTAGAGGTTACCCCTAAGAGCATGCGTATGCGTAAGATTCTCTTGGATCATCTGGAGCGCAAACGTGCCAATAGAGATTAATTATTACCTTATTATATATAAAAGCAGGAGAAAACTACAAGTTTCTCCTGCTTTTTGTTTCTACTCTACAAAAGTTTGATTACTTTTGAACCACAAACCTATAAACAACAAAAAGACTATGAAAAACAGATTTCTTTTTTTCCTTTGCTTCGTGATAAGGTGTCTGAATCTATCGGCTAAAGACATTACGCTGACTTCTCCAAATGGGAAACTGGTGGCTACCATTGGCTTAGATGGTACGCTGACCTATGCGGTAACGTATCATGGCGTTCAGGCTATTTCTCCATCGGCGCTGACACTGACCTTAGAGAATGGTACCATTCTGGGGCAGAACCCTAAGGTAACCAAGCAGGTTAGCAAGACCATTCAAGAGACACTCACGCCTGTGGCTTACCGAAAGAATCAGGTGGTGAACCATTGTAATCAGCTGACACTCACCTTGAAAGGTGGATTCAGCGTGGATTTCCGTGCGTATGATAATGGCTTTGCCTATCGTTTCAACTTAGCGCAGGGCAAGGGCGAGGTGATTATTAAGAACGAGCAGGCTGAATTCAATTTTGCCGAGGATTATCCGGCTTATTATGCATACTCTAACAGCCCTGGCACTGTGGAGCAGCAGTTCTCTTGCTCTTTTGAGAACCTGTATAACCACACCCCTCTTTCACAGATGGGCAAGGATAAGATTGCGTTCCTGCCTGCCTTGGTGGAGCTTCCTCAGAATGTAAAGGCTGTGGTTACAGAGGTTAACCAGTTCTCTTATCCGGGCATGTTCTTGCAGAACTTCCAGGCAGAGAAGGGCATGAAGGGTATCTTTGCGCCTCTTCCTAAGACCATGGAACAGGGTGGTCATAACATGCTGCAGATGCTGGTGAAGGAGCGTTACGACTATCTGGCTAAGGTGCAGGCTACCCGTTCACTGCCTTGGAGAGCCATTGCTTTTTCTCAGGAGGATAAGGATATGACGGATAACGACTTGGTTTACTGCCTGGCAGATAACACCAAGCTCACAGATACCTCATGGATCAAGCCGGGTAAGGTGGCTTGGGACTGGTGGAACGACTGGAACATCCAAAATGTAGACTTCCGTGCTGGCATCAACACAGAGACTTACGAGTATTACATCGATTTTGCTTCTCGCTATGGCATTGAGTATGTCATCTTGGATGAAGGATGGGCCGTTAATCTTCAGGCAGATATGATGCAGGTGGTTCCAGAGATTGACCTGAAGCGCATCATTGAGCATGGCAAGAAGAAGAACGTGGGCATCATCCTCTGGGGTGGCTATAAGGCTATGGATAAGGATATGGAGAACCTGTGCAAGCACTACAGTGAGATGGGTGTCAAGGGTTTCAAGATTGACTTTATGGACCGTGACGACCAGCTTATCGTGGATTTCTACAACCGTTTAGCTGAGACTGCGGCTAAATATCACCTGATGATTGACTTCCACGGTGCATTCAAGCCTAGTGGTATGAACCGTACATGGCCTAATGTCATCAACTATGAGGGTGTATCTGGTCTGGAGAACATGAAATGGAGTACTCAGGATCAGGTGACCTACGATGTTACCCTTCCTTTCATCCGTTTGGTAGCTGGCCCTATGGATTATACCCAGGGGGCTATGATCAATGCCAACAAGGCTAATTTCCGCGCTATCAACAGTGAGCCAATGAGCCAGGGTACCCGCTGCCGCCAGTTGGCTGAGTATATCATCTTTGAGAGCCCGCTGAACATGCTCTGTGACTCCCCTACGAACTACATGAAGGAGCCTGACTACACCAAGTTCCTGGCACAGATTCCTACCACTTGGGATGAGACTCGTACACTCGATGGCAAGATTGCGGAGTATATTGTCACAGCGCGTAGAAAAGGAAACGACTGGTACATAGCTGGTTTAACCAACTGGGACAAGCGCACCCTGAAGGTTGACCTGAGTTTCCTGGGCGATTTGTCCCAGTATGATTTTGAGTGTTACACCGATGGTATTAACGCGGACCGCAGGGGTACGGATTACAAGCGCACGTTCAGTAAGCCTGCAAGTGAAATCCTGATGCAGCCGGGTGGCGGCTTCTTGATTAAGGCTACTAAGAAATAAAGAAAAAAAAGAAGAGAACTTCGGGATAGAGGTTCTCTTCTTTTTTATATCTGTCTTGAAAATCAGCTCTTTTGGGAAAAACCTATGGTCTTCATCACATTCAGGGAGATGTCCAGGAAGAGTTTCATCTTTTCAAAATTCTGCTCTTGATACATGGCTATGAACTGCTCAAACTCATGTACCAGGCGGTGATTGTATTGATTCAGTGCATAGCTGCGCTCGGTCTTGCCTACATGCACCTTCACTTCCTTCAGTTCATTGGGGGCACCCACTACCTGCAGCCAACCTTTCTCTCCTTGAATGGTGCAGAAAGAAGGGGCTGCGCAATCCTTGGCGCCGGTACATAGGGCCACAAAATGTGGATAGCGCATCACCAGGGTGCCAGAGGTGTCTATGCCGTTGTATCCCTTGTTTGGGTAGTACTGGGCACTCACAGGCATGCCAAACAGACCTACCACAAAATTCACATTATATATATTAAGGTCTAGCAAGGCACCTCCACAGCAGCGAGGGTCAAAGACTGGCGTAAGCTCATGCTGGAGGTAGCGGTCGTACCTGCTGGAATACTGGGAGTAGTTGCACTCCACAATACGGACTTTCCCCAATTCAGGCAAAAGCTCAGCCACCTTCTGCATGTTTGGCATGTGAAGCAGGCTGACAGCCTCGAAAAGATAGAGATGATGGCGAAGCGCCAGTTGGATGAGCTCCTGCGTCTCATTCACCGAAGGGCAGATAGGCTTTTCCACAATCACATTCTTCCCTGCCTCCAGTGCCATACGAGCATACTCAAAATGCACATGATTGGCATTGGCCACATAGATAAAATCCACATCTTCCTTGGAAAGCATCTCGTCGAATATGGTATAGACACTAGGGATTTGGAAATCTGCTGCCAGCTTATGGGCTTTCTCCACCGTCCTATTTCGGGAATAGATGGAGGTTACCTCCACTTTTCCAGGGAAATAAGTGCCAAGCATATCCAGTACCTCACGGGCTATCATGCCCGTTCCTACCAGTCCAATTTTGATTATAGCTGTTTCTTTGCCCATCTATTTTAGTTTTCTTTGATACAAAGATAAGGAATTCTTTGATACAAAAGAAAAAAAAACACTATCTTTGTGAACAAACCAAAAAAACCTTTAAACTTAAACACTATGAATAAATACCCAAAAATCGGCATCCGACCAACTATCGATGGTCGACAGGGCGGCGTGCGTGAATCCCTGGAAGAGAAAACCATGAATCTGGCTAAGGCGGTGGCAGAACTCATCAGCTCTAATCTGAAGAACGGCGATGGTTCTCCCGTGGAATGTGTCATTGCAGATTCCACTATCGGACGTGTAGCCGAGGCTGCCGATTGCGCCGAGAAATTTGAGCGCGAGGGTGTAGGCTCTACCATCAGCGTGACCAGTTGCTGGTGCTATGGCTCTGAGACCATGGACATGAACCCTCACTACCCTAAGGCTGTCTGGGGATTCAATGGTACGGAGAGACCTGGAGCCGTGTATTTAGCTGCGGTTTTGGCTGCGCATGCGCAGAAGGGTCTGCCTGCTTATGGCATTTATGGTCACGACGTGCAGGACTTGGATGACAATACCATCCCTGCCGATGTGGCGGAGAAAATCTTGCGTTGGGCCAAGGCTGCTCAGGCTGTGGCTACCATGCGTGGCAAGAGTTACCTGAGCCTGGGTAATACGTGTATGGGTATTGCGGGCTCTATTGTGGATGCTGATTTCTTGCAGCACTACCTGGGCATGCGTACGGAATATGTGGAGCTGGTGGAGATCCTGCGCCGTGTGGACTTTGGTATCTATGACCCTGAGGAGTTCAAGAAAGCCATGGAATGGGTGGAGAAATACTGCAAGACCAATGAGGGGCACGACTATAATGAGGACCGTCCGCTGTTCCCTGGTACTCCTATGACCAGCTTCAATGGTAAGGGTAAGGGAAAGAACCGTGAGGAGAAGGATGCGGACTGGGAGTTCACCGTGAAGAACATGATGATCATCCGCGACTTGATGGAAGGTAACCCTCGCTTGCTGGAGATGGGCTATAAGGAAGAGGCTAAGGGTCATAATGCCATCTGTGGTGGCGTACAGGGCCAGCGCCAGTGGACCGACTATAAGCCTAACTTTGACTTCCCTGAGTCACTCATGTGCTCATCATACGACTGGAATGGTATCCGTGAGGCTAAGATCTTAGCTACGGAGAACGACTTCCTAAACGGTATCTCCATGCTGTTTGGCCACTTGCTGACCAATCGCGGTGTCATGTTCAGCGATGTACGTACCTATTGGAGCCCAGAAGCCGTGAAGCGTGTGACCGGATGGACTGCCGAGGGTGGTGCTGCCGGAGGTTTCATTCACTTGATCAACTCTGGTGCTACTACCCTGGATGCCACAGGTGCCATGACCGATGCCGAGGGTAACCCTACCATGAAGACACCTTGGGATATGACCGAGGCTGATGCAGAGGCTTGCCTGAAAGCCACACAGTGGATGCCTGCCGACCGCGACTATTTCCGTGGTGGTGGCTATTCATCTCACTTCCTGACCAAGGGTGGCATGCCAATGACCATGATGCGCCTGAATATGGTTGCCGGCTTGGGCCCAGTCCTGCAGATTGCCGAGGGCTACAGCGTGGAACTCCCTACAGATGTGCACAATACATTGGATAAGCGCACAGACCCTACATGGCCTACCACTTGGTTTGCCCCACGCCTGGACCCAACTAAGGATGCGTTCAAGGATGTCTATAGCGTGATGAACAACTGGGGTGCCAACCATGGTGCCATTGCCTATGGCCATATTGGTGCGGACCTGATTACCCTGGCTTCCATGCTCCGTATCCCTGTCTGCATGCATAATGTAGCCGATAAGGACATCTTCCGTCCTGCAGCTTGGAATGCATTTGGCATGGATAAGGAAGGTGCAGATTTCCGCGCATGCGCTAATTTCGGACCTATTTATAAGTAAAAAGATATGAAGAAAGGATTTCTTTCTATACTACAGAAAGATGGAGTAAGCTACTTGCTGCCATTCATCTTGGTGACCAGCTGTTTTGCCCTCTGGGGGTTTGCAAATGATATCACAAACCCTATGGTAAAGGCTTTTTCCAAGATTTTCCGCATGAGCGTGACCGACGGTGCGCTGGTGCAGGTGGCATTCTATGGTGGCTATTTCTGCATGGCTTTCCCTGCTGCCATGTTCATCAGGAAATACTCGTATAAGAGTGGTATCATGATGGGACTGGCGCTGTATGCCATCGGTGCGTTCTTGTTCTTCCCGGCTAAAATGACGGGCAGCTACTATCCGTTCCTGTTGGCGTACTTCATCCTGACATGTGGCTTGTCTTTCCTGGAGACCAGCTCTAACCCTTACATCCTGTCCATGGGCGACGAGGCTACCGCTACCCGCCGCCTGAACCTAGCGCAGAGCTTTAACCCTATTGGCTCTCTCTGTGGCATGTATGTGGCCATGAACTTCATCCAGAACAAGCTGAACCCTATGAGTACAGAGGAACGTGCCTTATTGCCTGATACGGAGTTCGAGGCGCTGAAGGACAGTGACTTGGGTATCCTGATTGGCCCGTACCTGGTCATCGGCCTGGTCATCGTGGCTATCTTGGTGCTCTTCCTGGTGACCAAGATGCCGAAGAACAGCGATGAGAGTACCTCTATTGATTTCATACCTACCCTGAAACGCATATTCAAGCGCAAGCACTACCGCGAGGGTGTGATTGCGCAGTTCTTCTACGTGGGTGCGCAGATCATGTGCTGGACCTTCATCATCCAGTATGGCAGCCGCTACTTCATGAGCACGGGCATGGACGAGAAGAGTGCGGAGGTCCTGAGCCAGCAGTATAACATCGTGGCTATGGTCATCTTCTGCTGCTCCCGTTTCATCTGCACCTGGTTCCTCAAGTACGTGAATCCGGGTAACCTGCTGCAGATTCTGGCAGTGGTGGCCATGGTTTTCACAGCGGGTGTCATTGGTTTCCAAAACATTATGGGTCTGTACTGCCTGGTGGGTGTAAGTGCATGCATGAGTCTCATGTTCCCTACCATCTACGGTATAGCCCTGGAGCGTATGGGCGATGATGCCAAGTTTGGTGCTGCCGGTCTGATCATGGCCATCTTAGGTGGTTCCGTCTTGCCTCCATTGCAGGCATCCATCATCGACCAGCAGGAACTGTTCGGCATGCCTGCGGTGAACGTGAGCTTCATCTTGCCATTCATCTGCTTCTGCGTGGTGGCTGTCTATGGCTACAGAGTGTACAAGCACAAGTTTTCTGAATAAGCGGTTAGCTGCATGACATAAAAGAGGGGTGCTCTCACGAGCACCCCTCTTCGCTTTTCAAATATAACAATAACACCATTATAATACTTGTGAGCCCGGCTTCACAGGATGTTCCACCGTGGTCACGGAAATAGTTTCATCGAAATTCTCCGCAGAGAGAATCATACCCTCGCTTACCAGGCCGTTCTTGAAGGCTCTTGGTGCCAGGTTGGCAATGAACAGTACCTGCTTGCCCACCAGCTGCTCTGGCTCATAGAACTGGCTGATGCCGCTGATGATGGTACGCTTGTCCAATCCATCGTCAATGAGGAACTTGAGCAACTTCTTCATCTTAGGTACGCGCTCGCACTCCAGTACGGTGCCTACACGGATATCCAGCTTCTGGAAGTCCTCGTAAGTCACGGTTTCCTTAATGTCCTTTGCACGGTAGCTTGCCTCTTCGTTTGCCTTCTTGGTAGCCTCCAGCTTATCCAGTTGAGCCTGAATGACATCGTCCTCAATCTTGGTGAAGAGCAGGCTTGGCTTAGCTAATTGCTTGCCTGCTGGCAGCAGCTCTGTGCTTCCTAAGCTCTCCCATGAGAACTCTTCCATGCAGATCATCTCACGCAGGCGCTGGCTGCTGAATGGCAGGAATGGCTCGAAAGCGATAGCCAGGTTTGCAGTGAGCTGCAGGGAGATATAGATGATGGTCTTTACGCGCTCTGGGTCTGTCTTGATGACCTTCCAAGGCTCCATGTCTGCAATGTACTTGTTACCGATACGTGCCAGGTTCATGGCCTCTTTCTGTGCATCGCGGAACTTGAAGTTCTCAAGCAGGGACTCTACCTTGGTCTTTACATCGGCAAATTCTGCCAGGGTCTCCTTATCGTAGTCGGTCTGCTCGCCACATGCAGGAACCACACCGTCGTAATACTTCTGGGTGAGCTGCAGGGCACGGTTTACAAAGTTTCCGTAGATAGCCACCAGCTCGTTGTTACAGCAATCCTGGTAGTTCTTCCAGGTAAAGTTGTTGTCCTTGGTCTCTGGTGCGTTGGCAGTCAGGGTATAGCGGAGCTCGTCCTGTCGGCCTGGCATGTCTACCAGGTACTCGTTCAGCCATACGGCCCAGTTGCGACTGGTAGAAATCTTGTCGTTCTCCAGGTTCAGGAACTCATTACTTGGCACATTATCAGCCAGGATATAGTCGCCGTGAGCCTTCAGCATAGCTGGGAACACAATGCAGTGGAACACGATGTTGTCCTTTCCGATGAAGTGTACCAGACGGGTGTCTGGGTCCTTCCACCAGGTTTCCCATGAGCCCAGCTCTGGGTGTGCGTCGCACAGCTCCTTGGTGTTGGAGATGTAGCCGATAGGTGCATCGAACCATACGTAGAGCACCTTACCCTCTGCGCCCTCTACAGGTACAGGGATACCCCAGTTCAGGTCGCGTGTCACGGCACGTGGCTTCAGTCCGCCGTCCAGCCAGCTCTTGCACTGGCCATATACGTTTGGTCTCCACTCCTTATGCTCTTCCAGAATCCATTTCTCCAGCCACTCTTGGTGCTGATCCAGTGGCAGATACCAGTGTGAAGTCTGCTTCTTTACCAGCGGATTGCCGTTCACGGCATTGTATGGGTTGATGAGTTCTTCTGGTGAGAGGGTAGCGCCACACTTCTCGCACTGGTCGCCATACGCATCGGCAGCATGGCAGCGTGGACATTCACCACGGATATTACGGTCTGTCAGGAACTCCTTGGTCTCCTCATCGTAGAACTGCTCGGTAGTCTGCTGTACAAACTTGCCCTCATCGTAGAGCTTGCGGAAGAAATCGCTAGCCAGTTTATGGTGAGTCTTGCTGGTGGTACGTGAATAGATATCGAAAGAAATACCAAATTTTTCGAATGAATCCTTGATGAGATAGTGGTAACGGTCCACAACTTCCTGTACGGTAATGCCTTCCTTACGTGCGCGGATGGTTACAGGCACGCCGTGCTCATCGGAACCGCCAATGAACAGTACGTCCTTACCTTTCAGGCGCAGATAGCGAACATAGATATCTGATGGTACATACACACCTGCCAAGTGGCCAATATGCACAGGGCCATTGGCATAAGGTAATGCCGCAGTGACGGTAGTACGTTTGAAATTCTTTTCCATTTTATTACATATTTATTTATTTTAGCTGCAAATGTACAGAAAAAATCGGGAGAAAACAAAAAACCACACCTATTTACTTGTACATCTTTCAGAAAACATCTAATTTTGCCGAGTTATATAGTATAACTAGAGAAATCAAATTATCAAACACATGAGCAAAAGTAAATTTTTACTCTTGGCAGCAGTAGCTGCTTTGAGTGTTCAGAATGTAAGCGCACAGACTGCCATTTCTGACGAGATGGCTTTCCGTATCAAGAACGAGGCCTTCGCAAATTCACAGATTGACAAGCTTTCTTTGTACATGACCGACTTGCTGGGTTCTCGCTTGGCAGGTTCAGAGCAGATGACCCGCTCTGAGCAGTTGGTTGTGAAGAAGTTGGCTGAGTATGGTCTTACTAACCCTCGCGCTGAGTTCGCTACTAACTTCACTAAGGGTGGTTGGGACAGCCAGCGTAACTACGTGGCTATGACTCTTCCTTACTACTGCAGCTATGCAGCTAACCCTAAGGCTTGGACTGGCAGCACCAAGGGTCTGGTAAAGGGTGAGGTTATCCAGGTTTCACAGCCTACTACCGAGGCTGAGCTGGAGAGCTGGCGCGGTAAGCTGGCTGGCAAGATTGTACTCATGCCTGTAACCCAGCAGTATAACATTAGCTTTGATCCATTGGCATACCGCTATACCGATGAGGAGCTGGCATTCATGGAGACCGACAGCCGTCCAGGTCGTCACAACTATCGTCGCCAGCAGACTGCCGCTGCTCCTAGAATGCAGATGCCTACTGTAAGCCGTGAGGCTCAGATGAAGGCTCGCGAGCTGCAGCAGAAGTTCGCTAAGATGTTGCAGACCGAGGGTGTTCTGGCTATCATCAACACTCGTGGTAACTTTAACGTAACTAACGGTAGCGGTGCTCAGTATAAGGTGGGCGATGCTCAGCCTATCCCAGAAATCACTCTTCCTTTGGAGGATGGTGGCCGTATGGCTCGCTTGATCCAGATGGGTGAGAAGGTGGAGATGGAGCTGGATATCCAGAACAAGTTCACTGACAACCAGAAGATCAACAACGTAGTTGCTGAGATTCCTGGTACTGATCCTAAGCTGAAGAATGAGGTTGTCCTGATTGGTGCTCACTTGGATTCATGGCACAGTGGTACCGGTGGTGCTGATAATGCATCTGGCTGTATCGTCATGATGGAGGCTATGCGTATCCTCAAGACTCTGGGCGTTCAGCCTAAGCGTACTATCCGTATCGCTCTGTGGGGCGGTGAGGAGCAGGGTCTGTATGGCTCACGCGGCTACCTGGAGAACTACTTGTGGGATGCTAAGGAGATGAAGACCAAGGATGGCTACAACAAGTTCGCTCTTTACCTGAACATGGATAACGGTTCTGGCCGTTTCCGTGGTATCTACATGGAGCAGAACGACTTGGCTAAGCCTTTCTTCGAGGCTTGGAAGGCTCCTATCGAGTCACTGGGCTTCAAGACCCTTTCTCCACGTCAGACTGGTTCTACTGACCACGTAACTTTCGACCGTGTAGGTTTGCCTGCATTCCAGTTCATCCAGGATGAGTTGGAGTACGACCGTACTTATCACACCAACATGGATACTTGGGAGCGTCTGTCACTGGACGACCTGAAGATTGATGCTGCTATCGTAGCTACTCTTGCATTGAGCGCTGCTAACGATGTAAACCGCATCCCTGTAAAGCCAGGTTTCCCAAAGACTAAGTAAGGATTTTTAAAAATTGTCATTCAGGATTCCAATTTGTCATCCAGGATTTTAATTTGTCATCCTGAGTGAAACGAAGGATCTCGTCCAATATTACCTTTCATAATTGGACGAGATCCTTCACTTTGTTCAGGATGACAGTGATTTATTTACCGCGTAGCCCAGTTCTCTCTATCCAGCATGCGGTAGGAGATTGCCTCGGCTATATGCGGTGCCTCTACCCGCTGGGAGCCATCCAAATCAGCTATGGTGCGAGCTACTTTCAGGATTCTGTCGTATGCACGGGCAGACAGGGAGAGTTTCTCCATGGCTTGCTTCAGTAGCTGAATCCCTTCGGGGGTTGGGGCGGCAAAACGGGCAATCAACCGCGAGGTCATCTGCGCATTGCAGTGCACCAAAGGGAATTCCCGGAACCTTTCCTCCTGAATCTTACGGGCATAGACCACACGCTCACGAATGGCAGCACTGCTCTCCCCCTTGGCGGCATGGGATAGCTCCACAAAGCTGACAGGCAGAATTTCAATATGGAGATCTATTCTATCCAGCATGGGACCTGAGATGCGGTTCAAGTACTTCTGCACCTGAGTAGGCGTACAGACACAGTCGTGCGTAGGATGATTATAGTACCCACACGGGCACGGATTCATGGAAGCCACCAGCATGACACTGCACGGATATTCCACCGAATAGCGGGAGCGGGAGATGGTGATCTTCCTGTCTTCCAGCGGTTGGCGGAGCACCTCTAATGAACTGCGGGCAAACTCCGGCAGCTCATCGGTATAGAGCACGCCATTATGCGCCAGGGAGATTTCACCCGGCTGGGCATGCTGCCCTCCACCCACCAGGGCCACCGACGAGATACTGTGGTGCGGACACCGGAAGGGGCGCTGCGTGATGAGCGTATCTCCACGCGACAGTAATCCCGCCACCGAATGTATCTGGGTGGTTTCCAGGCTTTCCGATAAGGACAAGGGGGGTAAGATACTAGGCAGGCACTTGGCCATCATGGATTTACCGCTACCTGGCGGTCCTATCATGGCGATATTATGACCACCCGAAGCCGCTATCTCCAATGCTCGCTTCACATTCTCCTGCCCCTTCACATCAGCAAAATCATAATCGTATTCCGCTGGAGCAGAGAAAAATTCCCGTCGAGCATCGACAGCTGTGCGGGTCAATGCCTCGTCATCGCCATTAAAGAAAGCAATGACCTGTGCAAGATTATCGGCGCCGTACACCTTCAGGTTCTTTACTACACCCGCCTCTCTTGCGTTTGCTGAAGGGACAATCAGCCCCTCAAAGCCATCCTTCATTGCGCGGATAGCCATAGGGAGCGCGCCCCTGACTGGTTGGACTGAACCATCTAGTCCCAACTCACCCACTATCATGAAGCGGGAGAGTTTTTCCACATTTTCCAACATTCCCGATGCACCCATGATTCCTATTGCAAGGGGTAAATCATACGCTGCGCCCTCCTTCCGGATGTCCGCAGGTGCCATATTCACAATGATCTGGCTGGATGGAAAATGGTAACCATTGTAGCTCATGGCGGAAACAATCCGTTCATGGCTTTCCTTTACGGCCGCATCGGCTAGTCCTACCAAGAAGAACTTGATGCCTCGGGCTGTATTGACCTCAATGGTGATGGTTGTAGCTTGAATGCCTTGGACTGCTACGCCAAAGACTTTTACCAAGTTATACAACTTATTCCTTATTTATATATAGTTAACTGCCGGCAAAGATAGCGAATAATCATTTCACCTGCAAATAAAAACCCTCCTAACTCTTTTTGGGGAGTCAAGAGGGTTCTCTGCTTGTAAAACAAATTAGGACTATACGCTGTTTTGTTTTCTTGGTAGCAAATATAATTGAGTACTTAGATTTTTAATTGGCGGCCATCAGGGTGCTGAACTCCACATTGGCCTTTCCATTCAGCATGGCAACAGATTTCACTACCCGGTTTCCCTTACTGTCGGTGATGCCCACGTACAGGTTGTTGATGTGCTCTGGAAGGTTACACAGCAGCTCTGTGGTGCTCTCATCGCTCAGCATGTAGTATGCCAAGAGGTAGCTGTTCTTGTCGGTCGATGGGTCTGAACTGAAAATCTGGACACGATAGCTGTCGCCCGTACCATAATTAATAGAGAGATCCACCTGGGCTGCACTCGCTGCAGCACTCTCTTCACCATTCAAGCCGCTCAGCTCCTGAGCCAGGGAACCATTAATGTCTAAATCAGACAGCGCGCATGGTGCCTGTACGTAGATCTGGTCTGAACAACTGCAGCATAATACTGCCATTACAAATGCGAAGAGATTCAAATAAGTTTTCATAAGCTAAGTCCATTATATTCCGTGCATCCTCAGCACGTTTTGTTTTACACTGGCAAAATAACAGACTTTCTTTCTCCCTGCAAATATCAGCTCGTCAAATTGACCATTTGGGGCCCTCCAAACTGCTGAAATGGAGAATATTTGATGATTTGATGCAAAAAAACATCGCCCGACTCTAGTTAAAGAGTGGGCGATGTCCCATATTTTATACCCTAATAATTACTTTCTAGCAACCAGTGGGCTAGTAGCAATCTTAACAGATGGCTTCATTACGTTGTTCACCTTCTGCAGGCGAGTCTTGGCAACCTTCATGGTTACGGTCTGCTTAGCCTCTACAGAACTTGCAGAAACCAACAGCTTGTACTCACCCTTAGCCAACTCCCATGCAGATGCCTTCTCGTTGAATGATGCCATATCCATCATGTTCCACTTCAGGGTTACAACCTGGCTCTCACCTGGAGCCAACTGCTTGGTCTTGGCAAATGCTTTCAGCTCCTTGCTTGGCTTGTCCATAGTGCCCTTTGGAGCAGCTACGTACAGCTGAACAGCCTCTTTACCAGCTACCTTACCAGTGTTAGTAACCTTAACCTTCAGCTCCAGCTCGTCACCGTTTGCAGTCAGCTGAGCATCAGCATAATCAAAGGTAGTATAGCTCAGACCGAAGCCGAATGGATAAGCTACAGCCTTGTTGAAGGTGTCAAAGTAACGGTAACCAATGTAGATACCCTCCTCATAGTCGGTGTAATCCACGTTCTTCTTCAGCTCTGGCTCTGCCTGGCGCTGTGCACGCTCAGCAGCATCCTTAGCGCTACCGCCACCGCTGTAGGCACGGTTGAAAGCGCCCATGTCAAAGGTATAGTCAGCTGGGAAGTTCGCATCGGCAGCAGCGTCACCATAAGCGATAGCCCAAGTCATAGGGAGCTTACCGCTAGGGTTCACCTTACCAGTCAGAACATCAACCATAGAGTTACCAGCCTCACAACCTGGCTGGAATGCACACAGGACAGCATCGGCATTCTCATTGATGACAGCAGTCTCCATAGGACCACAGACATTCAAGATGACAACCACCTTCTTGCCAGCTGCGTGGTATGCCTTAGACACTACCTCTACCAACTGCTTCTCCTCGTTGGTCATGAAGAAGTGCTCACGCTTACGGTCAGAACCCTCACCACTGGTACGACCGAAGGTGATGATGGCGATATCGTTATTCTTTACGTTCTCTGCCAGTGTAGCAGCCTCTGGAACCATTTCACCAGCACGCAGAGGAGCAGTGATGCTGAATGGAGGCATGCCGTTAGGATAGTTCTTCTTGTTCTGCTCGGCAATGTGCTTGGTGTAGGCAGCAGCCAGTGTCATGTCAGCCTTGATGCCTGCATTGCGGAGACCCTCAATCAGGCTCACGATGTAGTAGCCGTGACCAGTTGCGCCGAAGCCCATACCAGCAGGTACCAGGTCGTAGCTGGTGCAACCATAGAGAGCAGCGCTCTTTACGCCAGCCATTGGAAGGGTGTTAGCCTGGTTCTTGAAGAGTACCATACTCTCAGCACCAGTCTGGCGAACCACCTGTGAGTGACCCTTCAGGTCAGTCTCATTAGCATACTTGTAACCCTTGAAAGTGTGGCTCTTGAGAACGAACTCCAGGGTACGCTTAACGCTCAGGTTAATCAGCTCCATGCTCAGTGAGCCGTCCTTAGCAGCGTTCAGGATAGCCTCGCGCTGGCGAGCCTGACCTGGCTGGATCATGTCATTACCAGCAGCAATGCTAGCTACAGCATCCTTACCAGCGTTCCAGTCGGTCATGACCAGACCGTCCCAGCCCCACTCTTCACGCAGGATAGTCTCTGTAAGGTCGCGGTTCTCACAGGTATACTTACCCTGAGCACGGTTGTAGCTGGTCATGATACTCCAAGGCTTACCAATGGTAGCAGCCAGCTCAAAGTTCTTGAGGTAGAGCTCACGCAGTGCACGCTGAGAAACGTGCGCATCATTATTATTACGGTTAGTCTCCTGGTTGTTGATGGCAAAATGCTTCAGACAGGTACCAGTACCCTGGCTCTGTACGCCCTGGATATAAGAAGCAGCAATAAGACCTGCCAATACAGGGTCCTCTGAATAATACTCTGAGTTACGGCCGCAGAGTGAGCTACGCATCAGGTTCACACCTGGAGCTAACAGCACGTCCAATCCATAGTCGCGGAGCTCAGCACCAATCACAACACCTACCTTCTGAGCCAGCTCCAGATCAAAAGAAGCAGCCACGTTAGTCTCACTTGGAAGTTCAGTAGTGTTATACTGCTTGCTGTCCCATTCGCGGGTCTGGTTCATGGCCAGACGGTGAGGACCATCGGCTAAGTAAGAAGAAGGAATACCCAGACGAGGGATGTCACGTGTGCGACCAGCAGTACCTGGGAACTTCACCTCAGCACCCATAGCCATACCACATCCAATCAGGATGTCCACTTTCTCTTCAACGGTCATGGCAGCAATCACCTGGTCCACATTATTCTCCGTCAGTCTTACCTGCGCCTTAGCAGGCATGGCAAATGAAGAAACGGCCAGCGCAAGAGCCGCTAATTTTACTTGAATGTTTTTCATTTTTTTTTGTCTTTATTTTTATTATAGTTTTGAATGCGTTTTAAAAATTACCCTGAAAACAAACCTAATTACCATTAAAAGGTACACCTATTGCACTAACTATAAAAACCTAAAAACTACAAATAACTTAATTATAAACCAGTCTCATTTTCAATATTTGGGTAAAAAGTAAATACCGCCGATTTACCGAATGCAAAATTACGGCTTTTCTCCAAAATCCTCTTTTCTATTTGTGTAATAAAGTTTTCCATATCGTTTTCTGTTTGTCAGAATCCACTTTTGGGTTTTCCAAATCTTTTTTACCCACTTTTTTGGGCTAAAAACCAACAATAATACGTATCTTTGCAACATAGAAACCTAATACCACATGAAAAGAATTCACCTAGTCTTTTTCTTTCTTTTCTTAGGCACGCTCTGCTCCTTTGCACAGAAAGAATATCACAACAGACTATCCAGCAATAACGTTTCGGCTATTATCGAAGATAGCCAGGGCTTCCTTTGGGTAGCCACCTCCAACGGCCTGAACCGTTTCGACGGCCATACCTATATCAAGTTCACGGCAGGCGAGGGTCAGTCGGCCTTGCCAAACGACAACATCGGAACACTCATTATGGATGGCAAGAAGAACATCTGGATAGCCTCGGAATCTGGTTTGACGGAACTGAGCTCACAGGGCTTCCGCCACCCAGAGCACACCAGCTTTATGCTTTATCTCCAGCTGGAAGACTTTAACGACCAGGAGCTGGTGGCCAAGAACAGAGACGGCATTGTGACCATCAACAAGGAGACTTTTAAGGAAACACTCAGGTATACCAATGCTAACCTCCCTAATCTCCAATTTGCCTACCACCCTGCACAGCAGACCTTCTGGGTGTACAGCAATCAGTGGGTGCAGCTGTTGGATCAAGCTTTCAAGCCGGTAAAAGAATTTACGTTCCAGACAGACATCCGTTCCCTTATACCTTATAATAATAAAGAAGTATGGGCGCTCACAGCCACCGGACTTTCCATGCTAGAGCTGAAGGGTGGCGAGATAGTGGAGAAAACTAACGCCCTGACCCGTTTCTGCCAGGGCAAGAGGGTCCTCTTCCTCCAGACCAATGCAGCCGGACTGGTGGCAGTGGGCATCCAGCATCAGGGCATCTACTGGTATGACCCACAGACGCAGCTCATCACACAGGCATCGCCTAAACAGCAGCTGTACAGGGATAGCTATGTCTGCTTCATGGACCGGAAAGGCAATATCTGGCTCAGCGACAAGACCACCGAGCTGCTCTTCTACCCTTATCAGAAATCCTATGAGACCATTCTGCTCAATAACCTGGGCGTTCAGAATAGCTATGTCCTGACCATCAAGGCCGATAAGGACAACAACCTGTGGATGCGTACCTACGGAACTGATTTCCTGGGACTTGACCCTAAGACCAACACCGTGTTCCTTACCCTGAAGGGCAAGTTTGGCGAGTTCATCATCGACAGGCAGAACACGCTGTGGCTCATTCATAACAACACCGTGAAGCACTATGCCATAGCCCATCACTCCCTTACCTTAGAGAAAGAGTATGTGTTTGAGCAGGCCATCTCCTCTATCTGTGAGGACCAGCAAGGCCAGATCTGGGTGGTATCCGATGCCAAGATAGCCCGCCTCAAGACCGATGGCAGCATCTCCTGGATCAAGGCTCCAGCCGATGTGCAGATTAACGCCCTGTATGAGGCACTGCCAGCGCGCGACCTGATTATCACTACGCATAACCAGGGTCTGTTCAAGTTAGTGAACGGAAACTTAGAGGCCTTTAACGCCCCCGTCAAGAGCCCTACCTACTTCTATCACGAGGAAGGCAAGGAGTTCCTGATAGCCTCTAATAATGAGGGTGTGATTTTCTACGACGAGAAAAACGGAAAGACCTCGCAGCTGAATATAGCCAATAACCTCTCTGAGAATCACGTGAAAACCATTCAGAAAGACCAGTTGGGCAACTTCTGGTTTGGCTGTCCGGGCAGTATCAACCGCATGAACCCAGAGACCCGCGCCATCAGTCATGTATATGACACCAACTTCCAGGAGAACTCCGGTTATGCCGGCAGCTGCATAGCCCCCGATGGCACCCTGTATTTCGGTGGAAACGGCGGTATCACCGTGCTGCACCCCGATAACGTGAGCTTCCAGGCACAGCAAGAGGAGCATATCCCTATCCTGCTGGACTTGGTGGAGGTAAACGGTCAGCAGATGAAGCTCACCCCCGACCAGCAGCTGAGCCTGAACTATCAGGAGAACACCCTGACCTTCTGGTACACCGCGCTGGACCTGGAGAACGGCTCCCACCTGAATTACGCCTATATGCTGAAGGGTTACGACAAGGATTGGATTTCTGCCGGCATGACCCACAGAGCCACCTATTCTACCCTGCCAGCCGGAGACTATGTCTTTAAGGTACGCGTGCGCTTGCAGAACGGAGAGTGGGACACCCAGGAGCTGGAGGTACCTTTCACCATCCACCCTGCCCTGTGGGCTACCTGGTGGGCCAAGCTCATCTACCTGCTGTTAGCACTGGCAGCAGTAGCGGCAGCCCTGCGCCTGTACCTGCACTGGAAACTGCAGAAAGACAGACTCTTGCTGGCACAACAGCGGGAGAGCATGAAACAAGAGCAGATAGACTTTGTGACCAATATCTCCCACGAGTTCCGCACCCCACTGTCGCTCATCTATGCGCCACTCAAGCAGCTCATCAAGAAGAATACGTTCAGTGAGCAAGACCAGTACCTGCTGCAGCTCATGGAACGCAACTCCAACCGCCTGCTGCACCTGTCGGAGCAGATTCTGGACGTACAGGTCCTGAAAAAGAACCAGCGCCTGGCGGTAGAAGAGAGCAACCTGAGCCAGTTCCTGCAGCTCATGGCCGAGGGCTTCCAGTTTGTGGCCCATGAGAAAGACCTGGACCTGCGTGCCCATATCCAGAGCGATGTCATCGCATGGTTCGACCGAGAGAAAGTGGAGAAAATCTGCTGCAACCTGATTAGTAACGCCGTGAAATACACGCCCGATGGTGGCACGGTGGACATCAGCTTCCAGATGCACGACGGCAAGGCCATCTTCAGCGTAAAGGACAACGGCATGGGCATCAGTAAGGAAAACCAGAAGCAGCTGTTTGCCCGCTTCAACCGCCTGGATGTAGATAAGATAGCCACGGAGATAGAAGGTCACGGCATTGGCCTGAACTACTCCCACTACCTGGCCCTGCGCCATAAGGGAACCCTGCGCTATGAGGAGAACAGTCCACAGGGCAGCATCTTCACCCTGACCTTCCCATGCCAGAAGTCCGACTTCCTGCCCGAGGAGCTGGTACAGTTAGAGGACCACGATGCCGACCAGTTAGAGATTGCCGTGCCAATCCCAGAGAGCACCACGGAGGTAAAGGAATACACCATTCTGCTGGCCGAGGACAACTACGATGTGCGCATGTACATCGCCACCCTGCTGCAGCCTACCTATAACATCATTCAGGCCGGCGATGGCGAGGAAGCCTTAGAATGCCTCAGGATGAACATCCCAGACCTGGTCATCACCGATGTCATCATGCCACAGAAGAACGGCTTTGAGCTCTGCAGTGAAATCAAGAGCCAGGAGGAATACAGCCATGTGCCCGTCATGATCCTGACCGCCAAGGCCGAGGTAGCCAACCAGGTGAAAGGTCTGGACTGCGGTGCCGATGCCTATGTGAGCAAGCCATTCAACCCAGAGTACCTGCTGGCCATGACCAAGAGCCTGATAGAGAACCGTGCCCGTGTGCAGCACCTCATCAAGAACACCACCAGCGCCACCCTGGCAGAGCTGGATGAGCAGCAGACCCAGGACCAGCAGCCTCTCCTGTTGGAGCGCGACCGTAAGTTCATGGAGCAGCTCTATAAGATTATCGATGAGCACCTGGATGAGAACGAGCTCAACGTGCAGCAGTTGGCCAAGGAGCTGTTTGTAAGCTACAGCTTCCTGTATAACAAGATCAAGTCGCTGACCGGAGAAACCCCACAGCACTTCCTCACCACCTACCGCATGAATAAGGCCATGGAGCTCATCAAGAGCCAGAAATACACCGTCTCAGAGGTAAGCTACATGGTAGGCTCCTCCTCCTTAGCTAATTTCTCCAAGGCCTTCAAAAAACAGTTTGGCATGTCACCGTCAGGGGTTAATAAATGATATTGTTCACTCTTGTCATTCTCCCCTCTCTTGTCATTCTCTCCTCCCCCTTGTCATTCTGAGCGAAAGCGAAGGATCTCGTCCAATATTACTCTACTATATTGGACGAGATCCTTCATTCCATTCAGGATGACAATGCTAAGTAAGAATACGAATGACAATGCTAAATTGACAATGCTATATCATTTCTTCTTCCCCCTTCTAGCCCAGCCCTCTTCTGAGAAATCAGGCTCTTCGCCTTTCAGTTTCATGGCCTTATACTCAGGGGTAAAGAACTTCATCCAGTCCTCTTTACTGGCCTTCTTGCCCCGAGGAGCCGTATACCCACGCTCCTCCCTGCTAGGCTTTCTGCGCTCAGGCTCCGCATTCCGGGCAGCACCGCGACTACCACGCTTGGACTCCTTCCTGGACTCCTCTCTGCGCTCGCTCCTGGATTCCTCCTTACGCCCCCGGCGCTCCTTACGCGGAGCATCCTTCCGTGGCGCATCCTTCTTGGCCTCACCGCCACCGGTAGTATCCGCCACCTCGGCAGAGACCAGACGGCCACCCAGCTTCACGTTCACCAGCGCCTTCAGCACCGTATCCGCATCCTCGCTCTTCACCTCAAAGAAAGAGAACTTAGGCATCAGGTCTATACGGCCTATCTCCACGCGGCCCTTTATATGATGGTTAATCAAGTCAATGATCTTAGCAGGCACCAGTCCATCCATGCGACCCGCCGCAATGAACATACGGGTAAAGCCAGCCTCCGCCTTGCGGGAACCCTTCTCCCTGCGGCCACCCTCCCGGCGCTCCTTCTTCTCCGCTACCGGCACCTCTATCTCCGGCGCATTAGCGTAATAAGCCGCAAAACGGCCCCATTCACGGCTCACCAAGCGCGCCAAGATATCCTCTTTCGACATCCATTCCATGCGCTTGCACACCCGCTCCATGAACTGGCTGATCTGCTCCTCGTTCACCTCCACGCGCTCAAAGTCGTCGATGACCTTATACAGCTGCTTCTCACAGATCTGCTCGCCGGTAGGCAGGTTAGCACGCTCAAACTTCTTTCCGATGATGCCCTCTATGATTTTCAGGCGATGCTGTTCACGCAGGTGCACGATGGCGATGCTCAGGCCCTTCTTACCCGCACGACCGGTACGACCGCTGCGATGGGTATAGACCTCCACGTCATCGGGCAGCCCATAGTTGATGACATGCGACAAGTCATCCACGTCGATGCCACGCGCCGCCACATCGGTAGCGATGAGCAGCTGCGTGTTATGCTGACGGAACTTCTGCATGGTCAGGTCACGCTGCTGCTGAGACAGCTCCCCGTGCAGCGCATCCGCATTATAGCCATCCTTGATGAGCATGTCCGCCACCTCCTGTGTCTCCAAGCGCGTACGGCAGAACACAATGCCATAGATTCTAGGGTAATAATCCACTATACGCTTCAGCGCCAGGTACTTATCCTTAGCATGCACCACAAACGCCTGATGCTCCACGTTCTGCGCACCCTCGTTCTTCTTGCCAATCACAATCTCCTTCGCCCCCCGCAGGTAGTTCTTGGAAATCCTACTGATCTCCGGGCTCATGGTAGCGCTGAACATCAGCTTGCGCGCCTGTCCCGGAATATGGCTCAAGATTTCATTCAAGTCCTCGGAGAAGCCCATGGACAACATCTCGTCCGCCTCATCCAGCACCACCCGCGTTACGTTATCCAGATGCACCGCCTCACGCTTGAGCAAGTCCAGCAGTCTACCCGGAGTAGCCACCACAATCTGTATGTTATTCCGTTTCAGCGCACGGATCTGCGTTTCTATGGAAGAGCCACCATACACCGCCAGCACGCGGGCAGCCTCCATCTCCTGAGAGTAGTCCGTAAGATCTGCCGTAATCTGCAGGCACAGCTCACGGGTAGGGCTCAAGATGAGCGCCTGAACGCAAGGCAGTTCCACATCGGTGAGCTGCAAGAGCGGCAATCCATACGCCGCCGTCTTACCAGAGCCCGTCTCTGCCAGTGCCACCACATCGGTCTGTCCCTGCAGTAACTCAGGAATCACCGCCTCCTGCACCGGCATAGGGTTCACATATCCTAATTCCGTTATGGCTTTCAGCAAAGGAGCCGACAAGCCTAATTCTTCAAAAGTCATTCGTTTTCAATCAGTTTACATAACTCATCCACCGAGTTAGCCACACACAGGTAAGCCGATAGTGGCTGGCGGATGAAATTCTTTTCATTCAGTTCACGCAGGAAAGCTAACAAGGTATCAAAGAAACCATCCAGGTTCAGCAGCACCACCTTTTTCTCCGACAGGCCGATGCTGGTATGCCCCAGCACCGTGAACACCTCGTCCAGGGTACCAATACCCCCCGGCAGTGCCACAAAGACCTGGCTCTCTAACATCATCAAGTCCTTACGGTCCGTGAGCCCCTCGCAAGGGAAGGTCACATCCAGTTCCGGTTCCACCCATCCCCGCTCTTCCAGGATAGCCGGCACCATGCCATAGAGCCTGCCCCCAGCCAGGTGGCACGCCTTACCCACAGCCCCCATCAACCCACGGGAGCTACCGCCATAGACCAGGGTCTTACCCTGTTCACCTAACCACTGTCCAAACTGTTGGGCAGCCACCATATAAGCAGCAGGCAGCCCCGGTGTGGCAGAGCAGAAAACACCTATTTTCTCCATATCTTTCCTAATTTTCGGCAAAGATACGGAGAAAATTTGTAATTTTGCAGCCGCTAAACTAAAAATATGAATTACAGAACATTCACCCTCCCCTGCGGACTACGCATAGTCCATACCGGCAGCTCCACCCCAGTGGCATACTGCGGGTTTGCCGTAGATTGCGGTACCCGCGATGAGCTGGATACAGAGAGCGGAATGGCGCATTATGTAGAGCACCTGCTCTTCAAGGGCACCACACACCGCAAGGCCTGGCACATCCTGAACCGCATGGAAGCAGTGGGAGGCGACCTGAATGCATTCACCAACAAGGAAGAGACCGTCATCTACGCCGCCTTCCTGAACGAGCACTTCCAGCGAGCTGCCGAGCTGCTCACAGACATTGTGTTCCGCAGCACCTTCCCCCAGAAGGAGATGGATAAGGAAGTAGAAGTCATCATCGATGAGATAGAGAGCTACGAGGACAGTCCCAGCGAGCTCATCTTCGATGATTTTGAAGACCTGATCTACCACGGTCACCCATTAGGCCGCAACATCTTAGGCAAGCCAGCCCTGCTGCGCAGCTACCAGAGTGCCGATGTCCAGCGCTTCTACCAGCGCTACTACCAGCCCCAGAACATGGTCTTCTTCGTCCGTGGCGACCTTGATTTCCAGTACATCTTAGACACCCTGCACCACCTGACGCAAGACCTGCCCTACACCCCCGGCTGGCAGCGTCCGGAGCGCACCCCCTTGCAGCCCTACACCCCCCAGCAGGAGCGTCAGAAGCGCGACACCCATCAAGCCCATGTCATGTTAGGCAACCGCAGTTACCCCGCCGGCGATGCCCACCGCACCCCCCTGTACCTGCTCAACAACCTGTTAGGCGGTCCCGGCATGAACAGCCGCTTGAACGTCAGCCTGCGTGAGCGCCGCGGATTAGTCTATACCGTAGAGAGCAACCTGAGCAGTTACACAGACACCGGCTCCTTCAGCATCTATTTTGGCTGTGACCCCGAGGATATAGACCAGTGCCTGCACCTGTGCCGCCAGGAGCTCCAGCGCCTGGCAGACACCCCCCTGAGCACCGCCCAGCTCCGTGCCGCCCAGAAGCAGCTCAAGGGCCAGATAGGCGTAAGTGGCGACAATTTTGAGAACACCATCTTAGACATAGCCAAGGCCTACCTGCACTACGGCATAACAGAGACCGCCCAGGAGATCTATGACCGTATAGATGCGCTCACCCCCGCCCTGCTCCAAGAGACCGCCCAGGACATTTTCAACCCGGACAAGCTGTCCCTACTCATCTACCATTGATCTAAAAGTTTCAGCTTAGCAGGCGGTAGGTACCGCCGACGAGCGCTTTCACCATACCTTTCATTTCTAGGCCAAGCAATAAAGCTGATAATTTAGCAATAGGAAGGTTGCATTGAACAGCTAGCACATTAATCTGCAATTCATCTGCTTGTTTAAGTGCTGCAACAACACGCTCCTCATCGGGTGAAAGCTCTATAAATAACTCCTTTTCTATGACAGTTGGAACCTTTGTACCCCATCTCATCTGCTCCATGAAACTATGTACATCGGTTAATAAAGCTGCACTGTTTCGCTCTATTAGCTTATTGCACCCTTTAGAAAAGCGATCTGTACAACGTCCAGGAAAAGCAAATACATCCCGATTATAACCCATGGCCAAATCTGCTGTTATAAGAGAGCCCCCTTTTTCGTCACTCTCCACCACAATGCAACAATCGGACATGCCAGCCACTATTCTATTCCGCTGCACAAAATTAAAAGCATCGGGTTCAGTCTTAGTAAAATACTCAGTAAGTAAGCCTCCTTTATGAGCTAACATCTGTTCTGCTAGCCTCCTATTTGCCTGTGGATAGATTCTATCTAATCCATGAGCTAATACCCCTACTGTAGGTAATCCATTAGCTAAAGCTTGCTCGTGTGCATTTGCATCAATACCATAAGCCAAACCACTTACCACCAAAATCGAGGGGTCTACTTTTGACAAATCCCTCAAGAAAGAACGACACATATCGCGACCATACTCAGTACATCTTCGCGTACCAATCATGCTTATGATGTGTCGTGCATTCAAGTCTGCATCTCCTTGTTGAAATAATACTAAAGGAGCGTCCACACACTCCATCAGTCTACAAGGATAAGCATTATTGCCATAGACAAGCCCCTTAATCCTAAAGCGCTCCATAAAATCCAACTCTGGTTTAACCATCTCTACATACTTCGGATAATCCAAAAGTATTTCTTGCATCTTAGGAGATGCTTCTGGCAATATACTTTTTATTTCACGATGGGCCTCATACAAAGCCACTGCACTTCCTGCAGCCTTATATAAAACAAGTGCCCAATGAGTCCCTATTGTGGGTATGCGAGTCAATGCCATCGCATACAATAATTCCATTTCATTCATTTCTTACGTAAATATTCCATGCCAAAACAACATTGTAAACATTTCTTCTTATCACAGTATTCCCGCTGCAACTGTATCACTGCTTGTGAATCTCCAGCATGATTTATTGCCACACCACAGGTCTCCCAGAGTTTAACAATATGGTTGGATTCGGGCTTTAATTCACAAATTCTATCAGCTGCCATTTGCATGTGATCCATTTCTCCTTTATACTTACCCATTGCATATATAAGAGGTATAATACAATTCATAATAAGCAACTGTATACTTCGATCTGTCAGCTGAAATATGCCAGATCCTGGGACAGCACAACGGGACTCCCATGTATTCAAGAATTTCAGTTCACGTAAACAAGATTCAAAATCAAACTGCCCTTCTAGGATATCTGTTACTTTATAGCAAAATTCACGATAAATTGAAGCTAATTGGATGATACGCACATGAGGGAAATTATAAGGACGGGTTCGTAAATATTTCCACTGTGTCGAATCCATTTCCTTCATCTCATACTTATGCATCAAAAAGGAGTATGCTTGCTGCAAAGATTGGAAATAATGCATGCCTTCTGGCGTTTTATTCATGAAACGCTCTAGTATTCCTCCCGTTTTTAATAACCCTGCCGTTCCTAAAAAAATAGATTCTAGTTCTATTTGATTCTCAACATGCTTTAGCAAATGACTATATGGCAAATTTAATGCCCATGCTTCAAAAGTATCACTATTTTTCCCAAAGCCAAATGCCCGGGATAACGTAATAAAGAAAACTGCATTCCAACTATATTGGGACGAGATAAAATATCGCTGAATTCGTTGAGACCGCTCTTCAAATCGTTCAATAAGCAATCTCTCCATCCAAGAGCGAAAAACCAATGGTTTAATTAAAGGTATCACACTTCGGCATGGTGCAAGTTCATTACTTACTTTCAAGTTCATGTACCTCTCTTGTAAATATTCAGGGATGTCAATAAAGAACTGAGGAATAACCTCTCCTTTAGAATTAATAATTTGACTCGCCCCTCCTAGAGAAACGTGTAAGACGACAGTATCATACACAGGATTCCTATCATGACCATGCACATACCAATCCTCGGATCTAATGTGAAGTTCAATGTTACCAACCCAAATCGTATTGTCTATCTTAACTTTGGCATTTAAGAAATCAGGTCCTGCATCTGAATTAAAAATTCCAGGATCTATGATTTCCAGTGGTTGACCAGAATCCGTCTTTAACTCCCGTAAAGGAAGAAAACGGTGCTTCCATATAAAATGGAGCAAATCTTCGTTAATCATATATTCTGGTGGCAAATATAAGAAAAAATAAACATTCACCACGCATTTTTCTCATATTCTTTCCACCACCCCCACCTTTTTATAAAATTCCGCCTTTTTCTCCAGCTTTAAAGGATAAGCTCTGGACGTAGAAGGCATTCTCCACCACTCTATCTCCCTGCCGTAGGCGGTGAGCTTTAGGCAGGTTCCTATTTCTATAAGGGGCAGCGGGGTGCCGGTGTGCTGCTCCAAGATGTGCTGGAGCTCCTGACTGGCCTTGCCGCCGGTGGTGACTATCTGCTGGCAGCGGGGGAGCTGCGTGAGCAGGTGGGACAAATCTACGGGGGTAAGGATCTCTAAGTAATTGTCACTGGCGTTGTCCTTCAGGCGGCGGACGGTCTGGGCGGTGTCATAAAAGGCGTAGCCGCGCTGCGTGCAGAAGGCTTCTATACGGGCCTGGTCAAAGGTCTTGGTGCCGGGCACCTCAAACCAGTGCTTGTCCTGGTAATGGAGCAGACCCTGGATGCGCCAGAAATCATTGATCCAGTTGGGGTAGAAAAAGTGCATGCTCCAACGGCTCTGGGGCGGGGGAAAACTGCCTAAGAAGAGCACGGTGGCTGCGGGGGGTAAGAAGGGGCTCAGGGGGTGCGTCTCTATGGTCATTTCTTGATCTGGTCTAACAGCTTTTCTACCGTGTGCTCACGGGCTGTAATCTGCTGCTGCTTGTCTATGAGGATGTAGGTGGGGAGGTCCTGTACGCCGTAGGCGCTGACAATGGGACTCTTGTAGCCTTGCAGGTCGCAGACGTGCTTGCCGGGTATGGTGTCTATGCGCAGGAAGGCGCGCCATGAGAAACGCTGCAGGTCCAGGGAGACGGTGAGCACGGTGACATCGGACTTGAACTCACGGGCGTGCTCCTTGAGCTTGCGCAGGTCGTCCTTACTGTCTGACATCCAGTTGGCCCAGAAACAGAGGACAAGGGTGCTGTCCTGGAAGGAGGACAGGGTCAGGTTGCGGCCTTGGGCATCGCGCACCTGGAAATCCGGGGCTTTATGGCCTACTCCGGCTTGCTGGGTGGCGGTGAGCTGGGCTTGGAACTGCTGCAGCTGACTGTCGCTGGTGTGGTGTGGGGCTAACAGGGCCATCAGGGTACTCAGGGTCTCTACAGGGGTGTCTGGGCGCTGTACAAAGTATTTCTGGAACAGGTACACGCTGACTATACTCTCTGGGTGCTGCTGGATAAAGGCCTGGGCTTGCTGGGTAATGGCGCTCTCCTGGGTTTCCTGGCCTATCTGGTCACGGAACTCTGTCATCAGGGCATTGGCCTTGCCGCCCTTGATCTTCATGTTGCGCAGGTGGGTGGCGTCGGCACTGATCTCTACGGACTGGCCGGGCTCGGCAAAGATGACTTGCTCACTCATGTTCTGGAAGAGCATGGTGTACCAGCCGGCTTGGGACTGGGGGCTCTGATAGGTGAACTTGCCCTGGTGTACGTAGATGGTGTCTATCTTTCCGCGACCGCCCTGGGGGGTCCAGAAATAGAGCTCGGCCTCGTTCAGGTTCTTGAACTGGCCTTTCAGGGTAAAAATATCCTGCTGATTGGAGCAGGAGGTAAACACCAGTCCAATCAGCAGGGGTAAGATAAGAAAACGTATTTTTTTCACTTGATTACAGTGATTTAACAGCATCGGCAAACTTAGCGAACTCTAAGTCGGTCTTAGCCAACTGCTTCAATGCTGCGTCAGCAGCTACAGCCTTCTTCAGGTAAGTTGATACGCCTGATGCATCGTTTGTGCGTGCGCTCAAGATAGCCTTCAGGTAGTCGGTCATAGCGTCCTGGTTCTTTACAGAAGTCAGGGTTGCTGCTGCGCTGGTGTAGTCCTTGTTCAGGATCTGTGCCAATGCCTCGGTGTTAGTCTTGGTACCCTTCAGCGCGTTTGCTGCTGCTGCGTACTGACCCTGTGCAATGTTCAGTGCACCCATAGCCTCGTTCAGGCCTTCTGCGCCTGATGCCTTAGCCAGGTACTGTGCTGCCTCGTCCTTGTTGCCCTTCAACAGTGCCAACAGACCTAAGTTTGCGTTTGCCTCTGATGAGTTAGCTGCCTTCTGTGCCTGTGCAAAGTAGCTTGCTGCTGCATCGGTGTTACCGCTCTGGTATGCTAATGCACCTAAGTTGTTGAATGCGCGTGCATCCTTTGGATACTGCTTAGCTGCTGCCTGATAGAATGCTTCCTTCTCCTTAGGGTTGTTCACGATGGTTGCACCGTAAATCAACTCCTCTACGCTGAGCTGCTTAGGATCTGCCTTGAGCTGTGCTACGATCTCGTCGTCGCTGCGGCCGATGATCTCATAGTTTGCAGTCAGACGTGCACGACGCAACTGTGGGAGGATACCGTCTGCCAAATCTTTGTATACGGTAGCGATGTTACGGATCTCACGCTCACGCTCTTCTGGCTCGGTGTACATGTTCAAGACGCGAAGGATCAAGTCCTTGTCCTGGATGCTTGACTGTGCTACCAACTCCTGGAAGCCTTCCCAGTCCTCGGCAGTGTACTTGGTATCGATGTTGGTGTCTAACTCGGTCTTCTTGAGCTGCTTCTTCAAGTAGTCGGTAGATACTGACTCACGCTTGCCAGCCAACTTCTCATTGAATGAGTACTTACCATCTGGTGATGCGTATGCAGATACTTCTACGTTGTTCAGGATGTTACCCTCTGGGTTGTTCTTGATTTCCTCTAACTTAGCCAAGAACTCCTTGATGTTGTCGCTCTTCAGCTCGCTTGCACGCAGGTTTGCCTGGCCCAAAAGGAACTGGATGGTAGCGGTCTGCTTCTGCTGGATAGAACGCTGGAAGGCATCCTTACCGAAGCTTGGGTTAGCTGATGACAGGGTGCGCTTTACTAACTCTGAGGTTGCAATCACACCGTTGGCAATCTTTACCTCTGGTACGCTTACGGTCTTCTTACCTACCTTAGCGTCGAACTGCAGATACAGGTCTGAGTTAGCCATAGCTGGCTGATAAGCGTATGCGGTACGCATGGTATAGTGACCACCTACCTTGTAAGAGATAGACTGACCGTTGCCCTGTACCTTCTCTCCCTGGAAAGTGGTAGGCTGGCCTGCCAAGGTCTGGCCGTTGAATTTGAGGACTGGAGTTACGGTAACTACAGCCTTCTTCTTCATATACTTCTCTGGGAAGTTACCGTTGATGGTTGCAGGAACAACACCAGCGTGTGCCTCCAGTGGGTTTGGAGTAACTGTGAAATTGTCGGCAGAAAGTGCACCGAGCTTGCTGCTACATGAGCTGAGCGCAGCCACTAACGCCAAAGACATGGAAAATAAAAGTTCTCTTTTCATGTAATTTAATGTGAATTAAGTGTTATTTGTATGTTCTCTATGGTGCAAAGATAATAAAAGTGCGCTTAAATAAGGCATTTACGGCATTTTTTTAGGTTTTTTAATGTCATTTTTATGCTCTTCGTAGTATTTTATGTTGCGTGGATGGTGCATCAGGATTTCCTCGCGCAAGCGTGAACGGTCCAGGTGGGTGTAGATTTCGGTGGTGGAGATGCTCTCATGGCCTAACATGGTCTGGATGGCACGGAGGTTGGCACCGCCCTCTAACAGGTGGGTGGCGAAGGAGTGACGGAAGGTGTGGGGACTGATGGTGTCCCGGAGCCCGGCTTGCTGGCAGAGCTCCTTGATGAGGTGGAAGATCATGATGCGTCCGATGTGGGTGCCGCGGCGGAAACTCAGGAAGACGAAGTCCTGGTGGCCGGGCTTGATGGCTATCTGGCTGCGCTGGCCTAAATAGAGCTCTATCTCCTGGATGGCCTTGGGGGAGATGGGTACCAGGCGCTGCTTGTTGCCTTTGCCTTCTACCTTGATGAACCCTTCGGTGAGGTACAGGCAGGATAGCCTGAGGTTACAGAGCTCGCTCACGCGGAGACCGCAGCTGTACAGGGTCTCCAAGATGGCGCGGTTACGCTGCCCCTCGGGCTTGGTGCGGTCTATCTGGCTGATGAGCTGGTCTATCTCTTCGATGGTCATGACATCGGGCAGGTGAAGGCCTATCTGGGGGGACTCTAACAGGAGGGCGGGCGACTGCTCCACCTGTCCTTCGAGTTCTAAAAAGCGGTAGAACGAGCGCACGCCGGAGAGAATGCGGGCCTGGGAGCGCTCATGGATACCAATGTCTAACAGACCTGCGGAGAACTGCTCCAGCTGCTCTAAGGTGGCCGCCAGCGGGTCTATCCCTTCCAGCAGGAAGAAGGACAGGAGCTTGTCCACATCGGCTAAGTAGGCATCCAGGGTGTTTCCGGAATAGCCCTTCTCTAAGGCCAAATATGCACGGTATCGCTCAAGAATATGGCTTATTTTTTCGTTCATCGCCTTTTTTTGCTAACTTTGCATGCAAAGATAATCATTTTTATTTCAATAAGACCTATGAAGATTCTTATTCTGAATGGCCCAAACATTAATTTGCTGGGTAAAAGGGAACCTACCGTGTATGGCTCAAGGGGGTTTGACGACTACTTCCAGGAGCTGCAAGCACAGTACCCTGACGTGACACTGGAGTATTTCCAGAGTAACGTGGAGGGGTTCATGATTGACAAGCTGCATGAGGTGGGCTTTTCTTACGATGGCGTGATCCTGAACGCGGGGGCCTATACGCATACGTCCATTGCCTTGCAGGATGCTATCCGTGCCATTACTACGCCGGTGATTGAGGTGCATATCTCTAACGTGCATAAGCGTGAGGAGTTCCGCCATAAGAGTATGATTTCCTGTGCTTGCGTGGGGGTGATCTGTGGCTTCGGACTGGATTCTTACCGACTGGCGCTGGAGGCGCTGCTTCATGCTAAATGACATGACGGACAGTAACCGTATAGAACAGTATATCCGGGAGCATATTGACCCGGAGAGCAAGTACCTGAACGACTTGTACCGACAGACGAACCTGAAGCTGCTGTACCCACGTATGGCCAGCGGTCACCTGCAGGGCCGTCTGCTGAAGATGTTTGTGCAGATGGTTAACCCATTGAACATCTTGGAGATTGGAACCTACAGTGGCTACTCGGGCTTGTGCTTAGCCGAGGGGTTACGGCCTGACGGTCAGCTCTATACCATAGAGATTAACGACGAGCAGGAGGATTTCACACGGCCGTGGTTTGAGAACTCGCCTTACCGGGACCAGATTCATTTCCTGATAGGGAACGCGCTGGATATCATTCCTACCCTGAACGTGGTGTTTGACATGGCGTTCATAGATGGGGACAAGCGCTTGTATAAGGATTACTATGAGCTGGTGTTGGAGCACCTGAGACCGGGTGGCTACATACTGGCCGACAATACGTTATGGGATGGCCATGTGGTGGAGACTCCTACCCCAAAGGATGCGCAGACGCGCAGCATCATGGCGTTCAATGATTTTGTGGCGCAGGATACCCGGGTGGAGAAGGTCATCCTGCCGCTGCGTGATGGTCTGACCATTATCCGCAAGAAAGAGGCATGAAGGTCATTGCGCACATAGAGACGGATTTCAACTCTAAGTTTGGCGTGCCGCGCCAGAGTGGGGTGATTCAGGAGTTGGAGGCAAGGATTGTGTTTGAGCCGGCGTACCGGAATCCGGAGGCTTTCCGGGGCTTGGAGGGGTTCTCTCACATCTGGCTCATCTGGCATTTCTCGGAGGCTGAGCGTCAGGACTGGAGCCCTACGGTGCGTCCGCCCCGGTTGGGTGGTAACACGCGCATGGGTGTCTTTGCCACTCGCTCTCCGTTCCGCCCTAATGCCATTGGTCTTTCTTCGGTGCGGCTCACCAAGATTGAATTAGATACCCCCGTGGGCCCCGTGCTGCATGTGGCGGGTGCAGACCTGATGAATGGCACGCCTATCTATGATATTAAACCGTATTTAGCCTATACCGACGCGCACCCGGAGGCCACAGGTGGTTTCACCGATGTGCTGGAAAAGGAAATCCAACCCCTAAAAGTGCAGGTGGATGAGGAGATGCTTAAAGAATTACCGGCAGACAAGCGGGAGGCATTACTGCAGGTGTTAGCTGCTGATCCAAGGCCGCATTACCAGAAGGACCCAGAGCGGGTGTATGGGTTTGAGTTTGCCCATAAGGAGGTGAAATTTCAAGTGAAAGATGGGGTGATTTTGGTGGTGGGGGTTTTTTAATGTTATTGTCATTCTCTCTCCCTCCCTTTGTCATTCCCTCCCTTTGTCATCCTGAACGAAGTGAAGGATCTCGTCCAATCCTCTAAAGTTACCTAAGTAATATTGGACGAGATTCTTCGCTGGCGCTCAGAATGACAATTATGTGTGGGGCGTTCAGGAATGACAAGGGGGGGGGGAAGGGCGTTCAGGATGACAATTGCCCCTTCCATTTCTCATACCGGCGGAGGACTTTCTGGGGGTCATTTGTGAACCAGCTGATGTTCACACGGCGGTCATAGGACAGCTCTTCTACACTTGACTTTAGCGTGCCATCAGCCTCGGAATACATGGGGGTGTGGGTGTCTAAGGTGTAGTCACGGCACCACATGTCTGGGGCGTGGACATCTTCTTTCATGCGGAAATCACGCTTGCCGGACTTATTGATGAAATTCTCACGTTTCTGCTTTTCTATCACTACTTTACGGAACCATGACACAGCTCCTTCTATGGCGGCGGTTACGTACTCGTCGGGCTCCTGGATGTTCATGAGCAGCAGGGTGACGGCGGCGGTCTCTACACTGTTGATGGACAGGAGGCCGGTGGTGGCATCGGGCATAGGGTCCAGACTGTCGTCCTGGTAGGATGCACTCCAGCCTGTGGGCTCACCGTTTACGCGGATCTGCGACTGCAGGAGAAAGACAATGCCCTGATTGAAAGCCTGCTGAGCCTTTCCACGCACCTCATCGGAAAGGTAGCTGTAGGGCTCCTTCTTGGCAATAATCTCTGCCAGGAACTGCAGCACGTTCACCATGGTGCCACAGCCACCGGACCATGCGCCAACCTGGCGCTGGGACTGGAAAAGGTAGTCCAAGCCGTGCTCCGCTGCCCTGCGGTACTTGCGCTGCGCAGTGGCCTGAAACATGTTGGACAGGAAATGGATCTCTATCAGGGTGGATTTATTCTCTAACGTGCCAGAGGATTCGGTGAGGCTCTTCTTGAGCTTGGACTGCTCCTCATCGGTGAGCTGGGGATAGAAAACGTGCTTGGGCCAGGCACCCGACTTGAGCTGCAGGTCCAGCACCTTCTCTGCCAATAGTGCGCACTCGTCGGTAAGCAGGGTCTTTCCACCCAAGCCACGCTCATACGCGGCCCAGTCCTTGTAGCCATTGTACTGTGCAAAGAGGGAGGCAGGCACCAGCAGGCCTGTCACAAACAGAACGACAAATGCTATTTTCTTCATATCCATAATGGGTTAAAATTCAGTCATAGTCAGGGTAAGGACAAAAAAAAGGGTCTCCGCTGAGACCCAACCTTTGTTAACCTTAAATCTAATACTATGAAAAACACAGTGCAAAGGTACG
>JAUNHZ010000114.1 GCA_030523705.1 Bacteroidales bacterium
GTTGGACGGTATTGAACTCGGTCCATTGTGCATTTATGCAGAAAAGAAGGTTTGCCATACATTCTATGACGAGAATCCCCCCCATTGGAAATTCCTGGCTATGAGGCTAATATGTAATATTGCCCTCCTGATTATTACTATGCCCCTCTTTCTGTCTTCTTGTGCAAAGACAGAAAGAGAGGTTCAGCATCTCCTGCATGAGACAATAGCGCTACAGCCTGAGGAACTTCTGGGACGGCCGTATCAAATGGCTATTTC
Organism: Bacteroidales bacterium; assembly: GCA_030523705.1. Classification (GTDB taxonomy): domain Bacteria; phylum Bacteroidota; class Bacteroidia; order Bacteroidales; family Bacteroidaceae; genus Minthousia. The sequence goes on from JAUNHZ010000114.1 coordinate 259, forward strand.
TGGGAATTGCCTTATCTTGACAGATGGGGCATCGGAACAGATGTTTCATCTGGTTGATATTGACAAAGAACAATATGCAGGAAGTGTTGGGAAAAAAGGACCTGGTCCATTGGAATTCTCACACCCTCAGTCTTTATGTATAGCCAACGGACGTTTCTTTATCTTCGATATTGGGAAATACAAGGCCTTTGAGATTTTTCCAGATACCGATGTAAAGAAGGTGAAAATCACAGAAACGGGAGATTTCCAGGATACACACAGTGCTATCATTCCACTAGGATCAGGACAGTATGCTACCTGTGGTTTGTATAGAGACGGCTGGGTTAAGCTACTTGATGCCCGACAGAATGTTGTTGCTTCTAGCGATGACTGTCCTTGTGATGAAAACGACAAAGACATCCCTAATCTTGACCGTTCTTTTGCCTATCAAGGAACTCTGGTGTATAATGGAGATGATAAACTGGTAATGGGTACCTTTTATGCAAAGCAGCTTTATGTATTCAAGATAGAGCATGGGACTTTGAAGTGTGAATCTTCTCTTGTTCAGTCTTATCCTTTGTATAGGGATAACTCCGCAGACCTTCAGAAAGAGACCGGCCGTGAGGCTTATGGAGTGGCTTTTGACAAAGAAAACAAAATGGGGTATGTCAAGTTATATGCGGCTCCTGATAAAATTTATGCCTTGTATTCAGGCTCATCCATCAAGGAACAGACTGATGCCCATAGAAACATAGGAGAAGGCTCTGAACTGATTGTTTATAATTATGACCTGAAGGAGCTGGCTAGCTATAAGCTTGACGTCCCGTTGAGAACATTCACCTTGGATGAGAAAACCAATACAATCTATGGCATCGGCTATTTGCCTGAGGCAACCTTGGTGAAATTCAAGCTGCCATAATAGGAGTTGTGTGCGACAAACACCCCATCACCCCACATGTCGGCTTTAATATGCTGAAATTTAAGCGCATATATGTGTGGGGTGTTCTCGCAACACCCCACACAACACACCACACGACACCCCACATTTGATAGTAAGCGTCTCCGCGATGACTCTCACCCCTGATGTGAGGTCTGATGTGGGGTGTTGTGTGAGGTGTTTACGAAACACCTCACATGTGTAAGCCTCTGATAAAGTGTGGTTTACAAGCAAAATGTGGGGTGATGGGGTGTTTGAATGCAAAACTTAATTTTTTATTCTTTACTCTATTCTGGAGTAAGTAATGATCCTGCAGAGTCTTCTATTATGATAGAGAAAGTCCACTATTACGGACTGCCAAGTCCGCCATGGCGGACACCTTAGTCCGTCCCCACGGACTGCGCAGTCCGTAAGGATGGACATGGTTACTTCGTCATATTGACTACAGATACTTCTAATTGACTTTTCATATCTTTAGCACCATATCCCTCAATGGTGAACCATCCGGTGTAGCCTTCTGCCAAAAGCCTGTCCACAACCTCACGGCATGGAACCACTCCCGTTCCTGCAGCTTGCCATTAATACGGTAGCTGCACAAAGGGCAAACATCTTTTTCATGTCATTTGTGTTTATTTTGTTCAAAATTCGGTCTAAAGATAGTCATTTCTCGTGAATTCGTATCCTAAACATTTCTATTATGAGGAAAAAGTTCAAAGAAAAAGTGTAATTTTGCAGTTGGAATCGAGAACGAAATAAGTATTATGAGCACAATCATTTATCCTTCTCCAATCTTTGGACCTATTCACAGTCGCAGACTGGGCATATCCTTAGGCATCAACCTGCTGCCAGCAGACGGAAAGGCCTGCACGTTCGACTGCATCTATTGCGAGTGTGGCTATAATGCAGACCACCGTCCGCATACTCCACTGCCTACCCGCGAGCAAGTGCGTGAGGCATTGGAAAAGCAGCTGCAGTCCATGAAAGAAAACGGGCCAACCCCCAATGTCCTGACCTTTGCGGGAAACGGAGAGCCAACCTCTCATCCTCATTTCCCGGAAATCATAGCGGATACGGTAGCCCTGCGTGACAAGTACTTTCCAGAAGCCAAGGTAAGCGTGCTGAGCAATGCCACCCAGACAGGAAAGGAAAAGGTGCGTCAGGCGCTGCTGAAAGTGGATAACAATATCCAGAAGCTGGACACAGTGAATGAGTCTTATATCCTGGAGCTGGACCGTCCTACCGGACCTTATTCCGTTCAGCAGGTCATAGAGAACCTGAAGAAGTTTAAAGGACACGTGATTATCCAGACCATGTTCCTGAAGGGTTTGTCGCCAGAAGGCAGGAACATGGATAACACCACCGATGACTTCGTGCTCCCATGGCTGCAGGCTGTGAAGGAAATCCAACCGGAGAAGGTGATGATTTACACCATAGACAGAGAGACGCCCGACCAGCAGCTCCAGAAGGCCACCCATGAGGAACTGGACCGCATAGTGGACTTGCTGAGAGCCGAGGGCTTGGAAGCCTCTGCATCTTATTAGACTTTATTTAGATAGTATTTTAAGTCATAAGGACTCACATTCAGTGTGGGTCCTTTTTTTTTTTGTCGCCATATATGGATTCAATTCCTGAAAAAGTAGTAAATTTGGGCCGACAAACACATCAACTGAGCAAATGACATAAAACCTAAAAATACATTTATGAGAAAAATTCCTTTTTTATCTGCTGTACTGGCTTTATTTGGCCTTTCAGCGTGTAATCCTGAGGTGAACCCGAATGCATACCTCACTGCAGATGGTGTGGCTGTGTTTGTACCAGAGGGATTCGATGCATCGGCACATTTGCCTTCACCAATCTTCCTGGAGAACTTGAACCCAATGGGAAATATCCCTGGCGGCTGGGACATTGTGCCTGAGTTCTGCACGGAGGATGGGAAATCTGTGGTGAGAATCCATGTAGGCGATGCTGATTTGTATGGTACCGGCGAAGTCTGGGGACCATTGAGAAGAAATGGCGACAAGAACATTTTCTGGAACAGAGATAACGGTGCCTATGGTGCCCATGAGGGTAAGATGCTCTACCAGACCCATCCTTGGATCTTAGGCTTGAGAAAAGACGGCTCTGCCTTTGGCATCATTTTCGATAATACCTGGCGCTCCGAGCTCCAGTGCGATAGCCTGGTAACCTATTACAGCGATGGCCCTGCATGCCGCGTGGTGGTGATTCAGAAAGAGAACCCTGCAGAAGTGCTGAAAGCTTTGGCATCCTTATCCGGTACCATGGAGCTTCCTCCACTCTGGGCATTGGGCTACCAGCAGTGCCGTTTCTCTTACTATCCGGACACCCGCGTGAAAGAGGTGGCCGATGAGTTCCGCAACAGGAACATCCCTTGCGATGTCATCTGGATGGATATCCACTACATGGACGGCTACCGTATCTTTACCTTTGACCCAGAGCGATTCCCAGATCCAGCAGGCCTGAACGACTATCTGCATCAGAAGAATTTCAAGTCGGTCTATATGATTGACCCGGGAGCAAAGGTGGACTCTACCTATTTTGTAGACGTACAGGGACTGGAGAACGACTATTTCGTGCATGATGCAAACGGCAAGCCTTTCTCAGGGAACATGTGGCCAGGCGATACACACTGGCCGGACTTCTCCATGCCAGAGGTACGCAACTGGTGGGCAGGTCTGTATAAGGACTTTATGGCTCAGGGAGTAGATGGCGTGTGGAACGACGTGAATGAGCCTGCAGTCTTTGGCGGCGGTGATGAGATGACCATGCCAGACGATAATATACACAGGGGAGGCGATGGCCGTACAGCCGGTAATCATGTACGCTATCACAATATGTATGGCTATGATATGGTTCGCGCTACCCGTCAGGGTATGTTGCAGGCCAATCCAGACAAGCGTCCGTTTGTATTGTCGCGTGCCGGTATGTTAGGCCAGCAGCGCTATGCAGCCACCTGGACAGGCGACAACAGCTCTACCGTAGAGCACATGAAGGGTTCCATTGCCATGACCCTGAACATGGGACTCAGTGGCCAGGCCTTCAATGGACCTGATATCGGCGGTTTCCTGGAGAACACTACCCCAGACCTGCTGGCAGACTGGACTTCACAGGGAGTCTATTTCCCATTCGTGCGTAACCACTCTTGTGAGGGTACCATCGATCAGGAGCCATGGGCCTTCGGTCCGGAAGTAGAGGCTATATGCCGAGAGGCCATCAACCGCCGCTATATGTTCCTGCCTTATATCTATACCCTGTTCCGCGAGGCATCTGTCAGCGGCCTTCCAGTGATGAGGCCAGCTTTCTGGGCAGATTTCAAGGACCTCTCCCTGCGTTCAGAGCAGCATGTCTTCCTGCTGGGTGACGACCTGATGATTGTCCCTCGTTTTGCAGAGAAAACCTCAGCCAGACCTAAGGGAGACTGGAAACTTGTCACATTTGACGTAGAGGACGATGGCCGTCAGGCACTTGTCTACTTGCGCGATGGTGCCATAGTTCCTATGGGCAAGGTCATCCAGAACACTGAGGAATACACCACAGATACACTGACATTACTCGTGAACCTGGATGAGAACGGCCAGGCATCGGGTATGCTGTACGTAGATGCAGGCGACGGTTTTGGCTACAAGAAAGGTGAATATGCCTTGTATCGCTTTACGGCCATCCAGGAAAATGGAGAGGTTTCAGTAAAGACAGAATTGGTAGAAGGTAAGGCACTTAGCCAGAAAGAAATGGAACTGAACGTAAAAGTTCTGTAAACAAATATAGGAAACAGAAAGGGCAGCTCAGTTTGAAGCTGCCCTTTTTTTGTCTTGCAGGTAGCCAATGATCACACTCTTCCAAGTGGTTATCTGTATAGGGGTGTTATTTGAATGTCAGGGTGAAAACTGTGCATTGCTCATCACTCCGTGTCAGGTCCAGTGTGCCGTTATGGGCACGCATGATCTGACGGGACAGGCTCAGGCCTATACCGGAACCTTCGGCTTTTGTGGTGAAGAACGGAATGAAAATCTGTTCCTGGCTCTCTGGAGAGATAGGGGAGCCATTATTGGAGATATGAATCAGTGTCTGCTCGTCTTCATTTATCTCTGCCGTAATCTCTATCTGCTTGGCTTCGGCCTGCACTGCATTTTTAATCAGGTTGATGAGTATACGACTGATCTGGGCCTCATCGGCATAGATCAGGATATCATCTACTTGAGGGTGGTACGTGCACTGTGCTCCGGCATGGGTACACTGCTCACGGGTCAACTCAATCACTTTATTTACCAGCGGATTCAGCATGAGGGCTTTCAGTACAGGTTTAGCCACACCTGCCAGCTCACGGTAAGACTCTACAAAACGGATCAGGTCTTTCGATGAGGAAGATATGGTCTCTAATCCGGCTTTCAGGTCCATTTCCCTTTCCGGATGACTGACTGACTGGCTCAGGGCTTCGCTTAGCGATGCGATAGGGCTTACCGTATTCATGATTTCATGCGTGAGCACGCGGATGAGCTTGGTCCAGGATTCCTGCTCGTATTGCTGGCGACGGCGTTCTACAATCCATTTGATGCGGTTCAAGGTCTTGTTGAACTTGGAGTTCTCCTGAAAGCGGAAATTGAACTCGTCGTCTTCAAAGGCATCGAGCATATACTCCAGCTTCTTGCGGTCCTGTTCCCGCACATGGAGCGTGGTGATGACTATTGTAACCACCACAAGCACTAAGAGAGTTATGATAAACCAGAGACTCATCAGATATCGTATTTCTTGAGTTTACTGTAGAGGGTAGGGCGACTGATACCCAGTTCCTTTGCCACCATGCTCAGGTTTCCGTTGCACCGGGTCATGGTATCCCGTATGGTTTTCTCCTCTGCCTCTTCCAAGGTCTGGCTGGCAGATGAAAGGCTTCTGGCAGAGGCGTTTAAAGACAAGTCTTTCTGCTTCAGCAGCTTTCCTTCGGACAGGATTACGGCTTTCTCTATCACGTTCTGCAGTTCACGTATGTTTCCACTCCAGGCATGCGACACTAAGGATTGAGCTGCATCGGCAGCTATGGCATCGGTCTGACGGCGGTATTTCTCTGCAAATTTCTTCAGGAAGATCTCTGCCAGTGGCAGGATGTCACCAGCTCTGTCCCGCAGTGCAGGCAGGTGCATCTGCACGGTGTTGATGCGGTAATACAAGTCCTCGCGGAAACGACCCTCCTGCACCATCTTCTCCAGGTTCATATTGGTGGCGCAGATAAGGCGGATGTCTATGGCTATCTGCTTCTCAGAGCCTACACGGGTCACCGTTCTGTTCTGGAGTACACGCAGCAGTTTGGCTTGCAGGTGCAGGGGTATGTTTCCTATCTCATCCAGGAAGAGTGTGCCTCCGTTGGCTTGCTCAAACTTGCCTACATGGTCTGCATGGGCATCGGTGAAGGCACCCTTCACATGGCCAAAGAGCTCACTTTCAAAAAGAGTCTCCGTAATGGCTCCTGCATCTACACAAATCATGGGCTGATGCTTGCGGCTGCTGGCTGCATGAATCTCACGAGCCAATACATCCTTACCGGTACCGTTCTCGCCGGTAATCAGTACGGTGGCATCGGTAGGGGCTATGCGCTCCATGGCATGACGGATTTCTCCCATGGCGGTACTACTGCCCCAGAACATCTCGTTTTCCTGGGTTTTCTTAACAGCCGTCTTAGTTCCCTTAGGTGTAGCCTCGTAGGCAGATTTCAGCGTAGATATCAGCTTCTCGTTATCCCAAGGCTTCACAATGAAATCAAAAGCTCCGCGCTTCATGCCTTCTACTGCCAGGGCAATGTCTGCATAGGCAGTGAACAGCACTACCTGTACATCGGGGTACATCTTTTTCAGTTCCGAGGTCCAGAACAGCCCCTCGTTTCCCGTATTGATATCGGTGTAGAAGTTCATGTCCAGCAGCACCACGTTCGGCTTGAAGCTCTCCATGGTGCTCACCAATGTGCTGGGCGATGCAATGATCTCCACCTCACTGAAATGAGGTGCCAGCAACAGTTTCAGGGCCTTTCTGATGCCCTGGTTATCATCTACTACAAGTATTTTTCCATGCTTCATTGTAAATTTATTGCTCGCTAATTATTTCCAAAAACTCCGCAGGGGTTACTACCTGCGGCTTCTTAGGATAATGCTTTAGATTTCCTGTCACCAAGAAAGAGTCATCTACAGAAAGCGTGATTTCATAGAAAACACGGTCAGACTCATCGGGCATGGATTCTAGAAAAGGAGTCCTTTCTGTATCTCTACCCACTTGACGGATAAAAGAAATAAGGTTGTCAACATCAGTTGGTTTAAACGGAAATTTTTTCCTACGTAGAACCTCATTGTATTCTGCTATCACTTCTTCATTTATTAAAGGAATGAAGCCTCCTGACGAAAGTAGATGGAGGACCTTTTTCGTTGCAGAAAGTGGATTGCCTGACAAAAGTGCCGAGACAAGAACATTGGTATCTACAACAGCATATATCATAATCCAAGTCGTTTTTTACGCTCCTCTCTTGCTAGACGGATTTCTTCATTGATTTCATCAAGAGTCATTTCAGAAACACCTGCTTCTTGTGCACTCTTCTGCATAGATTCCATTGCCTTTATCGCATTCATTCGTACAGTTTCTTTATCTTCAGTCACACTGATAGAGAACGGAATACTTTTACTGCGCACAACCTTATTTACAAATAGATTGATAGCTGTATTAGCACTCATACCAAACTGTTCGCAAAGAGCATCAAACTGAGCTTTCATTTGAGAATCTAATCTTACTGTCATTGCCTGCTGTGCCATAGAATACACTTGTTATGGTATCTATATGATACCTGTTAGACATCATTTTGGTGCAAATATATAAAAAGTTACCTTAATAAAACAACATTCCATTCATTATTTGCACCAAAAAGTCGTTTTTCACCTTACTCTGTCTTGATAGCTTCCACCGGATTACTCGTTGCTGCACGCCAACTGCGGACAATGACAATGGAAAGGGTTACAGCTAATACTACAGCCAAAGCCAAAATATACACCCACCAGCTAATGGTAGTGTGATAGGCAAAACTGCTGAAATACCTGTCCGTTATCACATAACTGAACGGAGCGGCAATCACGAAACAGATGCCCACAATCAATGCATATTTCCGGCAAAGCATCTTTAGCACATCATTCACCTCGGCTCCCAACACACGTCTCACGGCAATCTCTTTCCGGCGATGCTGGGTCTCGAAGAGTACCAATCCGAATACACCCATAAGTGCAAGGATGATGGCTACCAACGTGAAGGCTGTCACCTGCTTGCTGAGTTTATTCTCGGCCTTGTACTTGCGGGCGAGTTCCTCGTCAAAGAGGTGCAGATAGATGGTGTCAGGATCCACGTTCGGAATGAGCTCAATCACCGTATTGTGAATAAACTCCATGACCTTATACGGATCTGCACCTGCTGCTATCCTCACATAGATGTGTCTCAATCCTTGAGGCCTCCAGGAATGATCCCGGCCAAAAAGATAGAAGGTAAACGGGTAGTTGCCATACTGCAACGGACGGAAATGGAAGTCCTTACAGATTCCGGCAATCTC
>JAUNHZ010000115.1 GCA_030523705.1 Bacteroidales bacterium
CAAAGATAATTTTTATCCCGTTTTTCAAAGATCGCTTTTAGGGGGCCTTTCGGGGTTCCATAGACGCCTGACTTGGGTTATCAATGAAGACCGGCCGTTGTCTTCATTGGTGATCCTTTTTGGGCATCTTTTTCTCCTCTGATTGGTAATGTAAAGTTACGGCGCTTTTTTCGTTTGTGCAATAGTTGTCGCTCAGTTTGAACTTCAAAGACAGCGACATTTTTTATTTCGCGTTACGCCGTTACAATGTGACAAGCGAATTTTCTAAGCTCTATTACCCTAAAAATATTTTATATATTTATTATATATAAATATATAAGTCTTTTCAAGACAAATATACCCTCCATTATTTTGTTTGTAACACTGTAACGGTGTAACGGCAGAACTTGAGTCCTGTGTCTTTTGGGGAAAAATTGAAGCTTTCAAAAAGATTTCTCCATCTGACTTGTGCTCGTGAAAAAATAATCGTATTTTTGTAAAGTAAAACCTAAATTTAACCAAAATAATTATTTTATGAGAAGAATGAGTTTATTGGCTTGTGCAGCACTGTTGAGTCTGAGCGCAAACGCACAGGTGAAATTGACTGCCAACAATGTTGACGAGGTCCTGAAGGCCATGACCTTGGAAGAGAAGGCACAGTTGCTGGTAGGTAGAGAAGGTGGTGGTATGGCTGCTCTGTTGGGTGGCGATAGCATGATTGGAGGGCAGGCAGACAAAGTTCCTGGTGCTGCTGGTATGACACGTGGCATTGACCGTTTGGGTATTCCTGCTACCGTTTTGACCGATGGCCCTGCTGGTGTTCGTATAAATCCTACCCGTCCTGGAACTAAGGACACTTTCTATTGCACCGGTTTCCCTGTAGGTACTGTCCTGGCATGTACCTGGAACCAAGAACTGGTAGAAGAGGTGGGACACTCTATTGGTAATGAGGTTCTTGAATATGGTTGCGACGTATTGTTGGCACCAGGTATGAACATTCACCGTTCTCCACTCTGTGGCCGTAACTTTGAGTATTACTCAGAGGATCCACTGGTTGCAGGTAAGACTGCCGCAGCTTATGTACGCGGAATCCAGAGCCAGGGCGTGGGTACTTCCATCAAGCATTTTGCCGTGAACTCTCAGGAAACCAACCGTACATTCGTTGATGAGGTTGTCTCTCAGCGTGCATTGCGTGAAATCTACTTGAAGGGCTTTGAGATTGCCGTAAAGGAGTCTAATCCATGGACCGTCATGTCATCTTACAACCAGGTGAATGGTGAGTTCTCTCAGCAGAGCCATGGTTTGCTGACTGATATCCTACGTGATGAGTGGGGCTTCAAGGGCATTGTCATGACCGACTGGGGTGAGAAGGAGGGAACCGTCAAGGCTGTCAAGGCTGGTAATGACCTGATGGAACCAGGAAGCCAGACAGAGGTGGACCGCATCATCGCAGGTGTGAAAGATGGCTCTATCCCAATGGCCGATGTAGATCGTAACGTAAAGCGCATGCTTCAGTATATTGTCAAGACTCCAGCTTTCCGTAACTACAAATACTCAAACAAGCCAGACTTGAAGGCTCACGCTGCCGTTACCCGTCAGGCTGCTACAGAGGGTATGGTACTGCTGAAGAACGAGGCAGAGACTCTTCCTTTGAAGAATGTGAAGAAGGTTGCTGTATTCGGCGTGACTTCATACGATTTCATTGCAGGTGGTACCGGTTCTGGTGATGTTAATAAGGCATATACAGTGTCCATGATGGAAGGTCTGAACAATGCAGGCCTGGAGGTAGATAAGAATCTGGCAGGTATCTATACTGCTTATACACAGTATCAGCATGCACGTGCCGGTGCTACTGCTCCTGCTGGTTTCCCAGACATGTTCAAGTCTTACCTGTACTCACAGCCTCAGTATAAGGCAGAGCCAGAGATGGAAAAGGCTGCCTTGGTAAATTTAGCTGCTGCTAATGATATGGCATTCATTACCATTGGCCGTCAGGCTGGTGAGGGTCAAGACCGTGCATACGACAATGACTTTAACCTGACCGATGCTGAGCGCTCGCTGATTACGAATGTCTGCGATGAGTTCCATAAGGTTGGTAAGAAAGTGGTTGTCATCCTGAACATGGGTAACGTAATGGAAACCGCATCATGGAAGGGCATGCCAGATGCTATCCTGTTGGCATGGCAGCCAGGTCAGGAAGGTGGTAACTCTGTTGCCGATGTGTTGACCGGTAAGGCCAATCCAAGTGGTAAGCTTACCATGACATGGCCTGTATCCATCATGGATGTCCCATCTACGGTTAATTTCCCAGGTGCTGAGAACCCTGCAAGTGGCATGATGGCATTCTTCGGTGGTAACCAGCCAAAGGAATTTACTGATTTCACTCGCCATAAGGAGGGCATCAACGTAGGTTATCGCTATTTCAATACCGTAGGCAAGGAAGTTTCTTATCCATTCGGTTTTGGTATGAGTTATACTACCTTCTCTTACAGCAAACCTGTAGTTAAGGCTACTAAGGATGGTTTCACTGCACAGATTACCGTGACAAATACCGGCAAGGTAGCAGGTAAGGAAGCTGTTCAGCTTTATGTCTCTGCACCAGCAGGTGGCATGGAGAAACCAGCACAGGAGTTGAAGTCATATGCTAAGACTAAGGAGTTGCAGCCAGGTGAGAGCCAGACCCTGACCATGAATGTAACCGCTTATGAACTTGCATCGTTTAATGAGGCTGCTTCACAGTGGGAGGCTGCAGCAGGCAGCTACACCGTTAAGTTCGGTGCCAGCGTAGAGGATATCCGCGCTACTGCTCCATTCAAGTTGGCTAAGACATTCACCCAGCAGGTGAACAATGTCATGAAGCCAAACATGGATTTGAAGTAATAGCATTGTCATAGCTAGAATGGGCTGCCATTGGGGTTTTCTCCCCGATGGCAGTTTTTTTTTGACCTAAACTGTAATTTATGAGGAAAGAATGCAAAGGAAAACTAAAAAAATACCTAACTTTATCCGCACAAACCATAAAACTTTCACTATGAGAACATTATTTGTTGCCGCAATGGCTGCTCTGGCACTCTTTGCAGGTAGTGATCAGGCACAAGCACAACGGAACACTCAGCCCGTAGAAGACCCTACAGGTTTGAAAGACGCCTACAAGGATTATTTTAAGGTGGGTGTTTCCATTAACATGAGAAATTTACGGAATGCAAATGAGGTGGCGCTCATCCTCAAGGAATTCAATAGCATCACCGCGGAGAATGACATGAAGGTGTCTTCTATCCACCCTTCGGAAGATGTGTGGCGATGGGAGCATGCAGACTCTATTGCTAATTTCTGCCGTGAGCATAAGATTCCATTGCGTGGACATAACCTGTGCTGGCATAACCAGTTTGCCGACTGGGTGATGTACGACAAGAAGGGTAATTTTGTAAAGAAAGAAGTGTTCTATGCCCGTCTGCGTGACTATATTCACACCGTGGTGAATCGCTATAAGGACATTGTCTATGCTTGGGATGTGGTCAATGAGGCCATTGTAGATGGTGATAAGGTTCAGAACCCTTACCGTCAGTCTAAACTGTATGAACTCTGTGGCGATGAGTTCATAGCTAAGGCTTTTGAGTTTGCACACGAGGCAGATCCAAACTGTATTCTTTTTTATAATGATTATAATGCGGCAAATCCAGCTAAGCGCGACCGTATCTATGATATGGTAAAGAAAATGCAGGATGCGGGTGTTCCTATCAATGGTATTGGCATGCAGGGACACTATAATCTCTTTAGCCCTAGCAATGAGGATATTGAGGCTGCTATAGAAAAGTATGCTAAATTAGTAAAGCACATTCATTTTACGGAGATGGATATCCGTGCCAATGAAGAACAGGGCGGACAACTGCGTTTCAGTCGTGAGGGTTTTGAGATTAAGCCTTATATCCGTAACCTTCATACCGCAAAGTGGAATGATCTTTTCCGCATTCTGCGCAAGCATAAGGATGTAGTGGAGTGTGCCACTTTCTGGAACGTAAGCGATAAGGATTCCTGGATAGGTACGGCAAATTATCCATTGCTCTTCGATAAAGACTTGAAGCGCAAGGAAGCCTATACAGCCGTGAAGAACTTTAATCCTGCTGTAGACAGGGCGGTGATTAAGGAGGATTTCGTATCCAGCACCAAGAACCAGCCAGGACAGGAATACCCAAGAGTGAATTCACAGGGATACGGTCGCTTCCGTGTGGAAGCACCACTGGCTAAATCGGTAATCGTGAGCTTAGGTGGTCATGGTGGCACTGTTCTCCATAAGGACAAAGATGGTGCATGGGTAGGAACCACCGAGGAACCTATGGACCCAGGCTTCCACTACTACCATCTCACCATAGATGGTGGTGTGGTAAATGATCCTGGAACCGGTAATTTCTTCGGCTCTTGCCGTTGGGAAAGTGGTATAGAGGTGCCAACGAATGCCGATAAGGATTTCTATGCCGTACGCCCAGACATAGAGCATGGAAACTTACAGGAAGTCCTGTTCTGGAGTGAGAGCACCAAGAGTACCAAGAAAGCCATTGTCTATACCCCTGCCGGTTATGGAAAGGTAGGTAAGAAAGGAAAGGTGCAGCAGTATCCAGTGCTTTATCTACAGCACGGATGGGGTGAGAATGAGACCTCATGGAGCATTCAGGGACATGCAAACCTCATCATGGATAACCTCATTGCCGATGGTAAGTGTGATCCTTTCATTGTGGTAATGACCTATGGTATGACCAATGATTTCAAGTTTGGCTCTATAGGTAAGTTCACAGCCGAAGATTTTGAGAAAGTGCTGGTGGATGAATTAGTACCTTATATAGACTCTCATTTCTATACGTTGGCAGACAGAGATCATCGCGCCATGGCTGGTTTGTCCATGGGCGGTATGGAGACTCACATGATTACCCTTCGCCGTCCAGAGGTGTTTGGCTATTGGAACATTCTCTCTGGAGGCCAGTATTCCGTAGAGGAACTGCAACAGGTAGCCGTAAAGCCTCACTTGGTATTTATCTCTACAGGCAGCAAGGAGAATCCTGTAGGTGTGAAGAAAGCTGTTGATGACCTGAATGCTGCTGGTTTCAAGGCTATCTCCCATGTCTCCGAAGGCACAGCGCACGAGTTCCTGACTTGGCGAAGAGCCCTCTATACCTTAGCACCGTATCTCTTTAAATAAAACGGAAGCCCGCTGTCGTGCAGCGGGCTTTTTTTTTCTTTTTATACTATCCACTGGACTCAAATCATCAATTTTCTATCAATCCGTCCATTCTTTTCTCAAAATTGACGAACTGCTTTTATGCCTTAATATAAAATGTATATTTTTGCGAGTGGATAAAAAGGACTATGCTTATGATTTCATACTCTGTGGTGAGTATCATTGCGCTTGTTGTGCTGCTCATCATCAACTTACATACGCTATCCACCAAGGATACCAGCCAAGAGAAGAGAGCCTACCGTCATTTGGTGATAGGCTTGATATTCTTTTTCACAACAGAGACTGCATGGGGATTTCTTGATCAAAGCTCATATCAAAAATTACTGCAAATTGACACCATGGCCGATTATTTCACCATGACCATGGCTGTGATGCTATGCTGGCGCTATTTTGTAGCCTTTCTAAAAGTCAAGAGTTTTGTGAGCAGGAACATGACCGGTATTATCATCACGGTTTTTGCTTTCTGGATTGCCATGTTGGTGCTCAACTGGTACACTCCGCTCTTTTTCTGGTACACGGAGAGCGGTGGATTCCGCGCTGGAACCTTCCGTGATGTGGTGCTGCTGGTGCAGATCTCTTGGTTTGCAGTCATGGCACTCATGTCACTCCAAGCATCATTTAAGGCTACAGGAAATATCAAGAGTCGCAACAAGACCATTGCTCTTTTCGGGTTTATCATGACGGCCACTTCTATTCTGCAGTGGCGTTTCCCTCTGCTACCTCTGAACACGGTGGGCTTCTTCTTGGGTATGCTCATCATCCATGTCTTTATCCATGAGGAGGAAATCAAGCAGAACATGAATGAGATTAAGCAACTGAATCAGGAACGAAAAGAGAGAGAGTTCCATTATCGTGCAGAATTGGACAAACTGAACACCATGATGGACGCATCGGGTATTGGCATATGGCAGTTGGTGGAGCAGGAGGGTCAGCATCCAAGGCTGATTGCCAATCGTAAGATGCAGGAACTTATGGGTATCAGTAGTCAGAACCTTACTCCAGAGCAGATTCACGAGTTGTTGGTGGAAGGCATACACCCTGATGACCAAGAGCCTTTTATGAAATACGACAAGGTCTTAAAGTCGGGTAAGCATGGGGAGGTCACTTACCGATGGAAACACCCAACACTAGGCTATCGCTATGTGCGATTTGGTGGTGCTGCCATGACTTTTGGTGCTCATTATGAAGCAAATGGATACCATGCAGATGTGACAGAACAGATAAAACGCGAGCAGGAACTACGTGATAGTATAGAAGCCAACAAATCCAAGACACGTTTCTTGCAGAACATGAGCCATGAAATCCGTACGCCACTGAATGCCATGTTTGGATTCTCCCAACTTTTAGGCATGCCCGATGGCTGTTGGACTGATGAGGAAAAAGAAAACTATAATACCTACATCTATAACAGCTATAATATGATGGATATGCTCATCAGCGATATTCTGGATATAGCAGATTCCGATCATGGCAACTACCAGATTCACGAGTCCGATGTGCGCGTGAACCATATTTGTCAGTTTGCCATGATGGCTGTGGAGTTCCGACGCTCCAGTGCCGTGGAGATGAAATTCACCTCGGATGTGGACGATGACTATACTTTTAAATCCGATGGACGCCGTATTCAGCAAGTGCTGGTAAACTATCTGACGAATGCTTGCAAGAACACCCAGCAAGGAGAAATCATACTCAATGTGTCCACTACAGAACGACCAGGCCGCTTGACACTCTCCGTGACTGATACGGGTATTGGTGTCCCTCCAGAGAAGGCAGAGCAGATTTTTGGTCGCTTCACCAAGCTGGACCGTCATGCCCAAGGTTCTGGATTAGGACTAAACATCTGTCATACCATAGCCACAAAAATGGGCGGTGAGGTATATCTGGATACTTGCTACACCAAGGGAGCCCGTTTTGTATTCGTAATCTGATGAAAATGTAACCTATACTTGTGAGACTGAAAACTTTTCCTTACTTTTGCAACACAACCACATAATCTAATCTATAAAAACTATGTTAAAAGTATGGAGATACCCCATTAATGATGTAAGTGGGGTGAACAACATCAGCATGCCTGAAGGCGCGCAGATTACAGGCGTAGGTGTAGCCACACACGCCATTGGAGAGGAAGGTATCAGTGTCTGGGCTTTGGTAGATACAGAAGCACCACTGGAAACACGAACCTTTGTAGTAGCAGGAACCGATGTAGATATGACGGATACCCTGACTCGTTACAACTACAAAATCTTAGGTACTGTACACCTTACGAACCTATATGCATTTCATGTATTTGAAATCATAGCCTGATAACGCAATCAAGCCGTTTGGAAAGCGAACTCCAAGCGGCTTGATTTTTGAAAAACTTTAGTATCTTTGTGGCAGATTTAGATATTTGCTTGGGTATGGAGAAAATAAAGGAGATGATGAGAGCTGTGTGGCTGTCTTGTATGGTGGCTATGCTTATTCTGGCCCTGTTGCAGCCTTTTGGCATTGATCATTTGGATGCAGCTCAGCGTATTCCCTATATTCTGATTACAAGTGTAGTCTGTGTATTGATAACCATGTTTTCCAAGTGGTTGGTTGCTGCATTCCTGAAACCTCATTGTGAAACCCTGCGCGATTATTATTTCAGTCTGACCTATGTGTTTCTGGTCAACATTCCATTGCTGACCATCGGCTTTTCCTCTGTGACTTGCTGGTGGTTGGACCTGCCATTCAGTTGGGAGCTCATGGCAGGATTCCTGGGTGGAGTCGTCATTATTTCTTTCTTTGTTTTCTTGGGTGCTGCCCTGCAATTGAAAAGCAATTTGCTCAAGCTGGAACTGGAAAACGTCAAGGCTATCAATGCACTCTTGGAGGAGAGGCAAGCAGCCATAGAGCAGCAGCAAGATGAAGTCCAAGAGCCAGAAGCAAGTGCAGAGGAAGTGTGTAGGTTAGGCGGACAATCCTGCCATGTGTCACTAGAGGTGAACCCTAAGGATATTGTCTATGTAGAATCCATGGCAAATTATGCCAATATCTGCTATATGCACCAAGGGGAGATTTGCCATCAGACGCTTCGCATGACGCTGAAGTCTGCAAAGGAAAGTTTAAGTGACGCAGATTATATGGTCCAGTGTCATCGTGCCTTTCTGGTAAACTTGAATTTCGTGGTGCAGCTGCTTCGTCAGGATACGGGTTATTCTCTCCAACTCTTTGGATTAGAGCAACAGATACCCGTTTCGCGTGTAAATGTGGCCGTTATGAAAGGAAAATTGCAGCAAAAGTAACCGTTTGTCCCAGTTCTGTTTCCGAATATCCCACACGCTTGCGTATAAAATGGGAGTGCCTTATCTTTGCTTCAGAAACAAAAAGACGTAAACCTCAAATCCGCAAGTAAACTTCAAAAGGACTCTTTGAAGCCGAAGAGTC
>JAUNHZ010000116.1 GCA_030523705.1 Bacteroidales bacterium
GCCATAAAATCCATTTCTCCTTTTGCCAAGATGATAAAATTAATAACGGAATGCTCATTCGCATAGTCGTGACGAATAAATTCATTCACTAAATGAACATCGTATGCATGCAGGAGTTCACGATATGGTGCTAGATCTTCGACTATACCACGAGTCTTCACTCGGATAATCTTACTTTCATTAGGATGGAACAGTCTAAGTTCCAAACGCTCAGCTATGGTAAGAACAAAAAGAATCAGAATAACAGCTACAGTAGAGATGACATACATACCAGCTCCAACAGCCAAGCCAATAGCTGCCATGGACCAAATACCTGCCGCTGTGGTCAAACCTTTAACAGATCCTTTCATTTGGATGATAGCTCCAGCACCCAAGAAACCAACGCCAGAGATTACCTGTGCTGCAATACGACCAGGGTCACCATTCTTAAGGCCCATGTACTCTTGAGGGATATATATAGAAACAAGCATGGCCAATGTTGCACCCATACAGATGAGGGAGAATGTACGCATACCCGCAATCTGCCCCTTCCTTCTACGTTCCAATCCAACCATTGAACCTAAGACCAAACTCAGGGTCAACTTAAAGGTCGCCCCAACCAAATTCACATTAGGGTCCATTATTAGCTCTATGAAGTGTTCCATAATTAAATAGCACTGACGATTTTCTGCAAAGATAGCAAATTCTATCCAATGGAGGTACTTTTCCAACAAAAAAGAGGGAAACCGTAAACCGGTCTCCCCCTTTTAGATTATAAAGAAGCCTCTAGCATTAGAAGTTCTTGCCAGTATCCCACCAGAGGCGAGTATCAATCTTGTCACCACCACGAGAGCTCAACATCTCAATACCCTTAGCCAAGCCCTTAGGGTTAGAAGAACGCTCACCATATGAAAATGGCAAACGACGGATACCCATAGCAGTAAGCGCATCCTGAGAACCACCCAAGTACTCAGCCTGAACATTGTTGTTGTTAGCTGGGATAGGGAACAACTTAGGATAACCAGTACGACGGTACTCAGCCCATGCGTTCAAACCTTCTGGGAAGCCAGCAATCCACTTCTGAGTGATGATCTGCTGGAGCTGCTCCTCCTTAGAACCTGCAGTCAAGAACTTAACAGGAACCTTATTTACAGCGGCAATGTTATTAGCAGAATTATGTGGGTCAACATAGTCAATCTGTGTAGTAGTACCCTGGATGTAAGCATCTACATTAGCACCCTTCATGACGTCCTTAGTCTTCCAGTTGTGAGCAGAAGCACGATCAGCAACAGAAGTGAATGAGTTGCGGATACCTTCCTCGTAATACTCCTGAGCAGTCTTGCCACCCATGTTCCAGCCACGGAGAACACCTTCAGCCTGCAAGAATGAAGCCTCTGCACGGTTCATGATAGGCATAGGAACATCAGTAGAGTAAGGACCGCCATCCATTGGAGTATAAGGAATAGAGTACATCTTGTAGTTGTTCTGGTCTACTACCAAACCGTTACGGATACCCTTAATCTGGCCTACATAGCCCAGGTCATTACCCTTTGCGTCTACGATATCACCCTTAGCACCATACCAACCTACTGGAATACAGGTAGCTTCCAAACGTGGGTCATTATAACCCTTCAGGATTGTCTCATAGTTAGCAGAGATAGAGCAGTCGTTATAGTCGCGGCAGATCAGAGCCTGTGGGTTACGGGTGTTACCATCCATAGCCTCGATATCAGCACCCTTCAGCAAGCCGTACTTGTTAGCACAAGCAGCCTCTGCATGTTGCTTAGCCAAAGCTGGAGCAAGCCAGACGCATAGCCAGACGCAGGCGCAAGGTGTTACCGAACTGCAGCCAAGTCTTCTGGCTCTTGCCAGCCATCTTGTCCCATTCCAGACGAGAAGCATCGTCCTTTCCACCATTTGCGTCCAACCAAGAGGTCAGTTTCTGGGTAGCATCAGCCAATTCATTCAGGAATGCGGTATAGCAGGTTTCCTCTGAGTCATAGTCTACAGACAAACCACCCTGCATAGCCTGGGTGTATGGAGATGGGCCGTAAGTATCAACCATCTTGTGAGCACCAGCAACCTTCATGATAGAACCAATAGCATAGAAGTCATCCGCCAGGTTCTCAATCTTCTGGAGGGTAGTCATAGGCTTGATTACATGCAGCAGCATGTACTCCAAGGTATAACCGTTCCAACCATTCATCATGAAATAGTTGTCATTATTAAGACCACCATTGAAGGCTGTTGGGATAGCCAGATAACCAGAGAACAAGTCGGCGTTCAGGTTCTGAATCAACTGATACTCCCAGTTACCATTTGACTGATTGTAGAAGATAGACAACTGAGCCTCGTTGTAAAGGTCACCCATAGCAACCTGGCTGTCAGTCAATCCAAATGGGTCGGTGTTAACATTCTCGAAATTATCTGTACAGCTAGTACCAATCATCAGAGCTGCACTTACGAGAAGAGCATTATAGATTAAATTCTTTTTCATAGTTGCAGACATTTAGAATTGAAGTTTCAAGTTAATACCGAAGCTACGAGTAGAAGGCATTGAGTAGTAGCTTGATCCTCCGTAACCGTTAGAAGTAGACATAGATACATCTGGATCTGTAGGACAATCCTTATAGAAGAAGAATAGGTTGCGTGCTACAGCGCTCAGAGACAAGTCTCGACCGTTACCGAAGAGACCTCGCCAAGTGTAACCCAAGGAAATTTCACGCAGACGGAAGTTGGTCTGGCTGTATGCATAGTAGTCGCCACCACCACCATTGATAGAACCAATAGCAGTGTAGAACTTCTTAGCATCCATCTTCTCTACCTTATTAGTCTCAGTATTGAAGACCTCTACACCACCGTTATCGCGAGCCTTTGCAGAGTTCACAGATACACCGTGCTGATCCAAAGATGCCTGAGTGTAGTCGAAGAAGTTACCACCGATACGGCCATCGATTAGGAAGTAGAAGTTAAAGTCCTTATAATAGAAGGTATTTCCCCAACCCAAGTTGAACTTAGAGTTAACGTTACCTACCTTCTGCTTGTCTGCAGCATACTGAATCTTACCATTACCATCCACACAGATCAAGCCAGTCTTCTCATCGCGGATGAAGTTCTGAGCGTAGATATCACCATACTCACCACCTTCAACCAGGCGCATTTCGTTACCATACAAACCACCCTGCCATACATACTGCAGACGGTCGCTTTCATCGATACCAGAACGGTTATCCAATTCCTTGATCAAGTTCTTGTTGTAAGACAAGTTGAAGCTAGTCTTCCAAGAGAACTTGTTGCTGAACTTCTGGTTCCAACTTGCAGTGAACTCAACACCAGTGTTCTGAATGTTACCTGCATTGAAGTAGTACTCTCTGTAACCGGTAGCAGGAGGAACAGACATAGAGAAGTACTGGTTCTTATTGTTGGTACGATAGAAAGTCACATCGAAATCCAAACGGTTATCAAACATGCTTGCATCGAAACCTAACTCCATAGAATGCAGCTTCTCAGGCTTCATGTCTGTAAATGGCATGGTAGTCTTGAAGGTGATAGAACCGTTAGAGAAACCGTTCAGGTTGTTGGTAATGTAAGCAGGCATTTCGTTACCTACTACAGAGTAAGTAGCACGAGCCTTCAATGCATTGAATACCTCTGGCAACTGTACCATATCAGAGATGACAGCTGTCAAACCTACAGATGGGTAGAAGTAAGAGCCGTTAGGAGTAAATGCCAAGGTAGAAGACCAATCATTACGGCCTGTTACATCCAGGAACAACATATCCTTCCAGCCGAACTGTGCAGTACCGAATACAGCGTTCAGGCGCTTGCGGCTCATAGACATGCTGGAACCATTCTTGGTAGAGTTTACTGGAGTAAAGTAGTTAGGCAGGTAACGGTCTCCACCAGTACCGATGCTGTAACCCTGAGACTTGTAGTCAGAGAAGCTGGTACCGAAAGATGCATTTACAGAGTAGTCACCAAACTGCTTGTTGAAAGTCAGCATCAAGTCGCCGTAGAACTGACGGAAGTTAGTCATGTCACGCTCATACTGACCCTTAGGATTAGCCAAAACCTGTGAAGTTGAAGCATATGTCTTACGCTCCCACTCGTCAGAAGTACGGTCATAGCTCAAACGGCCCTGGATATTCAGGAAGTCAGTGATGTCATAGCGAACAGTACCAGAAGCCATGGTACGGTTACGAGTCTCATCAGAAGCAACACGGTTCAGAATCCAGTCTGGGTTCTGGGTAAAGTCGTTGTTCAAGTCGCAATACCACTGCTGCTCGTTGTACTGCTTTACGTCGTTGTACTTCTCATACTCATTCTTGAACTGGCTCCAGTTAGCGTTTGCAGGGAAAGTATAAGCACCAATCAATGGGTTGTTATACTGACCACCACGTGGACGGTTATGACCTTTCTGGTTGATGTAGTTCAAAGAACCTGTGATAGTCATCTTGTTGTCCAACAGCTTGTAAGTCTGCTTTACCATCATGTTGTGACGCATGAAGTTGTTGGTAGGCATCATACCATTAGAGCTTGTGTTAGCATAAGATGCATAGCTCTGAACCTTGTCTGTACCACCAGAAACTGCCAGAGAGTTGATGTAAGTAGCACCTGTACGGAAGAAATCCTTAGATGCATTCACACCATTCGAAATCTTCTCACCCCAGCTGTTCATGTCATATGAATTACCACTTACAGCAGCACCGTAGCTGGTTTGAATCTGTGGAACATCCAATGGAGTCTCTACAGTGATGTTAGAAGAGAAGTCTGCGCGAACGTTACCGGTAGAACCCTTCTTGGTAGTGATGACAATCACACCGTTAGCAGCCATAGAACCGTAAAGAGCAGCTGCAGATGCACCCTTCAATACGTTCATGCTTGCAATATCGTCTGGGTTCAAGTTTGACAAAGCATCACCACCGTCACGACCACCGTAAACTGATTCAAGCTGTGAAGTCTGAGGGTTAGACATTGGCATACCATCGATAACAATCAGAGGCTGGTTGTTACCCTGTGCAGATTTGTTACCACGGATGACGATTTTAGAAGAACCACCGGCACCAGAGGTGTTAGGTGTAATGACAACACCGGCAGTCTTACCCTGCAGAGAGTTCACCAGGTTGGTTTCCTTTGCACGAGTCAATTCATCGCCATTTACCTTCTGGGTAGCATAAGTCAGAGACTTAGCCTTACGCTCAATACCCATTGCGGTTACTACAACCTCTTCCAGAAGTTGGGTATCATCCTTCAACTTAATGTTCAGAGGCTGTCCGTTCCATACCACTTCCTGAGTCTCATAACCCACGAAAGAGATAACCAGAGTAGCACCCTGCTTTACACCAGATAACTCAAAATTACCGTCAAAATCGGTAATTGTACCATTTGTAGTACCCTTTACAAGTACAGAAGCACCGATTACACCTTCACCAGTGGAATCGATAACCACACCCTTACAGGTACCAGTTTGCTGAATGGCCTCTAAAGAAGACGCATTCTCGCTTGCATTTGCTGCACATACTGGTAAAGCCAGCATAAGCAACATCATACTAACGTACTGAAGTCGTTTTAGCATAAACTGTTTTTTTAAGGTTTATAATTAGGTTAGTAAATAAAATTCGCGCAAATTTAAACAATTTTTAAAACCTTAAGCAAAATATTATTCTTATTTTTTTAAAATATTCAATAAAATATTGCTGTTTCCGCAAACAATTATGCTAGAACTACGATATATAAGACATTTTGGGATTAATAAAAATAAAACCCCGAATATCATTTAACATATATTCGAGGTTCTATTCCATTATTTAAATATTATCTCTACTTCTTTATAAACGTAATTATGTAAACAGATTTAGTTTCTCCATCAGGCGCCGTGACCTCAATCTTACATGGTTCTAATGTAGATACATTGATTGGGCATCTACTTGAGACTTGCTTTCCATTCACCATGATTGAACGGATCAGATTAGTGGTTGCAACAGGAATAAGCGTACACTCTGTCTGTAACAAACCTATTTTTACTTGGTAATCATACTCAAATGGCACAAACTTATTTGGAATTACATATTTGTAACCTCCCTTCTCTAATTTGGTCTCTGCATCAGGAAAACCAGATCTATAAAGAAAATCATGACCTACAAGTTCTGCATTTGTTATAATTAGATTGGAGAGGCTAGCATTCTTAGCTCTTTCAAAATAGAGATTGCTATCAACCAACGGGCTCTCCCCTGTATTATCCATCTCAATACGATAATAAGGTCGTTTGTCATATTTGCCCTCATACTCCACATACTTCATCTTACCATTCTGAGAGAAACCAGTCCAGTTCAGTGTTCCAAGATTATCTCCATCCTGTGCAAGAATTGCACCATCACCACGGAGATCGTCTTCCATGACATCAGCACCATAATCCACCAATTTCTGAAGGCAGTTTTCCCAAACTTGAAGATATTCAGAACCAACACCTATACGATTATGCCCGGTGTAAACCTCTTTTATTTTTCCATTATTCTTTCGGTATTCTACCATAAGCTGTTGGTGCAGAGACATAAGCAAATCCTGTTTCATGCCACGAGCAGAGAACTGGTCGGCTGTCCAGTAGCGATTGACACCATAAATATCCGAGGCAAAAATCAATCCATGCTCAGCATCATGAAGAATCATAGAAGCATTCTCATGACCTGGGAGTCTATATACCTTGAACTTGCAGTTTCCTAAATCAAAGACATAACCTTCATCAATTTCAATTACATTCTTTCCATAAGTACCTTTACGGGTATCAATAACATTCTTATTTGCACTAGTATAGTCTCTACCAAAAGTAGTAATAGTCCAAGCCTTTCCTTTTGAACCTACACGTTTGCACAAATAAACTTTATGCCCCTTTTCATATACATACGGCATAGCTCCATTATGATCACCATGCTCATGACCAAGGACAAAACAGAAATCTGTTGTTGCCAGTTCTTTTACCTTATCATATAAAGAGGTTGTAGTATTCGTTGGCATCAAGCCATCGAAGATAATTCCATATTTAGATCCTTGAATGTAATAAGCTGCCGCTTGGAAATTGTCAAAGAAACGATAAATAGTAGGGAAATTGGCGTCACCCTTATGAAGCACATCGAATGCAAAATCATGCCATGCTGGACGATCAATACGCCAGACAAACTTGCTTACAGGCCCATCCTCAAGACCTTTCTTGGTAGCATAAGCCTCTACTTCTACACAAAACCAAATCCTATCATAAGGTAAATCCTTATTATTATTCAAGCCAAACATTGGAACGGTACTATATCCAGGCTTGTATTCATACCATCCCCCCCATTCTGGAACCAGCTTTACGCCTACGCCCCTATCCAACATGGAGAGACCTTCCAATTGTTTGTGAGAGATATTGAACGCACGCGTTCTCCAGTGTACAGTTACACCATCGGTTGGGCATTGCCAAATTGGACGGCAACGGACAAACTTACGATGAGACACAGGCATAGACCACACAGGTCCAACTCTTCTACGTGATATATTATCGATTGCTATACGGGTCTGTGTGGCAGAGATACCTTCTGTTGGAGCCAGTTCCATAGATGTAGCAGGCTGCATATAGCCCAGTCCCACCAATGTATTCATCGCATGATATGCGCTTGGGTCTACATCTTTTGCATCAGAAAAACCCTGAATATAATCTGGCTCTACATCCTCCAAACCAAAAGCCTTTTGTAATATAGCAGCAGCATCTTGACGCGTCATAGGCGCATTTGGATAAAAGCACTCTGTAGGCGTTGATGCCTTCAATACACCCATATCCAAAGCACATTCAACAGGTTTCACATAATCTGCATCACCAGTAACATCATAATAATTACGGACACGTTCTACAGTCATAAGTTCACCCTTATCATCAATGTCTGTACCATCATCCATTACATTATTATAATGGTACCACTTAAAATGATTGGAAAGAGCAATCATAAATTGACCACGGGTCAATGGTCGGTCTGCAGTGATACAATGTGCTCCAATGGTCTGTTGAGTATGAAAAATAACCTTAAACAACTTTTCTCCCAGCGTCCAGCTTACCTCAACATCATAACCTCCTACACCGTCACGCATAACAATAGTACCATCGGTGTCTACTGAAACCAGATGCTTATTGGAAGTCCGCCAAATACCGCCTAACTGTTGTTTGCCATTTAGAAACACAGTAAGTTTTACAGGCTGGACGAACTCAAGACTATAAGTCTTACCATCTATATTTACATTACCACCCTCAATGTAGATGCCATCCGGTAAAGATGAACTTTCTATATTTGGAGTATTACTTCGTATAGATGCATGTAATTCATTAATAGGCAGTATGGATGACAAACTCATCATAGCCATACTGGCAGCTGCATTTTTCATGAACGCTCTTCGCGTCATCCCTTGATTCTTGGTTTCCATATCTATTTTTTCATTATGCTTTAAATTGAGTTGGTGTCTTACCAGTAGCCTGTTTAAATACGCGAGTAAAATAACTTACCCTCAAATCCGCAAGTAAACTTCAAAAGGACTCTTTGAAGCCGAAGAGTC
>JAUNHZ010000117.1 GCA_030523705.1 Bacteroidales bacterium
GCTCAGGACCTTAAAATATGTTTAATGTTATAGTGCTGCGAAATTAAGGGTAACAAAATGATTAACAGAGAACTAATCCGCTTAAAGATAGTACAGATTATTTATGCGTACTACCAAAATGGGAACAAGAACATTGATGCTACCGAAAAGGAGTTGTTTTTCAGCCTCTCTAAGGCTTACGACTTATACAATTACCTTCTCTTGCTCATTGTGGAAATTACCCATTTAGCATCTCTAAGAGTAGAGGTGATGGAAAAGAAGAGCCAGCGGACCAATGGGGAGCGCCCTAACCGAAAATTTGCAGACAACAAGTTTGTCGCACAACTTGAAGCTAACAAGATGTTGCTGGATTTCAAGCAGAATCTGAAGAGCAATTGGGATGTAAACGATTCTTTCATCGGTATCACCCTTGACACCATAGAAGATTCCGAGTTCTATCAGGAATATATAGCTAGCGATGACTGCAGCTATGAGGCAGACCGCGAACTTTGGCGTAAGATTTACAAAAACATCCTTTCTTACAACGAAGATCTGGATGCTATTTTGGAAGAGCTGAGTCTGTATTGGAACGATGATAAAGAAATTGTAGATTCTTTCATTCTTAAGACCATCAAGCGTTTTGAAGAAAAGACCGGTGCAAAGCAGGAACTTTTGCCAGAATATAAAGATCCCGAGGATAAAGAATATGCACGCAAGCTATTCCGCAAGGCTATCTTGAATTGTGATTATTACATGCACCTTATTGGTGACCATGCACGCAACTGGGATTTGAACCGTTTAGCATTTATGGATGTCATCATCATGCAAGTTGCTTTAGCAGAGATGACTACATTCCCAAATATTCCTGTAGAGGTAACTATCAATGAATTTGTTGATATTGCCAAGCTATACAGTACCCCTCGGAGTGGAAGTTACATCAATGCCATGTTGGATGCCATTGCCAAGGAAATGCGTCAGGAAGGCAAACTCATGAAATAATAATTAAACACGTATATTAAGATGAACGTAATGACTATTTTGCTTCAAGCTCAAGGTGGAGCTGGCATGTCTTTTTGGGTAATGATTGCGCTGATGATTGGTATCATGTATTTCTTCATGATCCGTCCACAGCAGAAGCGCCAGAAAGAAATTCAGAACTTCCGTAATGCACTGACTGTAGGTCAGGAGGTAATTACCTCTGGTGGTATCTACGGTAAGATTTCACATATCAGCGCTGATTCAAACGTAGTGACTTTGGAAATTGCTACTGGCGTAAAGGTGAAAGTTGACAAGAGCTGTATCTTTGCTAATGCTGCTGCAACTCAGGAAGTTGCCAAATAAGTAGATACTATTTATGAATGCCAGGTTCCAAATGGCAATAGGAAAGATTAGAGATGCCCTGCTCAGTATTCTGAACAGGGAATTTCTAATCTTTTTTGGCTTTTTGGGAATTTCTGCTTTTTTCTGGGTTCTCCAGACATTAAATGATGATTACGAGGAGGTGTTCTCAGTACCGGTAGTCTATCGGAATGTCCCAGACAACGTTGTAATCACGTCTAATCCTCCAGAATTCATCAAAGTCACTATAAAGGATCAGGGATACGCACTTTTGGACTACAAATTGCGCAAAACCTTAAAGCCTATAGTCTTTGATTTTAACCAGCACGAGAGCAAGGGTTATCTTATCCATATTACCAATGGAGACATTCATAAGCAACTTTCTGACAATCTCTCTAACGCCAGTAAGTTGGTGTCCTTCAAACCTGAGAGTTTCGATGTAGTCTATACCCGTGGAAAAGCCAAGAAAGTTCCCGTACGCTTTGCAGGCAATGCCAATGCCAAGCAGCAATACGAGATAACTCAAATCATAGCTTCTCCAGATTCCGTCTTGATCTATGCCCCTGAGGAGGTATTGGATACAGTCAGCGGTATGTATATACGTCCTGTAAGCTACCATGAACTTGATGATAGCATAACCACCCAGGTAGAACTTAGCGACGTACCATATATTAAGGCTATACCGAATAATGTAGATTTGCACATCTTTGTAGAACAGCTTACAGAGAAATCATTAGAGGTTCCTGTAAGTACCATCAATGTTCCTGAGGGCAAAATATTGCGTACTTTCCCTTCTAAAGTGAAAGTAACCTTCCAAACCGTTCTGTCGTATTACAAGAGCGTCAATCCGAATAATTTCATCATTCAGATTGATTATAATGATATCATACAAACAGGTTCCACACATGCCGTACCTACAGTTTTGGCGCCAAGTATCATCAAGCACTTGAGAATCTCACCTAAGGAAGTGGATTTCTTGTTAGAGGAGACTATTGCAGAATGAAAATCAAGTTAGGCATTACAGGGGGTATTGGCAGCGGAAAAAGCTACATATGCCAGCGCTTGCAGAAAGCGGGAATACCAATCTATTCTTGCGATGATCAAGCTAAACGACTGAATGTTGAGAGTCCTGAAATAAGAAAGGCTTTCACAGCGTTACTTGGTCCTTCGGTCTATTTAGAAGATGGTTCTTTAAATAAGCCCTTGCTCATCAACTACCTCTTTGCTTCCGAAGAGCATGCAAACACCATAAACCACATCGTGCACCCTGTGGTATTGCAAGATTTCCTACAATGGGCTCAGGAGCAAGAAGAAGAGACTGTTGCTTTAGAAGCTGCTCTCCTATTTGAAGCAGGTTACCAACAACAGTTGGATTGCACCATTGTGGTCACCGCGCCATTAGAACTTCGGTTACAGCGCATCATAGAACGAGACCATACCACTCGGGAAGCTGCCCTCCAGCGCATTGGTGTTCAAAGTAGCGACGAGAAGAAAATTCAGCAAGCCGACTTTGTCATCGTGAACGATGAGAAGACATCTATCAACAAACAGATTCAAGAACTTTTTGTATTTTTAAGAAGCAATTCTTGGAAGCATCGGTAGAAAGTCTTAATTTTGCATCGAAAATTTTGAGAATAAAAATATAAATTAAATAAGGTATTAATATGTTGAAGAAAATCTTAGCTATCTCTGGCAAACCAGGATTGTATAAGTTGCTCTCTCGTGGTAACCGTTGCCTGATTGTAGAGAGCCTTGATGAAAAGAAAAAGCGTATGCCTGCACAGGGTTCAGATAAGGTCATTTCATTGAATGACATTGCTATGTACACAGAAGATGAGGAAGTACCTCTTCCACAGGTATTCGATGCATTGAGCAAGGTTCAGGAAGGAAAGCCTGTAACTATGGATTATAAGAAAGCTGACAAGGATGAACTGTTTGAGCTTTTTGCACAGGTTTTACCCACTTTCGACCGTGATCGTGTTCATGCTTCTGACGTAAAGAAACTCATCCAGTGGTACAACATTTTGTTGGAAAATGGAATCACAGAGTTCCTTCCTACAGAAGAGGAAACAACAGAAGAGTAATCATTATTACTACATAAAAAAAGAAGCGTGTGCTTAACGGCACACGCTTTTTATGTCTTTTACTTCACCAACTATCCAAACCACATCGCCTTCTTTAAGTGGTGTGTCCAGATTTGGAACCCTAAGGGCTTCCTCACCTTCCTGCTCAAGACCTACCACCATACAATGATAGCGATTTCTAAGGCCACTCTCACGGATACTCTTACCACAGAAGATAGACTCTGCCGTAACTACAAGCTGGCGCAACTTCATCTCGCGGTCTTCTATATCCAAATCTGGTTCATAGACCTGTCCGTTAAGTTCTTCTACAAACCGTTTAAGCTGTTCATCTGTACCTATTACCTGCAATTTATCACCAGGGAACACGCGGTCCATTCCTTGTGGAATGTTCAATCGTCGGCTTCCTCGGATGATAGACGACACATGCACGCCGTATCTTCTTCCTAAAGCCAACTCTTCTAGCGTCCTACCACCCCACTTACTATCCATAGGCAAGTTCACTTGCGACAAGTGGAGATCTCTGGATAACAATCGGCCTGCAAACTGTGGTTTCTTTAATCCCTCGAACTCTTGCTTAATCTCACGGCTGCGTAAATTGTCCAAGAATGTACGTTCCATGGCAATACTCTGTTGCTTCAGTTTCCGAGAAAGAATCATAGTCATCACCAAAAGCAATGCCACAAAAATAAGTACGCCTACGGACAGATTCACATAGTAGATAATGATATAGCAAATAAAAGCCATTGCCAAGAGGAAACGGAAAACTACCGTAAATAGCAAAGGGAAACGGTTAAAGTGAGAACTATGCCATAACGCTTTGAATTCCTCGGAATGATTCTTTTTCATGACAATGGCACGAAGGAACGGCGACACGCAAACCAAAGTCAGGATGCACGCCACATAATAGCACCAAGGTTCAGGAATAACAGATTCCAACAACGGTGTCACTGCATGTTGCACGATTAGCACAGCAGCAATGGCCAAAATCAGATACACCGCAACAATACGCAACAGAGACATAATAAGACTGTGCCAATAACCAGAATGTGAAATCTCTGAATTTTCACCTCCTGCGGCATATCTATCCAGCAACTTGCGGAACTTACGTGGCAATCGCTTCTCCACTTGCTTATAAGCTGGTGCAGAAAGCCTGATCATATACGGGGTCAGGAAAGTTGTAATCACGGAAACTGCCACCACAATTGGATACAAGTATGAACTTGTCACGTCTAGAGAAACGCCTAAAGACGCAATGATAAAAGCAAACTCACCTATCTGCGCCATAGAGAAACCACATTGCATTGCCACTTTCAGCGGTTGCCCAGAAAAGATGAAGCTAGCACTTCCCAATATAGCCTGACCTCCTAAAATGGCCAAAGTGATAGTCAATATAGGCAGCCAATATTCTATCAGCACCATTGGATCTACCAGCATGCCGACAGACACAAAGAAAATTGCGCCAAAAAGGTCCTTCACCGGAGAAAGCAGTCGCTCTATGCGTTCTGCATCTACAGTTTCTGCTAATATGCTACCCATCATGAATGCGCCAAAAGCAGAGCTGAAACCTGCATAAGCTGCACCCACCACCAAAGCAAAGCACAGACCTAAAGCCACAATCAACATGGTTTCATCGCTCATCTGGCTACGGGTACGTTTTAAAAACAGAGGAATAAGGTATATACCCACCACAAACCAAAGCACCAGGAAGAATCCCAATTTCAAGATGCTGACGACAAGCTCAGTACCCTCAAAATTAGAACTTACAGCTACAGTAGAAAGCACCACCATGAGCAAGATGGCTAGGATATCCTCTAATATCAACACACTGAGTACCAACCCAGTAAATCGTTGTTGGCGGAGTCCTAAGTCGTCAAAAGCTTTATAGATGATCGTAGTAGAAGACATGGCAAGCATACCTCCCAAGAACAGACAGTCCATTTTCTCCCATCCAAAAGCCTGACCAACCAAAAAGCCCAGGCCCATCATACAGAAGATAATAGAACATGCCGCTATCCCTGGGGCCGTTCCCATCTTCACAATCTTCTTGAAGCTAAACTCCAATCCCAAGCCAAAGAGCAAGAAAATAACACCCAAATCCGACCAGGTCTGAATATCACCCATATCCTGTACCGAAGGGGTATAAGGCATGTGGGGACCGGCCAGAAAGCCCGCCACCACATATCCCAGCACCAAAGGTTGCTTGAGTTTCTTAAAAATGATCGTGGTCACACCCGCGACTGTCAGGATGAGGGCCAGATCTTGTATCAGTTCAGGAACTTCTCCCATCAGATATTAGTATTTCGCTTCTACCAAAGTTACGATATTGACCATGGTCTCCATTGCCTTCTCCATGCTCTGGATAGGAACAAACTCAAAACGACCGTGGAAATTCAAGCCACCCGCAAAGATATTTGGACAAGGAAGACCCATGAAGGAAAGGCGAGCACCATCGGTTCCACCACGAATTGGCTGCACCTTAGGGGTAACGCCTGCCTGAAGCATAGCATCCTTTGCAAAATCAACCACATACATGGCCTTTTCCACCTCTTCCAGCATATTGTAATACTGGTCGCGTACTTCAGCCTTTACCCTATCTGCACCATACTTATCTGCCAAATACTGAGCAGCCTTCTGGAAGCAGACCTTACGTTGTTCAAATGTAGCACGATCATGGTCACGGATAATATAACGAACAGTAGCCTTCTCCACTTCTCCGTGAATGTCAATCAAGTGGAAGAATCCTTCATAATCACAAGTATGTTCTGGGCTCTCTGCCTCAGGAATGAGCTGAGTAAACTCCACTGCCATCTTCAAGGCATTGATCATCTTATTCTTTGCATAACCAGGATGCACGTTTCTACCCGTGAATTCAACCTTTGCGGCTGCTGCATTGAAATTCTCATACTCCAGCTCACCAATCTCTCCACCATCGAAGGTATAGCCCCATGCGCAACCAAATTTCTCTACATCAAAATAGTCCGCACCAGCACCAATCTCTTCATCAGGAGTGAAAGCTACACGAATCTTTCCATGCTTAATCTCTGGATGTGCTTGAAGGTAAGCCACACCCTGCACAATTTCTGCAATACCAGCCTTATCATCGGCACCCAGGAGAGTTGTGCCATCGGTTACAATCAGGTCTTGTCCTACATAATGGAGCATTTCTGGGAACTGAGTTGGAGAGAGGAAGATCTGCTTCTCCTCATTCAGCAGCACGTCACCGCCTTCATAATGTACGGTCTTGGTCTTGATATCAGCTCCACTAGCATCGGGACTGGTATCCATGTGAGCAATGAAACCAATGGTTGGCACATTTGCCTTGTCAGTATTAGCAGGAAGCGTAGCATAGAGATAGCACTTGTCTGTCAGCTCTACATCTTCAAGTCCCATGGCAATAAGTTCATCACGCAGATACTCTGCCAGTGCAAACTGCTTTTGGGTACTTGGATGAGACTGTGAGAACTCATCACTTTGGGTATCAAACGATACATATTTCAAGAAACGCTCTGTGATATTCATAATTCTTTTCTTTTTAAAATCTTCTATTCTGCAAAAATACGATAAATTCCGCAAAATATCTCATCATTTCCGCAAAATATATAACCTAATATTATAAAAAACAGCGTATCTTTGCAGACACAAATTAGCTATGACCATGACAAAAATTCAAAATAAAGAATTCGAGGGTGAAAGACCTCTTTATTGCTCTAAAGATTTACATATAGACCACGTAACCATCCACAAGGGTGAAAGTTCGTTGAAGGAGTGCAAGAACATTTTAGCCACCAACTGCCAATTTGAGGGTAAATATGTTTTCTGGGAAACTTATGGTTTCCAGGTACAGGACTCTCTGTTTACAGAGGGAGCACGTTCTAGCCTATGGTATTCCAAGGATGTAGAAATGACCCACTGCCGCGTAGAAGCACCCAAGATGTTCCGTCGCATGCAAGGTATAAAACTTACTGATGTTCAGCTGGTACAAGCCCAGGAGACATTATGGGACTGTTCTGACATTGAACTGAATAATGTTGAGATTTTAAATGCCGATTATCTGGGTATGCATGCAGAGAATGTAAAAGCAGAAAATTATCATCAAGAGGGAAATTATGCTTTCCAGTATGGCAAGAATATCGTTATCAAGAACTCATTGCTGAATTCTAAAGATGCATTCTGGGAGGCAGAGAATGTAACTCTCATTGACTGTGAGATCAATGGAGAATATCTGGGATGGTATTCCAAGAACCTGCATTTGATTCGCTGTAAGGTTACAGGAACTCAGCCACTTTGCTACTGTGAGAATCTAATCATGGAGGATTGCACTTTAGGCGAAGATGCAGATCTGGCATTTGAGTACAGTACCGTAGAAGCTACCTTGAAAGGTCATGTGGTAAGCATCAAGAATCCTACCAGTGGCAAAATCACCGTAGAGTCTGTGGGAGAAATCATCTTGGATGAGAATTGCAAGGCTCCAGCAAACTGTGAAATTATTACACTGTAATAAAAGTATAAATTGGCATCCCCGTGGTTTCTTTGCAGAAAGGAATCACGGGGATTTTCTTTATAGAATTCCCCAAAGGGAATCTGTCAGAAGAAGGAAATCATCTTGATTTTAACAGTGGTATCTTCTTTCAGCTCAAAACAGGTATCTTCGAAAGAAGGAGTGCCCATAGGCATGCTGGTCAGGTTACTGAAGCCAAAAGGCTCTGACGGGATACCGAACATTCCCTTATTCAATGCTCCGTCGTTATCCTCATCTTGAATCACAGCCACAGCATAAGTACCTGGCTTCAGGTTCTTGAAAACAACCACGGCATTCTTGCTGCGTGCTTCCACCAAGGCAGATGTCACCACGCTGGACATATAGCCTTCCTCATTAAATACTGCTACGCGCAGGGTTCCTTTTCCCGCATGTACATCGGAGATATTCACATTCAAATCTTGTGCAAGAGCACTACTGGCACCCAATGCCATACAAGCCATTAAGGAAATAATTGTCTTTTTCATCTTTACCCTTAATTTCGCAGCACTATAACATTAAACATATTTTCCTTAATTTCGCAGCACTATAACATTAAACATATTTTAAGGTCCTG
>JAUNHZ010000118.1:0-6242 GCA_030523705.1 Bacteroidales bacterium
AGGCTCTTTCATGATATGCTTTACTATCCAGTCTATGACACCACTTTGCATCAATCCGGTGACTAAGACCAACAGTAGAATTACCAACCAAACCGTGGAATCCGAAAAGCAATTTAACGCCATTTCGGCAGAAAGTGTGCCGGTGACCAACAGCACTGCAATGGCCATGAGAGATATCACATCGCCTGGAATTTTGGACCAAGCAGAAAGGCCGAATTTACCAATCATCACCATGATGGTAATCCATGCATATATACTTAATCCTAACCATTCCATACTTTATCAATTTAAGTGCAATATTCGTAATTTTTAGGGATATTTCCAAATCTTTTCTAATTTATCAATCTTTAAGGCTTGCAATTACAGAGAGCCATTTACCAGCATTGGGTGTCCACACTTCCTTGTAGCAAGCATTATTGATAGTTGGCCACCACGGTTCATCAGTGTTCTCATAGGTTCGTATGCCGACTGGGATTTCACCGGTTATTTCACCACTTGAGAAACTGTCCATTTGCGTAAATCGGGAGCCTTCACCATAGATCAGCGACTGTCCAAAAGGGTTCAGTCCAACCGTCCAGTAGAGTTGTTTTTCTGCAATTTCCTTTAGTTCTACATCGTTCAGATAGTCTCCAAGTAACGCTGCACCTTTTGCCATTGCTAAAATAACTGCCTCATTTCCATTAAATATGTTAAACCATACTGGGAAACGCTTTAGATAAAACTCCCCATTTAATTTCACACCCTCTTGTAACTGCAGTGTATATAGTTCTTCTGCGTTAGTTGGTGGGAAAAGGTGTAGTGCTTGGAATGCCGGCGTATCCTTCTGCTCATCTTTGTGATAGATACCACTTGGAATCATACCATAAGGATAAGTATACGACATAAGTTTTTTCAGATAATCACCATAGTTTTTCAATGCTTTTTCCCACCGTATCTTCTGTTCATGCTGTGGGAAGGTCTTGCAGATTTCAACCAATGCCGTAGCGTAAAGCTGTTCTCGCGATTGATGAATATAATGTACCACCGATTTATGCGATCTGTTACGCCAGAAGAATCCTGAGAAACCTGCCACTTCCTCTACTTGTTGGCATGCTAATAATTCATCCATGTGCTTGATGGCTATTGCCTCGTATTCATGG
This sequence comes from Bacteroidales bacterium, assembly GCA_030523705.1. Classification (GTDB taxonomy): domain Bacteria; phylum Bacteroidota; class Bacteroidia; order Bacteroidales; family Bacteroidaceae; genus Minthousia. The sequence continues at coordinate 1,140 of JAUNHZ010000118.1, forward strand.
TTCTGTGTGAGTTTAAATAGTTCGCAAGCAGCCCAACAAATAGTGGCATGATACTGACTTTCACTGGTATTAAAGGTATGTTCATACGGTTGAATGAACTTATCATATCCCTCTTTTTCAAACTTTTCAAGGGCAAAATGGAAATCCTCTTCAGCCACCTTTCTCAGATAGGTTTGGAGCGCCTTGTCATGTGTAAGTACTTGGGATGCGAATGCTTCGTAAGCTGCGTATAGGAAATTATCATAGGCCATGTTCTGAACCCTCACCGTATGAATATCATCTCTACTGCCTATCTTTCCATCTTGCCAGATAAGGAGTCCCATACTGCTGGCTCTATAGCCATCACCGTATCGATTTTTGAGTACGAAATCCAACCCCCATCGTGCCTCTTCTAACAAGCGAGCGGAAAGAACGGTATTTTTCCCTTTCTCCATCTCACTAGCTTCTAACAGTGCGAACATGACATCCGCTGTTTGCAGTGTTTGCTGGGATAAATCTCCTGCATCGTGCCAACCTCCAGCGTAAGGGATACTTAGTCCGTTGTGATGTGAATACAGGTCAGTATGACAAGTGCTGTGTATGCCAGGTACATCAAAACCACATCGCTGTCCAAAAATGAAATTCAACACGCGCCATTCTGAGTTTGTCCAAATATCTTGCTTGATGGGAAAAGTTAGGGATAAGAGATTACCCAGACGCAATAGATATGTGCCATTAGTAGTGAGCCTACTGAAATCCAATAACCCATATTCACCTATGGTAGATTTTATGGGCTGTACCTTACCCTCATATACTGTATTCCCCTTATCGTCTATGAGCTGGAAGGTTGATGGGGCTTGCCCCATGGTTTCTCTGGATATAATGGCCATTTTCTCTCCATCTGCCCGATATCCAGAAGTAGAATATACCAATTGATTCAAAGCCGGTTCCCATCCATGCGTTTTTTCTGTTTGTTCCACTTGCTCAAAACGGATATTTCTGAATAGATAGATTGCCGAATCTCCAGTAGTTAAATCCTTTCCTTTGATATCGGTATAGAATCGTAGTTGCTTTAGATTATCCCGTTGATAATCATCTATTTCTAAACTGCAACAATTCCATTCATTATTTTTCAGATTCACAAGATGGGCACCTGTAGGTGCTGTAAATCCTTTTTTAACCTTGCTGGATTCATTCTCAAATACAAGATTTGTGTTAACCACTCTGGCACCCTCACAACGGGGAAAAACCTCAAAATAAATACGGTTATATTGTTCCATATTTATTCCACCTAATGGTACTATTAACTCCCCACTACCATAGATGGCATAATCAGGATCATCGGGAGAACCTGTTGCACGTTTTCCTGTATCTGTTGCAAATGTGATTTTTGCATTTTGAGGTAGGGTTATAGGGTATGCCATACGTACTTTCTTCTGTGCATAGCGTTCCTCCATACTACCCGCAGAAGATACTTGTAATGGTGTGTGAATGAACCCAGTCTTCAGTAGTTCTTCGTTTAATTTTGCATCGGGTGTAAACTGTGCATGGCAAATGCCAATGCTCATTAAGAGTAATATGTTTGTCAGCAGCAATCTCATAATTTCAGAATCTTGGTGTAAATATAATTAAAATTTACTATTTTTGCACTGTTAACCCTAAATTACAGCTCATGAACCTTGTAAAATCTATTTTGCTTGTATTTTTCTGTGTGTTTAATCTTACTGCTTTTGCGCAGGATCCAGTAGTAGTTGCCTATCTTACTAGTTGGAAGGACCGAATGCCTAATCCACAGTATATGACTCATATTAACTATGCATTTGGACATGTTACCGACGACTTTAAAGGTGTTCGAGTGGATAATCCAGAACGGCTCAGAGCTGTGGTTGCTCTAAAGAAGCAGAATCCCAAACTAAAAGTACTGGTCTCTGTAGGTGGATGGGGCAGCGGGCGGTTTAGTGAGATGGCTGCAGATATGAAAAACCGTCAGTCGTTTGCTAAGGATTGTAAGCGCCTGGTTCAAGAATTTGGGTTAGATGGCATTGATATTGACTGGGAATACCCCACGCAATCCTCTGCTGGCATTTCTTCTTCACCAGAAGATTCAGAGCATTTCACTCTCTTGATGCACGAGTTGCGCAAGCAGTTGGGTAAGGATAAACAACTCACCTTAGCCACAGTAAGTACGGCTCAATATATGGATTTCCCATCTTTTATCTATGATGTGGACTTTGTAAATATCATGGCTTATGATATGGCCGATACCCCATTGCATCATTCAGCCCTTCATCGTTCAGCTTATAGTGGGACCATGACTACGGACAAAGCCATTCAAATGCATCTTGATGCCGGCGTACCGAAAGAAAAGCTGGTATGTGGTTTGGCGTTCTATGGTCACGCTGCAAAGGATTTTCCACATAAGAATAATCCCGAAGCCTTGAAGAACGATAAGAATTATAAAGAAATGTGGGATGAAGTGGGTCAGGTTCCTTATTATACCAATACATTAGGTGAGCCTGTATATGGACCTGAGAATGAGCGCTCTTTATCCATTAAATGTCAGTATATCAAAGACCAGGGATTACGGGGTGCCATGTATTGGGAAGCAGCGCAAGATACCCCAGACTTGGCTTATTCAAGAACGGTATATAAGAGCATCATATTGGGTGAGGCTTACCATGAAAGACATTATAATGTATTGCTCCTTGCCGAGGGTCAGGGACAGCATAAACCCATGACCGATGCCGCCATTAAGTGGTTGGTGGATGAGAGCCAGTTGCTTTATTTCACGTTACAGGTTATGCATTCTCCAAACCTTTTGAAAACAGAAGCCGACTTTAATCAGTTTGATCTGATTATCCAGATGGATTACCCACCTTATGCATGGAATGATGACACTGCTTCAGCCTTCATAAAGTATATGCAGAGTGGAAAAGGTGCCTGGATTGGTTTCCATCATGCCACATTATTGGGTGAATTCGATGGATATGAAATGTGGGATTGGTTCAGTAAATTCATGGGTGGTATCCGGTACGATAATTACATCGCTCCATTAGCAGATGGAAAAGTGGAGGTAGAGAACCCTGAACATCCAGTGATGGAAGGCGTGAACTCCTCGTTCGTTATTCCAGACGATGAATGGTACACTTATGATAAGTCGCCACGACCTAATGTCCAGGTTTTAGCTACAGTGAATGAATCCACCTATACGCCTATGAGTTCCATCAAGATGGGTGATCACCCTGTGGTTTGGATTAATCCTGATATGGCATCAAGGAATATTTATTTCCAGATGGGTCATTCCCCAAAACTTTATCAGAATGACGATTTCACCCGTATGTTCCATAATGCCTTGAAGTGGGTACTTCAGAAGTAACTAGAAATTTGGGAACAACTTGTCGCCTTTGCTGGATATGGCTATGCATTCCATTTCAATCAACCAGGTAGGACGGCATACTGGTGCGAGGGTAATTACTACTGGAAAATCAGGGAATTTCTCTTGGAACAGTTGGTTTACGATGGCATAATCCGCACTATCTCGTAGGTAGACGATGATTTGTGCCACATCGTTGAGCGAAGATCCGCCTTCTTTAAGAAGCATTTCTACGTTCTCCCACATGCGGTGGCATTGCTTCACTACATCACCCAGATGCAGCACATTGCCCTTATTGTCTATACTTGCCGTACCGCTGACCAGAATATGAGAGCGATCACCGTATTTAACCTTTGTGGCTCTTTCAAAAGTCACCCCATATTCATAGGTTGGATTAAGGTGCGTAGGTGCATACAAATGGTGGAATTGACGCGGGCCTAATCCTTTTACCGCATAGGATTCCAGTTGCACCAGTGCACTTGGATGAGCAGGATTACCCCCAATGCCTGTACTAGCTATATAATGTGTCTTGTCTGTAAGACCTTGCTGTTCAAAAAGTTCCCTTCTAGCCTTTACCATCCCTGCATACTGCGTATCCACATCGCGTATGAAGAACCAGGTGCGCAAGCAGTTTGCAGTGAGCGTCATGTCAGTCTCTTTCAAGTATTGCACCAGTTGCTCCAAGATATGTTGTGTCTGGCGGTATGAGTCCCCCGAAGGGTTAAAGAGGTTCGTCTGAAAATGAAGTGCATACCCATTATGCTCAAACACTGCCGTGTTCTTATCAGCCTTTGCTTTCACCCCAGAAACCATGTAGCACCATAAGGAAACCTTACTACCATCTAATGGTGGTTGTTGAATGCTTGAAACAGCTATGTTGCTTTCCGTAGGTAAGAACATCGCTTGATTAGTAGCATCGCTCAGGAAATAGCGTTTGAAAATGCAAGTGTATGATGGATACATGGAAAGCAGTAGCGAATAGGTATCCAAAATTCTGGACAGTTGAGATTCAAATCCATCCATCTGTGGAGTTACGTGAATGATTGCATGCATTTCATTCGCGTCTTCACCCATAAAACTCGCCACCTGGATGGTTGAGCCATATTCGTTGCAGTTGACTGTCCTTCTTTCCATTTTCATTTTTTTGACCTTGCAAAGGTAATACTTTTTCTTCGAATGGGCAAATGACTCGATGTACACAAATGTAGGTATATTAGTTTGGTTCCAGATTATCAAAGATCGCTACCTTTAAGGGTTTCATAGATGACCTGTTTCGGTCCTCATTCTTGACCGGCCGTAATCAAAAGAGAAGGTCAATTTCAGTCGTCTATTTCTCTCCTTTTTGGTAATGCAAAGATACGAAAAAAAATGGTTCCTGCAATAGGGTTTTTGAAAACAACGCGGTTTTGGTAAAGTGAAAAATGTGGGCAAAGAGATAATGAACATAATGAACATAAAATATGTTCATTACAAACAGTGACCATATGCGATTTAAAAAATCAATATAGGATATATAATATTATATATCCTATATTGGCAATAATGTACACATTTGGGTCTGTGTAGATAATGAACATAAATTATATTCATTATGTTCATTATTGTGTCTTTTTGTTGTCTTTTCCTAAAAAAGGTTGACTCGATTTTAACGTTTTAACATTGTGTTTTAACACTCTAATTTTCCGTACTGATTTAGTTGACTTATTCATTCGGAAAAGTTGACTCCATTTCCTGAAAAGGTTGACGCTTTT
>JAUNHZ010000118.1:6252-8447 GCA_030523705.1 Bacteroidales bacterium
GTGGACTTCATACGGGTTTCGTTGACGTGTCTACGGATTCGGTTGACATCATACTGGATCTGTTGACAAGTCAAACTATGAAAAACACTCGGGGGAAGCCTTGCGGCTGGGGGCAGACAGCCCCCGGGAGCTCTCATTTCCATTTCTTCTGCTGCAATCCAGATTCCTTATGCACCATTGCCGGGACCTTGTAGCCAATACTGCCATGCGGACGCTGCTCGTTGTAGAAACAGATGAATCCGGAGATGCGGCAATTGGCATCCTCTATGCTCTTGAATCTGTGCTCGCGATAGATGACCTCGGTCTTCAGTATGCCGTTGACACGCTCGGCTATGGCATTGTCTGTTGGCTTGTAATCTTCTGTCATACTGATTCTTACACCATGTCTTTTCCTAAACTAATTAAAGGAATCTAGCTTCAACAACATCCCAATCGATGATGTTCCATAGGGCTGCAATGTAATCAGGACGACGGTTCTGGTAGTCAAGATAATAAGCATGCTCCCAAACGTCGAAGGTAAGGAGTGGTTTCAGTCCGTGGCGAAGAGGGTTGTCTGCATTAGCCATCTGTTGAATGCATAGCTGACCTTCTGCGTCGGCACAGAGCCATGCCCATCCACTACCAAATAGGGTAGCTGCTGCTGTGTTCATCTTGGTTTTCAACTCATCAAGTGAACCAAAACTCTTGACAATGGCATCGGCAAGTGCACCAGTAGGTTCTGCTTTTCCGTTTGGTGCAAACTGCTCAAAATAAAGGGAATGATTCAGCACTTGTCCTGCATTGTTTCCAATACCACCTTGTCCTTTTGCAGCCATCTCTTCAAGTGTTGCATCAGTGAACTCAGAATTGAGAATCAAATTGTTGAGGTTGTTAACGTAGGTTTGCAAATGCTTGCCATAATGGAAACCGATGGTCTCCTTGCTAATCACGGGTTCCAATGCCTCTACTGAATAGTGGAGCATTGGCATGGTAATAGTAGTACTCATTGCTAATTGTTAATTGTGATACATTTTTCCGATGTATCTGGTTAATAATCAGGGATGGGCCCTATAATCAACTGCAAATATACGGAAATATTAGTTAATTTGCAATTGTTTTTAATCTAATCCATAATGTTTTACGCGCAATTAGATATTAGAAGATGTTTGTTTATTATGCAATAGAAATGTATGTTTTAATGTAAAAAGACAATCTTACGCTAAGAAATGAAACACTAATTATCCTAATTACCTCTCCATGATATGTAAATTATTTTTCCAGCAGGAAGAGGTATTCTGTATTTTTAGTTTCTTTCGAGGCCCATTCGTTGGTCCATTTCATGGAGGCCATAACGTGTTTTTTGTAGTCTATCTCTATTATCTTTAGCAAGTTGCCATTGGAGTGTAGAATATCTAACAGCTCTGATTTAGTAGTGATTCCGCCTGAACTATAAGAAATTAGTATATAGTGTGATTGCGTATCGCGCACTAATCGTTCTACTGCTTCCATGGCAATGTGCTTGCCGTTATCACTGATTCTATACTCCTCAAATGGAGAAATTGCAATAGTGTCACGCGAGTCTTCCCTACGGCAACAATTTCCAAATGTCTCGGGTTTATCGTTAAGAATTACAGTTTTCCAGATGTGATAATAGCTGGCATACCGCACTCGTGAGGGTGGCATTTTTTCATTGTTAGAACCATATGGAGGATCAAAATAGGCTAAATCTACCGGAGCCTTATCTAACACATTGAAAACATCATCTTTAAAAATGCGAACATTTGGCAGCCTGCCAAATTTATTGATGATTTCTTCTCTGTCTGGTAAAAGCGGCATTTTCAAATAAAGGTCGCGATAGGAGCGTTGCGACCATTTAGCCAAGTATGACACATAGTGTCCTATTGTATTATCCACATGATCTAAAGCTAAAACCAAGCTGGTCAAGAGGACAGACTTGTCGATTTCATCAAGTCCCATTAAGTCAATTTCCTCTCTAATGGCATCCAGCTTCAGTGTGTTTTTAAGTTGGAACGGATATTTCCTTTCTTGATTATTTATTCCACCGTAATGTGCTGTAAACCAACCCTCTTTACCTTTTAATGCATTCAGATGGTCTATCATCTCTTGATAATAATGAAGGGGTTTATCTGCTAAAAGATAACAACGATTGAACACCTCGGACCATGGGGATAGGTCGTTTGTAAACACATCATACA
>JAUNHZ010000119.1 GCA_030523705.1 Bacteroidales bacterium
CTACCACGCTGCAGCACCACGATATTCTTAGCCTGATCAATGAATGGGATAATCAGGTTGATACCTGGCTTCAGGGTAGCATAATACTTACCCAGACGCTCTATGATCTTCGTCTCCGACTGTGAAATGATCACCAAACTGTTCTTGATGATGATAATAACGCAAATCACCAAGAATCCTAGAAAAATTAATCCAAATTCCATATCCATAATTTTAAATTTTCTCTACGGTTAATATAATACTCTCCTGCTTGACCATGCGGACAGTTGTTCCCTTCTGGATTTCGGAACCATCGGCAGAACAAGCTTTCCAATCGTCTCCACCCAGCATGACACGACCATAGCCACCGGCTACAATCGTCTCACTAACAACACCCTGCTTACCTACCAGCGCATCGGTATTACTCTCACGCTTATCCTCACCCTTATGCAAAAGCTTCAGCAAGGAAGGGCGCACCAACAATAAGGTCATCAACGATGCAATGGCAAAAACAAGCAACTGTACATAGATACTAGGGAAAATAAGTGAACAGATAGCAGTCACGGCAGCACTGATAGCAAAACTCAGCAGAAAGAGATCTCCACTACCAAGCTCCAGTATCAAGCAAGCTACACTCACTACTGCCCATAATTCCCAAAGATGTGAAAATAAGTTTGACAACATGATATTTCTCCTTTTATTACGGATACAAATATAAAGAAAAAGAGGGAATCTACACTATAAAAAAGAAAAAAAATGATTCCTAAAGCCCTAATTGGCAAAAGGAATCATTCATTTTACTTAACGGCCTCAATTTTACTGTCATGAATAAAATCATGCGTAAAACTGAACATAAGCAAAATCAGGAGCCTGGCAACTCCATAGTCTGATAATTCATGGTAACCGCATCGAACGCGGATCCAGTTAATCAAAGTTTTCATAGCTGTATAGTTTATCGTTTTCGGTTGCAAATTTACGGGGGAATGTAAATGCTAATGCTATCAAAACGACAAAACTAATCTGGCAAAACAGCAGAATCTGCTAAAAAACAACAAATTCCATGCTCAAAAGAGCCAAAACCTCAATTCATCGGTCCAGCAATGGGCTGGTTTTTGGAAATGTCCATTTTCATCTTTACGATAAGGATCAACCACCAAACCCTGTAATCCACACTGTAAAGCACCATCAATATTTCCCTTTCTATCATCCAGGAAAAGTGCCTGAGGTGCTGAAATCCCACTATCGGCAATCAGCTTTTTATAGATGGACAGGCTGGGCTTATAGTCTTTCATTTCATAGGAAAGGAACACCTTGTCAAAATAATCCTCCACCCTGAATCCATACTTTTCCAGGCAAGTCTCCACGGTATATTTCCAATGCAGCTCATTGGTGTTACTCAACAAGAAAATGGTGTACGATGCATGCAAGGCTCTCAGTGTCTCCAACTTCTCATCGGGAATGATATCCAGCATGGAGTTCCAGGCATCCATCACATCTTGCTCCGTGGTTCCTGGCTTACATTCCTTTATTAACGTAGTGACAAACTCATCGGTAGTTACCGTACCCTGTTCATACCCTAAAAACAGCGGCTTGAGATGACCCTGCAAGAAATTAAAATCCACATCGTGCATGCCTAAGTCCACAAAAGACTGTTCAAAACGTGGTATATCCAAATTAACCAGCACACCTCCTAAATCAAAGATAAGTGTTTGTATATGCTTCATAAAATTTACTTTTTTGTTATACAAAATTAGGAGAAAAGAATGAAATAAACAAATTTTATGTACCTTTGCAGCTTGAATCTTCAAAATATATTATAAGAGATTATGAAAAAGTTTTTATTGTTGCTGATTTGTATCAGCGTGAGCTTGACTTCGGCCATGGCACAGCCAAGTTCAAGTGCTCCAAAGCCTAAGTTTACGGCGCAATATATCAAGGAGCATTACACCAAGCGAGATGTGGAGATCAAGATGAGAGACGGCATCAAGTTGTATACTGTCATCTATGAGCCAACAAACACTGCTGTCAAGCACCCTATCCTCATGCAGCGTACCTGCTATAGCGCAGGCCCTTATGGCGAAGGACGCTATGCCAACTTACAGTCTTCTTCTTATGAGCCTTATGTAGAGGCTGAGTATATCTTTGTCTTCCAGGATGTTCGTGGTAAGAACATGTCCGAGGGTGAGTTTGAGGATATCCGTCCTTTCATTGAGGGTAAGAAGCTGAACAAGAAAGAGGCAAAGAATGTAGGTCAGACCGATGAAGCAAGTGATACATACGATACCTGCGAATGGCTTGTCCATAACACCAACAACAACGGTTGCATTGGCCAGTATGGTATCTCATACCCAGGTTTCTACACCACTATGGCTGCTCTCTCTGGCCACCCAGCATTGAAGGCCGTATCACCACAGGCACCTGTAACCGACTGGTATCATGGCGATGACGTTCACCATAACGGTGCTTTCATGATGCCTGAGATGGTGAGCTTCCAGCCAATGTTTGAGTACATGATGGGCAACAAATTTGTACGAAACCAGCAAGAGGGCCAGCGCATGAACTTCAAGTTCCCACAGCTGTTCCACTCTGACATGTATACAGATTATCTGAAAATTGGAACTTACAAGAATATCACCGAGGCTTACGGCGACAGCTTGGAATACCTGCGCATTGTACGCGAGCATCCAAACTGGGACGAGTACTGGGAGTCTCACACCGTAACCAAGGGCCACATGCACGATGTAAAGCCAGCCGTTATGGTTGTAGGTGGTCTGTTTGACAAGGAAGACTGCTATGGTGCTTTTGATACCTATAAGTCTATCAAGGAGCAGAGTCCAGCTACAGAGCTGTATCTGGTAGAGGGTCCTTGGTTCCATGGTGGTTGGGCACGCGGCATGACCGAGTTCTGGAACAAGTACTATATTGGCCCTGAGGCTACATCAGATTATTTCATTAAGAATATTGAGTATCCATTCTTCCGATATTATCTGGAAGGCAAGGGGGAGAAGCCAAAGTCTGGCGCTATGATCTACGACTCTGGTTCTCTGAAGTGGACCCAGTATGCCGATGGTTGGCCATTGGTAAAGCGTGCAGAGACTACTCCATTCTACCTGCATGCCGACGGCAAGGTATCTACCTCTGCTCCTACTGCTTCAAAGGGCGTAGTTACCTATATCAGTGATCCTGCAAAGCCAGTTCCTTATCATAATGAGGTAGAGTCAAGCACCAGCCGTAACTATATGATTGACGACCAGCGTTTTGCTGCACAGCGTCCTGACGTATTGGTATTCCAGACTGAGCCTTTGAAGGAAAACCTCCAGCTTGCTGGTGAGATTGAGGTAGACCTGATGGTAGATATCTCTACTACCGATGCCGACTTCATTGTAAAGGTCATCGATGTATTCCCTGATGATTTCTCTTACCGCAGAATGCTGGGTAGAGATGCCAAGGTACAGATTCCTAACTACATCAATGCTGGTTATCAGCTCATGGTTCGTGGTGAAGTCATGCGCGGTAAGTTCCGTGAGAGCTTCTCTGACCCTAAGCCATTTGAGCCTGGTAAGACTACTAAGGTGAAATTCACCATGCCTGATGTAGCTCATACCTTCCTCCCAGGACACCGTTTGATGATTACCGTACAGTCAACCTGGTTCCCATTGGTAGACCGTAACCCACAGACTTTCTGCGATATCTACACCTGCGATGAGTCTGCATACGTAAAGTCAACCATCAACGTACACTGCGAGCAGAATGCCGCATCACTGGTAAAGCTGCCAGTTGTCAAGTAACAAAACTCGCTTACCTAGTATAAAGAAACTCCCTGGGATCCTTGTGGCCCCAGGGAGTTTAACTTTACACAAACACAAATCTTATTTACCAGCCTTACGTGCCTCGCGATCAGGGTCGTTCAGAACCCGACACTCATTATTCAGTACCATTAAAGCACCTTCTTCTGGAGTATATGCAGGCCATTCAGGTAATAAATCATTGTTAGGATTACCGGTACGCATGAAGTTCAGCAATGCAGCACTCATCTTATCACTCAATACGCGTGGCTCCTTACCACCACCAGTGTGAGTTACCATGCGATCAGTGTTCTTGAACCAGTAGCAGATATCAGCACAGTGGAATGCCTTCATTCTACCATTGAACATATTTGGCTGATAATCAAACCATGCCATATAAACAGGAGCTGCCTGAACCTTCTTGGCATTAGCAGTAGCAACTACCATATCACGGGTAGCGCTGGCCATGTTATAGATATCGATAGGCTTGGTCTTGCCCAAAATGCCCTCGTATGCAGCATATACAGCTGCAGCCTGCTCAGGAGTCTTAGCACCACCACCGAAACGGCTAGGCTGTTCCAGCATCTTGATAGCTGCTTCCTTATCCATATTCTCCAACTCTGGAACATAACGGCTTGGTCCCCACTCTGCAGTAGTAGTACAGAACATCATAGGAACATCCTTCTGCCAACCTTCAGGATCAGTGTAGAAACCTTCCTTAGGGAAGTGAACGCCATCGGCTACTGGAGAGAAACCACCACGGAATGGAGCTGCAGGGTTCTGCTCTGCAAACTTCTTTGCAGCAGCATTAGCCAATGCATAGTACTCCTCCCAAGGCAACTGCTGCAACTTCTCTACTGAACCTAAACCAGACTCCTTCAGGATGAACTTACCCAATTCCTGAGTATAGCTCTGATCTGCAGCCTGATATGAGTTACCAGAAAGAGCAACACCCTTATGTACAAGGCCCTTATTGTCGTTCATGGCAATCATGTTACAAACCTTAGCGCCACCACCAGACTGGCCCATAACGGTCACATTACCTGGGTCACCACCAAAGTTGGCAATGTTATTATGAATCCACTGAAGAGCCAGATTGATATCCAGCATACCTGCGTTACCAGAATCAGCCCACTTCTCATCTACACCACTGAAATCAGTATAACCCATAGGGCCAAGACGGTGGTTAATAGATACAAATACGATATTACCCTCGCGTGCCAATGCCTCGCCATGGTAACCATCCTGCTCAATACCGTTACCAGCAGTGTAACCACCACCATGCAACCATACCAATACTGGACGCTTCTCCTGGTCTGTGTTTGGAGTCCATACGTTCAGCTTCAAGCAGTCCTCACTTACATCATAATAGTTCCAGTGATCAGAGAAAGTGCTGTAGCTGTTTGTGTACTTACCCTTAGTCTCCTGAGGTGAAGAGTCACCATAGAAAACTGTAGGGAGAACACCTTCCCATTTCTCTGGAGCCTTTGGAGCCATGAAGCGGTTCTCACCACTTGTTGGAGCACCATAAGGAATACCCAGATAAGTGTAGACACCGTGAAGGATGAAACCCTTCACCTGACCAAACTGAGTGTTGGCAATGGCAATGTCATCGCCAATCTGCAACTGCTGCTCATCAGGGTTATAACCCAGATAGTCAGCTGCGCTCTGACCTTCGGTCTTTGCACCACCAGCACATCCTGCTAATAATGCACCTGCCATAAGGGCCAAGCATGATTTTGCAATTTGTTTCATGATATTAAAATTTAAAAAAGTAAAACATAAGTTCGATTACAAATATAGATAATTTATAATATAGTCATTATAAATATTGAACCATTTTACGAAAACGAACGATTTATACAACAATTTGAAAGATTTTTATAACAAATCAAGCTAAGAAACAAAAAAAACACTACATTTGTAATCGTAAACAGAAACAAAATTCAATAAATTATGGATAGAAATTATTTTGATTTTAAGGGAAGAGTAGCCCTGATTACCGGTTGCTCAACTGGTTTGGGTGTTCAGATGGCTAAGGCTTTAGCTAGCCAGGGTTGTACCATTATTCCTATCGCTCGTCGTATGGAGAAACTGCAGGAAGTTGCTGCTGCTCTTACTGAGGAGTTTGGTGTAGAGGCTTATCCTATCCGCTGTGACATTACAGATACAGCTATGGTAGAAGCTACCGTAAAAGAGGCATTGGAAAAGTTTGGCCGTATTGATATCTTGATCAACAACGCAGGTACTGGTGCTGTTGCTCCAGCAGAGGATATTACCGATGAGCAGTTTGCCAATGAGATGAACATCGACTTGTTTGGTTCTTTCAAGGTAGCTCGCGCAGTAGCTAAGATGGCTATGATCCCACAGAAGTTTGGTCGTATCATCAACATCGCATCTATGTACGGTTTGGTAGGTAACAAGATTGCTCCAGCTTCTCCTTATCATGCTGCTAAGGGTGGTGTAGTAAACCTGACTCGTGCGTTGGCTGCAGAATGGGGTAAGTATGGTATCACCTGCAACTGCATCTGCCCAGGTTATTTCGTAACTCCATTGACTAAGGAGACACTGGATAGCGAGTGGTTCCAGGAATATGCTAAGGGAGCAATTCCAGAGGAGCGCTACGGTGTAGAGGGTGAGTTGGATACAGCTGCTATCTTCCTTTCTTCTCCAGCATCAAGCTATGTAAACGGTATCATGGTACCAGTTGATGGTGGTTATACTTGCATGTAATCTGATTCAAGCATAAAAAAAGAAGCCTGCTTCCGTAATAAGAAGCAGGCTTTATTTTTTTATTCTCCCAGGAACCTCATTTGATCCATCTGAGGGATGAACTTATTCATCGGATTGTCTGTCAAGGTGATAGGAACAATAGCTGTACGTCTCTTTTCCACCTTTTCATTATTATGATGAGTATGGAACACGTAATAGAACTGTCCGTCTTTTCCCTTGAACAAATCGCCATGTCCGGTTCCGTTCCATCCTGTTACATAACGATTTAAGAAAGGCCATCCCGGTTTAATCCATGGACCTCTTGGGCTTTTGGAATAGGCATATCCTACAGAATAATCGATATCACGGAAGTCATTAGCCGAGTAAATCAGGTAATAGTACTCACCATCTTTCATGACGGTAGGTCCCTCTGTGACCTTATACGTACTATAATGCTCGGCCTTTTCCCATGGTAACTCTGCGCCTAAACACTTGGTAATGGAACCAGGTTTGATGGATGAGAAATCATCGTTCAACTCTGCGACATAGAGCGTATTGGCACCATCAAAACGCACATGATAAAGATACTTGGTGCCATCGTCATCTACAAAGACAAATGGGTCAATCTGACCGTCATCATGAGGTAATTCCACCTTGGATTCCATGGTATAAGGACCTTCTGGAGAAGAGGATTTAGCTATGGCTATCAGCTCATTAGCAGTATATACCATATAATAGGTGCCGTTCTGTTTGAAATACTGTGGCGCCCAGAAACCCTTGGTGCCAAATACATCACCTTTCTTCAAGGAATAACCCTCCTGTGCTTTTCCTGATTTTTCCCACTTCACCAAATCCGTGGATTTATACTGAAGGAAACCGTCAGGAGCATTTGTACCAGAGAGATAATAAGTGCCGTTATCCAGAAAGATGGTTGGATCGGCCAATTCAATAGTTTGAGCCTGTGCCTGACAAGTTACTGCCAGGAACAGGCCAATAAAAAGTCGTTGTTTCATTTTTAGATTTGGGAAAGAATATACACACACTTCTCCTTATTACCCAAGGTCTTACCCTTGTCGCAAGAGAGTTTCACACAATCGTGCCACTCACGGAGTTCAGTGATGCGTCCTCTTGTCAATTTCACTACGATATTCGATGGTTTAGCGTTATTGATATCGCAAGTCAATTGAGTACCTACACCGTATGAATCCTTCACACGTCCATTGCAATATTTGTGAATTTCCACGGCACGTTCAATGGTCAATCCATTGCTGTAAATGACCTGTTTGGTAGCAGGGTCAATACCCAGTTGCTTGTACTTCTCAATAATCTTTTCGGTCTGCTCTTCCTCTACACCACTATCCACACGCAAGCCGGTATACATCATAGCCATACGCTTAGACAGATTCTTGAAGAAGACATCGTCGCCAAAACAATCGTAAAGATAGGTTCCATTATCACCATCAAAGACATCAGAGAACTTTTGCATAACGTTATAGTTACACTCAAACACTCCACTCACAATCTCCTCAAAACTAATAAGTTGATGTGACATGGTTCCCAGTGCCTTCAGGCCCATTTCCTTAGCAAGCCAAACATTGCTGGTACCGGTAAAGATACCTGGCCATTTCTGAGACTTATACACCTCGGTCATGGTTTCAATGACCATCTGCTGATGTGCATAACTGAAACGGCGACGGGTTCCCATGTCACCTAAGATCAGGCCATTCTCCAGGAACATACGGGTCTTATCCATGGTTTTCTGACGCTCTGCCTCCAGATCATACTTATCCATATCACCGTTCAAGGTATGGATAAGCTCTGAGACAGTACTCAAAATTGGCATTTCCCACATAATGGTACTGAACCACTTACCTTGAATAGAAACGCTAAGATGTCCCTCTTCATCCTGTGAGATAGAAACCTCTGCAGGATTGAAACGATAACCTCT
>JAUNHZ010000005.1 GCA_030523705.1 Bacteroidales bacterium
ACAGGTGAGCTAGAGGATGACAAAAATGGTTATGGCTTGCAGGTGCTTGGGATTTTTTGTACCTTTGCGAAAAATTAACCACTATGAAAAAGATATTCTTTTTAGCGCTTCTCTTATTGAGTGAATGCGCACAGGCTCAAATCCTACCAAGACCTGTATCTGTTACGAATGCAGAGGGTGAGTTCACCCTGACTCCACAAACTAAATTGATGGTAGATGATCAAGGTGCTTTTACCCAGGAAGTATTCACCTTGCAAGAGGCTATACAAGCTAAGATTGGCGCATTTCTGGCTACTGGACATGGAGGTTCTAATGTACTGACTATCAAAAAGAATATCGTGCCTAATGCATCTGCAAATGCATACAAGCTGGCTATCACACCTCAGCAGATTTCACTGGAAGCTTCTACTACAGAAGGTGTCTTCTATGGCGTACAAAGTTTGAAGCAGCTATTGGACACGGAAGGTGTTAGCATAAAGGCGAAAACTATCGTAGATTACCCAGCTTATGGATGGCGAGGTTTGATGCTGGACGTCAGTCGCCACTTCTATCCATTTGAATACTTGAAACAGCAGATTGAATTGCTGGCTTACTATAAGATGAACCGCCTTCATTTGCACCTCACCGACGATGAGGGATGGCGCATTGAAATCAAGTCGCTGCCGGAACTGACGCAGAAAAGTGCATACCGTGATTTCGACCGTCACGACTCGGCTGTCATCCGTAGAACAGCACAGGACAAGCGCATTGCATTAGACCCTCGTTTCCTGCAAGAGCACAACGGAAAAGTTCGCTACGGTGGCTTCTATACCCAAGAGGAAATCAAGGACCTGGTAAAGTTCGCAGAAAAGCATCATGTAGAGTTGGTTCCTGAAATTGACATGCCGGGCCACATGATGGCAGCCATCCTAGCCTACCCTGAATTGTGCAGCACCGGAAAGCCTTCATGGGGGTCCGTGTTCTCTCAGCCGCTCTGCCCTGCCAAGGAAGAGGTGTTCACCTTTGCCACAAAAGTGCTGGACGAAATCATACAAATGTTCCCTTCAAAATATGTACACATTGGTGCCGATGAGGTGGACAAGACCACATGGAAAGCATCGGACCTGTGCCAGCAGCTCATGAAAAAAGAGAACCTGAAGGATGAAAATGCACTGCAGAGCTGGTTTGTAGAGCGGGTAAGCAACTATCTGAAAGCTGCTGGTAAAGAGGTGGTTGTCTGGGATGATGCCTTGGAAGGTGGTATCTCAAAGGACATCAACGTAATGTACTGGCGCGACTGGAAGGCTACTATCCCATTTGAGTCCGTGGCTGCTGGTCATGAGACCATCTTCTGCCCAGGTACACCGCTGTATTTCAGCAGAAGAGACAGTGCCTCTTATGATATCTATCATTTGCGCAGTTTCCAAGAGCTGACCGTGCAGAACAAGAACCTTATCAAGGGCGCGCAGGCTAATGTCTGGGCAGAGCAGATTGGTAACTCCAACTGGGCCAATCTCCTGATATGGCCTCGCATGCTGGCACTGGCAGAGCTCACATGGACTCCTTTTGAACAGCGGAACTGGGAGGATTTCAAGCGCAGAGCCGCTCTTCAGCGTACCTATCTGCAGGGAGTAGGCATAGATTTAGCTAAAGAATCTCCTTTCCTGACCGTGGTACAGCAAACGGATATGGCAAACAAGGGTATTCGCTTCCATTTTGAACATGAGAAAATCAACCCACAGTTGTTCTATACCCTGGATGGCACTGAGCCAACAGCTAACAGTAAGCCATTCACCGACAATCTGTTAGTCAAGAAACCATCGACCTTGAAAGTGGGCATCTTGGAGAATGGAGAGATTCTGCAGCCTGTCTTCACCCGCCCTGTGGAGTTCCATAAGGGTGTGGGCCTGAAAGTGAAATATCTACAGCCTTGGCACAAAAACTATCCAGCCGCAGGAGAGGTTTCTCTCACAAACGGACAGCAGGGTGACGACTACTATAAAGACGTGAACTGGCAGGGATTCACCAATGACCTGGAGGTTATCATTGACCTGGAAAAGACCACTGGCTATAAGGAAATTTCCATGCGCTTCATGCAAATCTGTAATGAAGACGTACTGATTCCTGGCTATGTGGAGATTTCCGTATCCGATGACGGCGAGCATTTCCGCAAGCACGCCACTATCCAGAATGATGTGGATCCAAAACAGCTGGGACTCATCTATAAAGTCTTCAAAACAAGCCTGAAAGGGGCCAAGGGGCGCTACTTAAAGGTACTGGCCAAGAATGTTCACCCAGAACAATTCATCTTTACTGATGAAATTCTTTTGAGATAATGCATTTTTTTGTAACTTTGTAACCTGTAGAGGAACAAAGAAACAAGAAACTATGTATTTGTATGGTGCCAGTGGTCACGCTAAGGTAATCTTAGACATTCTAGAGGCTTGTGACGAGAAGATAGAGGGACTTATTGACGATAACCCTGCCGTAAATGAACTCATGGGGTATCCCGTGTTTCATGACCGATTGGATTTACATCCAGTCATCGTGTCTGTGGGCAATTGCAAAATCCGCCGCATGCTGACGGAGCGGATTGCAGCAAGTCTGAAAGCTACCCCATTCGACCAAGCTATCTTTGGCACAGCCATCCATCCTTCTGCCATTATCTCTAAAACTGCATCCGTGGGCGTTGGGTCCGTGGTCATGCAGGGGGCTATTATCCAGACCTGCGTGCAGATTGGTCGCCACTGCATCGTGAACACCGGTGCACGTATTGATCATGAATGCCAGATTGGAGATTATGTGCATATTGCTCCAGGCGTAACCCTGAGTGGCGATGTGACTGTAGGCGATGGCTCATGGATTGGCGTGGGTGCTACTGTGATTCAAGGTGTACATATTGGTAAAAACGTAATGATTGGCGCGGGTGCCGTGGTGGTTCGGGACATTCCGGACGGAGTGAAAGCGTTTGGGGTTCCGGCGGTAACACATGTGTAAAACGAAGAAATAAAATGGAAAAACGAAAAGTCTTACGCGTAAGTACAATCCCTATGTCGCTGGATTTGCTGCTGAAGGGACAGCTGCGCATGCTGAATGAAAACTACGAGGTGGTGGCGGTGTCATCGCCAGGAGCCGACCTGGAGAAGGTGGCTAAAAGAGAGGGAGTACGTACGGTGGAACTCCCTATGGAACGTCGCATTTCCCTACTGAAAGATGCAAAATCTTTATGGGACATGATCCAACTCATTCGTCGTGAAAAACCGTGGATGGTGCATTCACTCACCCCAAAAGCTGGCTTGGTGAGCATGATTGCTGCCAGACTATGTGGCGTGCCCGTACGTGTCCATACATTTACCGGACTGGTCTTCCCTACGGCTACCGGATTGAAGCGAAAAATCTTGATGTTCACAGACCGCTTGACTTGCGCTTGTGCTACCGTGGTGAATGCTGAGGGGCTTGGCGTGAAGCGTGACCTGGAAGGTTATCATATCAGCAACAAGCCTGTCGTTATCATTGGCAACGGTAATGTGAACGGCATCGACCTGGAGCATTATGCCCGAACCGAGGAGGTGATGGAGAAGGCTGCAGCCTATCGCAAAGAGGGTGTGACCACATACTGCTTTGTGGGCCGTATTGTGGGCGACAAGGGTATGAACGAGCTGGTCCGTGCATTCGACAGGCTGTACCAGACCAACAAGGCTATCCGCTTGTTGTTTGTGGGTACATTCGAAGAACTTCTGGATCCCGTCAAGCCAGAAACGAAAGAGATGATCCTGAACCACCCTGCCATGGAGTGTGTGGGTTGGCAGACCGATGTACGACCATTCCTGGCAGCCAGTGACATCTTTGTGTTCCCAAGCTACCGTGAGGGTTTCCCTAATGTGGTGATACAGGCTAACGCACTGGGCATACCAAGCATTGTGACGGACATCAACGGTTGTAACGAGATTGTTATTCCGGGAAAGAACGGCGTGATTATCCCAAGCCGTGATGAGGAAGCTATTTACCAAGCACTCTGTGATACGGTGAATAATCCGGAGAAGTGGAGCCAGATGGCTGCTCAGTCTCGCTCATGCATTGCAGAGCGTTACGAGCAGAAAGCTTTCTGGAAAGCATTAAAGGACTTTTACAAATCTCAAGAATAACCATGTACGCTAATTGTCTCAAACGAGTTATTGATTTCACCATTGCCCTCTGTGGCTTTCTGGTAAGTCTCATCATATTGATTCCAACCATCATTTTCCTGCATTTTGCCAACAAGGGTGCCGGGGTGTTCTTTTTCCAGCCTCGCCCGGGAAAAAATGGGAAAATCTTTAAAGTTATCAAGTTCAAGACCATGACCGATGAGCGGGATGCAGCTGGTAACTTACTGCCTGATGAGGTTCGCTTGACAAAAGTGGGTCGTTTTGTCCGCTCCACTTCCATAGACGAGTTGCCTCAGTTAATCAATGTCATCAAGGGCGACATGTCCTTGATTGGTCCTCGCCCACTTTTGGTGCAGTACCTCCCACTCTATTCCCCAGAGCAGGCTCGTCGCCATGAGGTACGTCCAGGTATAACCGGTTGGGCACAGATTAATGGTCGAAATTCCATCAGTTGGAAGCAGAAATTTGAATACGACGTGTGGTATGTGGATCACATCAGTTTCCTATTAGACTTGAAAATCATATTCTTAACCGTAAAGAAAGTCTTTGTGCGTGAGGGTATTTCTCACGAGGGCATGGCTACCATGGAGCCTTTCAACGGTCATAATTAACAAGATATAACATGGCAGACGAATTAGACGATAAAGAAAGAGACTCGGCATTCCAGTCGCTTGACGCACTCTGGAAGAGTTGGAAAGATGGAACATTCCGTGAAATTTGGGATGATTGGAAATGGATTTTCACTTACAGCGTTCGCTATAAGGGTATTATTCTATATTATCTGATTTTGGGTATCATATCTACCTCTTTGGGATTGGTAAGCAGCATTGCGGGAAAGTATATCATCGATATTGTTACAGGATATCAGACTGATAAATTGTGGATCCTGATTACCGTGGCTGTAGGAAGTTCCTTGTTCTCATTGACCATTGGCAACTACCTGGGGCGCTTAAACCTGAAATTGGGCATTGATATCGGTAACGATATTCAAAGTGACATCTTTGACAAAATCATTGATTCCGACTGGAAATCTTTGAGCAAATACCATAATGGCGACTTACTGAACCGTTTTACAGGGGATATTGGTTCTGTAGGTGGTAATGCCATTGGCTGGCTGCCAAGTGTAGTCATTACTATCTATCAGTTTATTGCCACCTTCTGTGTCATCTGGTACTATAACCCAGTCATGGCCATTTTCGCCTTTGCCAGTGCCCCATTTACATTGATTGCCAGCAAGTTCATCATCAAGAAACAGCGTGAATACGGTAAGAAGGTACGCGCCATGAGTTCAGAGGTAATGACCTTTGAGATGGAAACCTTCTATAATTTTGACACTATTAAAGCATTTGGTGTTGCAGAACAATATTCAGGCAAGCTGCGCTGGTGGCAGAAGAAATTCAAGGATATGCAGTTGGAATACAACTGGTTTTCTATCAAAACAAACGTATATTTCAGTATAGTAGGCATGTTAGTTACCTTCAGTGCCTTTGGTTACTGTCTGTGGTTACTTTGGACTCACCAGATTACCTATGGTACCATGACGCTATTCCTTCAGCAACGTGCAGAACTGGCCGGTGCTTTCAGTGGACTCATAAGCATCATTCCAGGATTCTTGAACAGTTCTATCTCTGCACACCGTGTCCGTGAGTTGGTGGAACTGCCTAAAGAGAAGCATATCCCTGCCAGCCATGAGCTGGACCGCTATATCGACGATGGGTTCACCGTGAAACTGAACGACGTTAACTTTGCTTACATTGAAGATAAGAAGGTCATTTCAAATTCTGATTTCCAGGCTCATCCGGGTGAGATTGTAGCCCTGGTAGGTCCTTCGGGTGAGGGAAAGACGACCTTAATCCGCATGATTTTGGGTATGATTCATCCTGAATCGGGCATGGCTTCACTCATCGCCAGCGATGGAACGGAGGTGGAGATGAATGCGGACACTCGTCACTTGTTCTCTTACGTGCCTCAGGGTAACACCATCCTCTCAGGAACCATTGCGGAGAACCTGCGCCTGGCTAAGCAGGATGCTACCGATGAGGAAATCATCGAGGCGCTAAAGATTGCTTGCGCATGGCCATTCATTGAGAAGTTAGAAAAGACTATAGAGACAGAGATTGGCGACCGTGGTCACGGCTTCTCCGAAGGTCAGATTCAGCGTATTGCCATTGCGCGTGCCGTATTGCGTGACGCTCCTATCATGCTGATGGATGAGGCTACCAGTGCATTGGACATCACTACAGAACGCCAGGTATTGAAGAGCATTGTCCAGCAGCGTCCGAACAAGACTTGCATTGTGACAACCCACCGCCCTACTGTACTGAACCTCTGCCAGCGCGTGTACCGCGTGATGCAAACGAAGGTCACAGAGCTGTCCGAAGAGGAATCAAGCAAAATGGCAATGGATTTCTAATCAAAAAACAATGGAAAAGAAGGTATTACCAAACGATCTCCTCCTCTCCCAACTGGCAGACATATTAGCCCAGGGGAAAGATGTAAAACTGACAGTGAAAGGGAACAGCATGCTTCCTTTCATCCGGGATGAGATAGATTCCGTTTTACTCCGTAAAGTGGATGAGTTGAAAGTGGGTGATATCGTTTTAGCCGCAACACCTGAACGCCATTGGCTCTTACACCGCATCTGGGAAATTCAAGGAGATGCTTTTATCCTGATGGGAGATGGAAATCTTTCTCAGTATGAGATGGTCTTCCGCCCTAATATAGCGGGCAAAGTGCTAAAAATCATACGTGGTAATTCCAATAAAACCATTGATTGCGATAGCGAGAGTCACCAACGAAAAGCCCGTTTGTGGAGAAGGCTCCTGCCTTATAGAGGCTATATCCTGAAAATCTATAAAATTCATTACGGTTTAGTGGATGATGGATATTGGAAAACGGCTATCCGATTCTTGAAACAGAAATTTATAAAATAAGTAAGAGTTTATGAAACACACATTCACACTTTTAGGCTTATGGATTGCTCTGTTGGTACTGGGTGCTTCCTGCTCTCAGGACAAGGGGGTGTCTGGCACTAAATCGGTGGTTGTGTTTCATAGTGCCGACGAGGCGGGCGAGGATGGTGAGCCTTTCCGCAGTGCCATGGAGAAGGCATTCCAAAAGAAAAGTGTAAAGGCACAGCTCCATCACATCTACCTGAATTCGTCGCACCAAAATGCGACAACCATAGACGAAGGGTTAATGCTGCCTTACCTGGACTCTCTCCAAATCTGGAAGCCTGATATTGTATTGGTAAACGATGATGCAGCACTGAACTGGGCTTTTCAGACACAGCATAAAGACATTTTCAAAAATACACCGGTTGTTTTTGCAGGCATCAATGCGCTGAATGAGGAACAGGTGGCGCTATACAAGAACTTCACGGGATTTGAGGATCGTATTGATTTGCAGGAGAACCTGCGACTCATTCAGCAGCTCACGGGAGACCTACGGGTCATGTTGGAGCTGGACCAGATGCCTTATGATCAGCAGTTGTATGCTCACCTACTCCCCCAACTGGAGGATACCACCCGTTTTGTGGTCAATCCACATTTCTCTCCGGAGCTATTTGCAAGGGATTATGTTGAGAAAAACTATCCGGGCATGTATGTGCTAACTTTCTATGGGGCAAAAGATCCATGGAACAACATGGAATTGAATGATAGTACCCGACGGTTGGTGGCTAATTTCATCAAGAGCACCAAGAGCATTCCTCACCTGAACATCAAGGATGACTTGTGGAACAACACGCTCGTTGATAACACGCATCTGCCACAGTTTACAGCCATTCGCGATGGATTCAATAATCCGCATCACGTTCTATACGCAGCTGGATTCTTTACCAGCATGCAGACACAAGTGGAAGACCAGGTGGACTATGCCGTACAGATCTTGAAAGGTACCTTGCCCGAAGAACTGCCTATAGCCCTTCATAAAAAAGGTTATTACCTGGATTATAATGCTTTATGGAAAGGAAGAACGCTGAACTGGCAACAAATGAAACCGGGTTTTCAGGTGGTGAACATGCCTTTCAAAGCCAAATACCCCTATTTCTATCGATTCCTGTGGCTGCTGGGTTTCCTGCTGATTGGTGCCATTTCAACTCAGTTGACGATGGTCTATCTACAGCGTAGAAACAAGGCATCCATGCAATACATCCATGCCTTGGAAAGTGAGGCAAGCCTGCGTGCGCAGTACCTGTACGAGACTAACAGTTCCGTATGGCGTGGTGTGGAAGGTATGATTGAAGTGCCACTGGAATTTGCGGAACAGATCAAGGCTCCGAAGATATTCCCAGCGGAGCAGCTGCTTGCAAATATACACCCTGACAGTAAAGAGGACTACATAGACCTGATGAACTATACCAATGGCTTAGGTGAGAAGCGAAAGCGCATCAGACTGACATTTGATGAGGGACAGACCTGGCACTGGTACGATGTAATCTATAATGTGACGGCACATGCCATTCAGGCCCACATGCTTTCTGGCTTGTTCATCAATGTGGATGAGGATGTAGAACACCAGGAACAGCTGAAAAAGGCACTGGAACAAGCCCGGGAGATTGCCGTGAAGGAACGCTTGCTGGAAAATGTGACACAGGACCTGGAGGCTCCAATGCATCAGGTGGAGCATCTCTGCAAAAAGCTGACCGAAGAACCGGAACTGACAGCCGCGGAGACACATGAACTGAATACAAAAATCAGAAATGAGGTAAACACCTTGCTGGATGTCATTGACAGCGTGGTGCAGACCACTAAACAGGTATAAAATGAAGAAACGCATGGACTATAGTATCTGGAAAGGTATGGTATGGGGATTGCTCCTCATGCTGTGCTGGGCTTGTAGTGGTCCTGCGCCAAAGCCTGTGAATGTACTCTTAGTGCATGAGTTCAACGAGGAACAGAACGGCTATGACGAGTTCCATGAGGCTGTCCTGAATGGTTTCCGGAAAAAGGGTTATGAACCGGAATTCCGCATGCTGTACCTGAATTTAGAGGATCAGGAAAGGAATTGGACCGAAAAGAACCTGCAGCATGTAAAAGATACCATGGACCAGTCGCAATGGGAACCAGACATCGTATTGGTGGAAGGCGACCGCAGCATTGAGGTCATGTATAACCAGAACGATAGTCTTACGCAAAACCTGATTGGTAAGATTCCACACATCTGTGGCGGTATCATCTATCCTAATTGGGAAATGCTGAATAGATACCCGAAAGTGGTAATCATTCAAGATCCTACCGATGTGACCAAGAATATAGACTTGGTGAGACAGCTGACGGGTATGAACTATATGATGGCCGAGCTGGATGCGTACCGAGAGGACTCACTGCTCCGCGTACAGATGGAGCGGGAACTGAGACGTGCGCCTTACATCTACAACCTGGATTTCCATGTAAAGGAGCTGGATGAGAATATCCGTGTCACTGCGCATGCCGACAGTGTGTTGCTGATGGTAGGCAGTATCATCCATCCGGAACTGAATGGCCCAGAGGGAACTGGCGTGGAGGCTGGACGCAAGATGTTCACCCACTTGCAGGAGCAGGCTTGGAACTATCCTCAACTGGTGCTGAAAAAGGATTTGTATGGTGAATCCATTGCACAGAAATCTGGACAGCCAAGGTTCACTACCCGAAGGGAATTGATGACCACAGGGAAATACCTGGCCGGCTATTTTGCCAGCTATGCTACTGTGGGAAATGATATGGCAGAGGCTGCCGTGGAATTCATAGAGGGTAAGGGTGCTCTCACGGCTACCCGTACGCATACCAAGCAGTATTTCATGGACTGGAAACAGATGGAGACCTTGGGAATGAGCTACTCTAAGCATAAAAATCAGTTTGTGATCCTGAATGCTCCGGAACAGGTGGTAAACCCACAGCAATTCTATGGAAAATGGATTGCTGGTATATTGGTACTGCTGTTGCTGCTCATGGGAGCTACGGCTGTCTATGCTCGTTTCAACCGTAAGCGACTGAGAGGCTTGGAGAAGGCACTGGCCGATGAGCGTTTCTTTACCAACCTGGCACTCAGGGGTGTAAAGAACCATTATATATCTGATAAGGGACAGTTGTTTGAACTGTTGGAACAGTTGTCCGACAGCCAGGCTGCCACTCGCGAAGAAATCTTGGATTCACTGGAAGTGGATGGTACCTATCGTTTCCGCATCCAGGCTGCCATAGAATCTGACAAACTGCAGGAATGGTGGCAGCTCCGCTATGCGGTAGCGCATACCAACAAGGGTGAACTCATGGTAGAGGGTCTGCTTATCAACATCAATGAAACGATGGCGTTTGAGCAGGAAATCCGACGGACAGAGGTCCTGGAACAAGAATCCAAGGAGAAAGAAAAGTTCCTGTGGAAGATAGCCCATGAAATCCGAACCCCTCTGAATGCCATCTTAGGTTTCAGCGAGCTGCTGGACAACATGTATGGTAACCTGACTGGAGAGGAGCAGGAGCAGATGAAAGATGCCATCAGGGAGAACCAGGGTGTGCTGGAGAAGATCATCAATGATATTGTGCAATATGCCCACATTGTGAACCAAAAGCAACACTATGAGCTGAAACCGGTCCGCGTGGAGCAACTGGTACAGAATTTTTACCAGCATTACAAAGGCTGGATAGAGGAAAAGGGGTTGAATTTCAACTTGATTAAAGGTCGCCCTACCGTAACCATCCAAGCCGATGAGGAGAAATTGAATAACGCCCTGTTCCAGTTGTTGGATAACGCGCGCAAATTCAGTGAGGATGGAGAGATACAGCTGGGCTGGCAATATATGATTGAAAAGGATAAAGTGGAAATCTTTGTAGAAGACTGCGGTATGGGTATCTCCAAAGAG
The DNA here is from genome assembly GCA_030523705.1 of Bacteroidales bacterium. Lineage (GTDB taxonomy): Bacteria > Bacteroidota > Bacteroidia > Bacteroidales > Bacteroidaceae > Minthousia. Next base: position 10,963 of record JAUNHZ010000005.1, read on the forward strand.
AAAATGCCTGTACTTTTCAGTATGTTCTGGAAAGACAATGGTTTCATTCCGGGTACCGGTATTGGCCTGAACATTGCCAAGAGTAACATTGAGGCAATGAACGGCGAATTGCTGGTAAGCACGGAAGAGGGACTGGGAAGTCGTTTTATCCTGATTTTACCTGTTATACACGCATGAAAAGAATGAAAGCATACATCATGGGACTCTGCTCCTTGCTGCTCGTAGCCTGTGGCTCAACGGGCAAGCAGGGTGATGTGCCAGAGCACAGCGTGGTGGTGCTGCATTCTACAGAAGCAAAAGGTCAAGAGGATGCTCCGTTCAAGGCAATCATGAAGAAGGCTTTTGATGACTATCACATAAACGTGAAGCCACACCATCTCTACCTGGACTTGCTGCATGTGCCTGTGACTGAGAATCTGGCACTGAATGGAAAGGCGTATGCCGACAGTCTGAAGAAATGGAAGCCTGAGGTGATTCTGGTAAACGAGGATCCTGCCTTGAACTTGATTTTTGAAGTGTATGAACGATGCTCACAGAATAAGGCTCGTGAAATAGAGGTGGTACTGGACAAGTGGTTCCACTCCATCCCTATTGTCATGGCGGGCCAGACAAACCTGCGCAAGGAACTGTACAACCAATATGGAAACATCACGGGCTTTGAGGATGTGATTGAGCTGGAGGAGAATATCCATTTCTTCAACCAGATAACGGGAGCGCAGAACGTGAACATCATTCTGGATCATGAGGATTTTGACAACCGGCTGCGAACCAAGCTTTACCGACAGCTGGAGGCTTCCAAGCGTTACATTAACAATGGGGATTTCCACCTGACAAACCTGGATGCCAACTATCTGAAAAAGCAATTCAATGGAAATCCGGTTGTTTCTTTCTACTCCATGAGAAACTTGGGAAGTAACCATGCTGAGGACCGTGAGCAAGATGACATTTACAGTTTTAACCGACTGATGGAAAACAGTAAGCGTGGGTTCCACCTACAGGTGAAATATGATGTGGAGAGCAACACGCTGATAGACCATTCCAAGAACCCTCAGTTCACAGCTATCCGCAGGCAGTTCAACGAGGAGAATCCTAAATTCCTGGGAGGCTACTTCAGCAGCATGGAGACACAGATCAAAGACCAGGTGAGCTATGCGGTGCAAATCCTAAAGGGAGCAAAGCCTAAAAGCTTGGCATTGAGCCGACATGCACAAGATTTCTATCTGGACTATAGGGCGATGAAGGCATTCTCTCCTACTCCACTGGCATACAGCGACTGGGCGGGTAAGGCTAATATCCTGAATGCGCCATTCAGCGTGAGACATGTCGCGTTGTATCTCATGATGGTAGCCGCCCTAATCCTGCTCTTCAGTGCCATAGCCTACCAGCTCTTCCGATGGATCCTGAACCTCTACCGTAAAGAAGATGTGGAAACCCTGCATCAGTTGGAGCGTGAGGATGAGCGACGAAAGCTGACCCTGGCCACTGCCGATGCACACCTGTGGTTCTTTGAGGACGGCATGCTGCATCTCAGTAAAGAAATAGCAAACTCATTTGGCGTCAGCACAGATATCCCAGAGGATGTATTCTTAACTTATGTATTGGATGACAGCAAGTTGGCCTTAGAAGTTCTAGCCAATATGAATGAGCATAAGGGACGCAACAAAATCCGTCTGCATATAGCCTGGGGTAAAAAGAAAAAGCATACGCACTGGTACGAGCTGAGTTTCAACTGCACCCGTGACAACCTGCTGACTAAGAGTTTGATGGGTATCTCCATCAACATTGACGATGTGGTGAATGCGGAACAGCAATTGCGAAATATCCAGGAGGAGATTAATGAGAGTGACCAGAAGCAGAACTTCCTGAATAACATCAGTCACGACTTGCGCACGCCGTTAGGTGCCGTTACAGGTTTTGCCCAGCTTATCAGCTCCGAGGATATGGATTTCTCGCCCGAAGAACTGGCTGAGTTCAACAGTGCCATCTCCGAGAATTCGGTCATGATGCAAAAGATGATTGCCAGTGTGATTGAACAGAGCCAGACAGACTCTGCGGAACTGCTCATCAAGCCATTGAAATGCAGTACATCACAGCTCATGAGCCAGGTATTCAAGACGCATCAGGTGCTGGTTCCTCATCATCTGGAGCTGAAACTGGAACTGGAGGAGAACGACAAGCCGATCTGGATTGATCCGAACAAGACGCGTCAGGTCATCAATAACTTCATCAGCAATGCATTCAAATTCACGCCAACAGGTAGCGTGACAATAGGTTGGAAGTACCTGACAGAGACCGAAGAAGTGATGATTTACTGTCGGGATACCGGTATTGGCGTGAGTGAGGAAGACCAACAACGCTTGTTCGACCGCTTCTATAAGGTCCATGAAGAAGCCAGGGGTACGGGCTTGGGCTTGAACATTTCCCGCACCATTATTGAGAAACAAGGAGGAACCATCGGCGTGGACAGAACCTTAGGTAAGGGAAGCACCTTCTGGTTCCGATTGAAAGAATATAAAGGAGAATGAAAAAGATACGATATCATAAGGGACTGATTGTCATGATGGCAATCGTACTAGTGGCACTCTTCGGCTGCACCAAGGTGGAGCGGAAGAAGGCCAATGTGATGGTGGTCTTCAGCTACGACGAGAACCACCTGCCTTATGTAGAGTATCTGGAAAAGGCGCAGGAAACCTTCTTGCATGGAGGATACGACGTGGACCTGAGAGCCGTCTATATGGATATGGAGAACGGAAAGCAGGATTTCAAGAAAAAGCTCCAAGCGTTCAAGGATAGTGTAGATAAGGACCATTGGGTACCCGATGTGATGATTTTTGAGGGCGACCGCCCTGCCCGCACCCTGATCTGCGCTCCTTATGATTCCATCTTCGACTTTAACCATACGCCTATCATCCTGGGAGCCATGCACCATTTCTCCAGCTGGGAGAACCTGAACGGACATACCAATCTGGTACGCTGGAGTGACCCAATGGATTTCTGCACCAACATTGACCTAGCTGCTAGCCTAATGGGGAAGAACGAGGTGCAGATTGAACTGGATTTTGGTAGTCAGGATTCCCTCTTGAGACAGGAACTGAGCAAGCAGATAGCCAGACCGCCATACATAGATAACAGCGACTTGCACTTGGAGTATTTCAGCACTACCCGACGCAAATACCTACCTAAGGACAGCATCGTGGTTTCTGTCTATAGCGTGGAACACCCTGAACGAAATGGAACAGAGGTCTTGCATGACATCATGACCTATGCGTGGAAATACCCAACGCTGGTAGTGAAGAAGGATATATATGCGGAGATGATAGCCCGCAAGACAGACCAGCCACAGTTCTCGGCTATCCGTGGTACGTTCAATGATGGTACCGGACACTACCTGGCAGGCTATTTTGCCAGCTATGCCACCATTGCAGAAGACTGCTGTGGCTCTGCCATAGAGATTCTGAACGGAAAGCCATTGAACCAGATGGATGTACGTGAGCATACCAAGCAGAAATGGATGGACTACAAAGCCATGCAACGCTTAGGCTGGAACTACGATGACTATAAGGATGAATTCCAGATTGTCAATGCGCCATACGAGGTAGCAAACAGGGATACCTACTGGACTATGATAGGTGTCTATATTTGCCTGGGCCTGCTTGTGCTGGCCATTATCATCTGGATTATGCTGCGTATCCGACATCGAATCATTCGCAGGGACCGTAAGCGTCTGGAGCACTCTATCAATATGTCCCGCCTCTGCCTGCAGGGTGCCAATAGCTACATGCTGCAGAGAGAGGAGGATATCCAGCGGTATGTGGAGCGCATTGCCGACAGCCATGCAGATGAGGCAGCGGCCATTATCCGTGCCTCCCAGACACCGGGTGAATATCAGTTCCTAGTCTTGGGTGACATGGAAGAAAAGGGCACGAACGTATGGTGGGAGTTCCGCTTTATTGTGAGAGGGAAAAACGATGTGAATGGTCTGGTGCTTAACGTAAACGAGCGAAAGGTACAGAAGGAGCAGATGGAACAGGCTATCCTGAACCGTCAGGAGACCATGAAGAAAGAGAACTTCATGATGAAGACCAGTCGTGAGATCAGCACTCCACTGAATGCCATCCAGGATTACTGTACCAAGCTGACCAATGGCGCTGTGACTCCATCAGAGAAACGAAGACTGAGCGAGGCTATAGCCAAGCACAGCGAGAACTTGACGGCTATCATTTCAGACATCTTGCTCTTCAGTCGTATTGAGAGCCGCAGGCAACAGTATTTCATGAAGGATGTCCTGTTGAAACCTTTTATGGATTCTGTATATAAGCATTGGAAAGAGCGTATCCCAGCCAACTTGGAATTCCAGTATGTCACCGGTCGTGTAACGGCACGCGCCTTTGCCGATGAGGACCGTCTGAGAGACATCTTGGATCAATTCCTGTCCAATGCCATTAAATTCACAGACATGGGCTTCATTGCCCTAGGCTGGCGCTACCACCTGAGTACCCAAGAGGTAGAACTGTTTGTAGAAGACAGTGGTGTGGGCATCAGTGAGAATAAACAAAAAGTGGCATTCAGCCTGTTCTGGAAGGAGAACGACTTCATGCCAGGTGTAGGCTTGGGCTTGAACATTGCCAAGCGCCTTGCCGAGAATATGGGTGGTCACATCACCATCTCCAGTAAAGAAGGGGTTGGCTCCCGCTTCTCTATCTGGGTCAAGGCGAAAGGATAATGCTTAAAGCGCTTTTCCGCAGTACGGACAGAAATGGGCATCCTCGTACTGGATGTATCGGCCACAATGAGGGCAGTAGTGCGGAACATCAGTAGCTTCCGTCAGGTCTTGGTTGAACAAATCCCTGTCGGCAGCCTTCATCTCATGAAGTAATTCATCATTCACTTGCTCTTCCTTATTCACATCCTCCTCGGAGATGTTATCATGATTCACTTCCATCATGGTAGCCGAAACAATACCGGTAGGAACAGCTATGATGGTGTAACCCAGAAGCATGACCACCACGGAGACAAACTGACCAAGAGCCGTGCTTGGGGTAACATCGCCATAACCTACAGTGGTCAAGGTTACAACCGCCCAATAGATACTCTTAGGGATATTGGTGAACTGGGTGTCAGGTTCCTGACCCTCTACCATGTACATGATGGTGCCCAATGAGATAACCATAATCACCACAAAAAGGAAGAAAACACTAATCTTGCGACTACTGATGATAAGTGAGCGCAAGAGCAAGTTTCCCTCATTCAGGAAGTTAAAGAGCTTGAAGACACGGAACACCCGGATGAGACGGAAGGTACGGATAATCATGAGGTAGCGTGCCGGTCCAAAAATCCAGGTGATATAGAAAGGCAATGTAGCCAGCAGGTCCACAACACCAAAGAAACTCAACGCATATTCCCTGGGGTTAGGACTACAATACAGGCGCAAGAGATACTCTGCCGTGAACACGAAGGTAAAGAAATACTCCGCACCCTGCAGCCAAGGCTTGACAGCAATAGGAATCTGCATACTCTCTATAAACACCAGCAAAATGCTCAGCACAATACACCACATAAGAATGACATCGAAGAGCTTTCCCGTAGGTGTATCACTTCCAAAAATAATGATATTCAGTTTATCCTTCAAGGCCTGGTTCGCCATGAACCGCTGCCAGATTTCCTTTAGTTTCTTCATGCTTTCTCTTGTTTCTTAGCTTCGTTCCAGAACTCGTCCATCTGTCCCAAGGTCAGGTCTTTCAAGGCTACTCCCATCTCCTTGGCTTTCTGCTCAACATAACCAAAGCGGCGGATGAATTTCTGATTGGTACGTTCAATGGCATTGTCTGGATTAATCTTATAGAGGCGACCGGCATTCACCAGGCTGAAGAGTAAGTCGCCAAATTCCTGCTCTGAACGCTCCTTAATGGCAAGCATCTCTGGAGATTTAGGGTCTGCCCCAGCCTCTTCGAGTGCCTTACGCTTAGCCTTGAGTGCATTCAGTTCCACCTGAAGCTCATTATATTCCTCCTGTACTTTTTCCCAGACATCTTCGGGTTTTTCCCAGTCGAAACCTACATTAGCGGCCTTCTCCTGTACACGGAACGCCTTAATGAGCGAAGGCAGCGCAGCAGGGACACCAGAGAGGACAGTCTTGTTTCCATCTTTCTCTTTCTGCTTGATCTGTTCCCAGTTCTGCAAGACCTGGTCGCTAGTCTCAGCTTTCACTTCCCCATAGATATGAGGGTGGCGGAAAATCAGCTTATCACAAAGCTGGTCGCAAACATCCTTTATATCAAAGTCTTGAGTCTCGCTACCAATCTTGGCATAGAACACAATATGGAGTAAGACATCGCCCAATTCCTTACAGATATTCTTACGATCCTCGTTCAGCAAAGCCTCACAAAGTTCATAAGTTTCCTCGATAGTATTTGGGCGCAGCGTCTGGTTGGTCTGCTTTCTATCCCAAGGACACTTTTCACGGAGATCATCCATGACATCGAGTAAGCGTCCGAATGCTTCTAATTGTTCTTTACGTGTATGCATGGTTATAATACCTTATTTATTTGCAAAGATAGGGTTTTTCTACCAATTTTATACCAAAACAACCATTTTTTCTATCTTTTTCTTGGTGGTTATTATATTTCCACTTATATTTGCACTGAACAAAAAGAAAGATTATGTTGAACATGGTACATACATATTGGTGGCGCCGCTTACAACTCCAAAAGTCGTAAGTCGAACCTTCATGTGTGTAGAAGAGATATAAAAGAGAAGGACCTGTCGTACTTACGGCGGGTCCTTTCTTTTTTTGCTCTAGCCGCGGTGGGCTTTTAGGGCGCTGCCCTAAAGACCTGGTCTTGCCAGATGAGCTTCCTGCCGGAAAGGCCTCGGGGTTTCACCCCGGAACCCCAGTCTTGCCAGACAGGCCTCGGGACTTTGTCCCGGACCCTACTCCTACCGGAGGGGTTTTCATTTCTTTCTCATGAAAGAAAGAAACGAAACAAAGAAAGTTCACCGGCTGCACGGATTTGGCTAAAAATTACAGTGTTTATCCTAAAGCGCCCAAACTCGGGCTACGCCCTCAAACAAGTGTGCGCTTCTTAACGGCTAAACCCTCTAATTTTCTTCACGCCAAATCCATGATGCCGGAGTCCTCGCCCCCAACAAAAGGTCCAATCGCGTAGCCCCATCCAGTTCCCGCATTGCGATAAATCCGTTAAGAAAATGGGGGACTTGGGGCGTTAAGAAATGCGCACCTGTTTGAGCGAAGCGAGTTTGCGCATTTTAGAACCAAGTTCACCATTTTTAGGATTTCTCGCACAGCGGGTGAATTTCTTTTTGTTTCGTTTTTCTTTTTTCACGAAAAGAAAAATGAAATAGGGTCTGGGGCAAAGCCCCATGGTCCGTCCGACAGGACTAGGGTTTTAGGGACAAAGTCCCTGATGCCCTCCGCACAGGAGAGCCCCCGCGGCTTGAGCGAAAAGGGGTCCCGGGGAGAATCCCCGAAAAGCCCAACGGCGATTGAGTAGAAATTTAATAATTTTACATACACAACATGAACTACAATGTAAATGAAGAAGGATTTTATGGGGAATTTGGCGGAGCCTATATCCCTGAAATTCTCTACAAGACGGTAGAGGACTTAAAGAAGGCCTACCTACCTATTCTGGAGAGCGAGGAATTCAAACAGGAATTCCATGCCCTGCTGAAGGACTATGTGGGAAGACCATCTCCTCTCTATTTTGCAAAGCGCATGAGCGAGAAATATGGTTGCCAACTGTATCTGAAGCGTGAGGACCTGAACCATACGGGCGCTCATAAGATTAATAATGCACTGGGGCAGATCCTGCTGGCTAAGAAGTTGGGTAAAACCCGCATCATTGCGGAGACTGGTGCTGGTCAGCATGGTGTGGCAACCGCTACAGCCTGTGCCTTGATGAACCTGCCTTGCCGCGTATACATGGGTGCATTGGACGTAGAGCGTCAGCACGTCAATGTGGAGCGCATGAAGATGCTGGGCGCAGAGGTATTCCCTGTACAGAGTGGAAACAAGACCTTGAAGGATGCTACCAATGAAGCCATACGCGACTGGTGCTGCCATCCTTCGGACACATTCTATATCATTGGCTCTACTGTGGGGCCTCATCCTTATCCTGATATGGTAGCACGCTTGCAGAGTGTCATCTCCGAAGAAATCAAATGGCAGCTGCAGGAGAAGATTGGTCGCGACTACCCAGATTACCTGATGGCCTGTGTAGGTGGTGGCTCTAACGCTGCCGGTACCATCTACCACTACCTGAACGATGAGCGAGTGAAAATTGTGCTAGGCGAAGCTGGAGGTATGGGTGTTGATACCGCTGAGACTGCAGCCAGCATTACCATTGGCACCTTAGGTATCCTGCACGGCTCACGCATCAAGCTCATGCAGACAGAGGATGGACAGATCATTGAGCCTTATTCCATCTCTGCCGGACTGGACTACCCTGGTACAGGCCCACTGCACTGTAACCTGGCAGAAAGCGGAAGAGCAACCGTACTCCCCGTAAACGATGACGAGGCACTGAGAGCGGCCTTTGAGTTGACCAAACTGGAAGGAATCATCCCAGCCTTGGAGAGCGCACACGCCTTGGGCATGCTGCCTAAGATGAAGTTCCAGCCAACAGACGTGGTAGTGCTGACCGTGAGCGGACGTGGCGACAAGGACTTGGATACCTATCTGAAATATGCCAGTGAAATAACCGATTGAAATCCTACTGATTATGAAAATCTACAACTATAAGACACTGAAAAAGACCATGCTTGGGGATATGCATACACCTGTAAGCACTTACCTCAAGCTGCGCGACAAGTTCCCACAGAGTGCCTTGATGGAGAGTTCCGACTATCATGGTGGTGAGAACAACCGCTCGTTCATTGGTCTGGAACCTTTGGCAACCTTCTCTATAGACCATGGAAGAGCCATCTCCACCTATCCAGATGGAAATACTGTACGCCGGACTATCGACAAGAACTATCGCTGCGAGGATGCCATGAGTGAGTTCCTGCAAAGCTTTCAGGTAGAAGGCGAAGGAGCAAACTACTGTGGCCTGTATGGATACACTTCATTCAATGCCGTACGCTATTTCGAGGACATCCCGGTGAAAGATTCCTATGATTTCCGTAACGATGCACCAGACTTGCTGTATATCCTATACCGTTACATCATTGTGTTCAACGACTACAACAGTGAGATGATGCTGGTGGAGATGCTGGGTGAAGGCGAGGAAAGCCACATGAACACCGTGGTGAACCTGGTGCATAGCAAGACAATGAAAAGTTATGAGTTCCACCCTGTGGGTGAGACCTACTCTACCCTGACCGATGAGCAGCATAAGGAAAATATCCGTAAGGGTATAGCCCATTGCCTTCGCGGTGATGTATTCCAGATTGTGCTGAGCCGAAGATTCTGCCAGCCATACAAGGGAGACGACTTTAAGCTCTATCGTGCACTGAGACACATCAACCCATCACCTTACCTCTTCTATTTTGATTTCGGCGGTTTCCGCATCTTTGGCTCAAGCCCAGAGACCCACTGTAGAATTGAAGGAAGCAAAGCATTCATCGACCCTATTGCCGGTACCACCAAGCGTACAGGCGATGCAGCAAAAGATGCCCAGGCTGCAGCCTTCTTGCGCAATGACCCTAAGGAGAATGCAGAGCATGTCATGCTGGTAGATCTGGCCCGCAATGATTTAAGTCGCAACTGCCATGGCGTACAGGTAGACTTCTATAAGGACTTGCAGTACTATAGCCACGTTATCCACTTGGTAAGTAGAGTGAGCGGAACCCTGAACGAGGGTGCAAATCCAGTGAAAGCCTTCATAGACACCTTCCCTGCCGGCACATTAAGCGGTGCGCCAAAGGTGAGAGCCATGCAGCTCATCAGTGAATATGAGCCACACAATCGTGGCGTTTATGGAGGTTGCATTGGTTATATTGGTCTGAACGGTACGATGAACCAAGCCATAACCATACGCACCTTTGTGAGTCGCAACAATGAACTCTGGTTCCAAGCCGGTGGTGGTATTGTGGCCAAGAGCAACGAGGAATACGAATTACAAGAAGTGAACAATAAGTTGGGTGCATTGCGCAAGGCAATCTTCCTGGCCGAAGAAATTGAATAATATGAATATCGTAATCATAGATAACTACGACAGCTTTACCTACAACTTAGCTCATCTGGTTCGAGAGTTAGGTGCAACGGTAACCGTGCTGAGAAACGACCAGTTCGAACTCTCTGCACTGGAAGCGTACGACAAGATCATCCTGTCTCCAGGCCCAGGTATTCCAGAGGAGGCTGGCCTGCTATTAGATGTCATCCGCACCTATGCAGGAAAGAAGCCTATCCTGGGTGTCTGTCTGGGACATCAGGCCATTGGCCAAGTATTTGGCAGTACGCTCAAGAACCTGAGTGAAGTCTATCACGGTGTGGCAACCCCAGTGCATATTACGGGCGACGAGGCCCTGTTTGCAGGTCTTCCAGAGACCATGGAAGTGGGACGCTATCACTCTTGGGTAGTTGACACAGAAAACCTGCCAGCATGTCTGGAGGTCACCAGTGTAAGCCCAGAAGGCCTCATCATGTCCCTGCGTCATAAAGAGATGGATGTACGTGGTATCCAGTACCACCCAGAAAGTGTGCTTACCCCTAACGGAAAAGCCATTATTCAAAACTGGATCAACATTAAAGAACCTATGCATAAATAACACAACAACATATGAAACAATTCTTAGCCCGCTTGATCAATCACGAGGAATTGACACGCGAAGAAACCCGTGAGCTGATGCTCAACATTACAAAAGAGAAATACAACGACAGCCAGTTGGCCGCCCTTTTGATGGGCTTCCAGATGAGAGGTATCACCGTAGATGAACTTTTAGGCCTACGCGATGGTCTGCTTGAGACAGGCGTACCTGTAGATCTGAGTCCGTTCCAGCCTATTGATATTGTAGGTACAGGTGGCGATGGCAAAAACACATTCAACATTTCTACCTGCTCTTGTTTTGTGGTGGCAGGTGCCGGTTATAAAGTAGCCAAGCATGGCAATTACGCCGCTACCAGTGTGAGCGGAGCCAGCAATGTCCTAGAAGCACACGGAGTGAAGTTCACGAATGATAACGACAAGCTGAAGAGCTGTCTGGATAAAGTGGGATTTGTATATCAGCATGCCCAGCTCTTTGCCAGAGGCATGAAGTTTGTGGGTCCTACCCGCAAGAACCTGCAAGTACCAACTTGCTTTAACCTTTTAGGTCCATTGGTAAACCCATGCAGACCAAGCTACCAACTCCTGGGTGTAGCAAACTTGTCTCAAATGAGACTCTATAGCGCTGTCTTGGAAAAGATAGGTATAGGCTTTGGCATTGTAACCAGCAGCGATGGTTACGACGAGATTTCGCTGACCAGCGAATTCAAGGTGAAGAGCAATACCTATGAGCGCATTTTTAATCCAAAAGAATTTGGTTTTTCCCTTGTAGATCCAAACAATATCTGTGGTGGCACTGGCCAGACACTTGATGATGCTGCTAAAGTCTTTGACAATGTACTGATGAACCAGGCACATCCTGACCAGAAGAATGTGGTACTGGCCAATGCCGGTTTTGCCATCAGTATCATGGAGCCGTACAAGGACCCAGCAGAGTGCATTGCCATTGCCCGTGAGTCTCTGGAAAGCGGCCGCGCCCTGCAAGTGCTGAAGAACTACGTTGAGTTTATGAGCTAATAAAACATGAAAGATATCCTAGAAGAAATCATTGCCCACAAGCAGGTGGAGATGGAGCAGGTCCGCACCAAGCGCCGTTCCATGAAGCAAAGCTTGCTACAGAGTGAGAGTGGTATCATAGCGGAATTTAAACGTAAATCCCCTTCGAAAGGATGGATTCACGCCGATGCCGTTCCTGAAGAAGTAGTCCCAGTCTATGCTGCCGGTGGTGCTTCTGCCCTCTCCATACTAACCGATGAGGACTATTTTGGGGGATGCACAGCTTTCATCCAACGCGTACGTCCGCTGGTAGATACCCCTATCCTGCGCAAGGACTTCATCATCGACCCTTATCAAGTCTATGAGGCTAAGGTAATTGGTGCCGATGCTATCTTACTCATTGCTGCAAATCTTACCCCGGAGCGTTACAGAGAACTACTGCAGTTGGCTCACGCATTGGGATTAGAGGTGCTGTTAGAAGTACATGACCCTGCCGAGCTGGCATATCTTGATGCCGGAGTACCCGATATGTTAGGTGTGAACAATCGCCATTTAGGTACATTCCATACCGACGTTCAGGTCTCTTTTGGCATTGCCAAGCAGATGCAAGACAAGGTGCAATCCCTTTATAGCAAAGGGCTGACGGCCGATGAGCTACCTGTGCTGGTAAGTGAAAGCGGCATCAGTAATCCGGCTGTGGTCAAGGAACTCCGCCAGGCAGGGTTCAAAGGTTTCCTCATAGGAGAATGCTTTATGAAAGAGAAAGATCCAGGGTTAGCCCTTCAATCATTTATTACAACTCTAACACAAAAATGATTACGAAAGTATGCGGCATGCGGGAGCCTGAAAATATCCGCCAGGTTGAACAACTGGGGCCAGACTGGATGGGGTTCATCTTCTACAAGAACTCCAGCCGGTTTGTACCAATCGTACCCAGCTATATGCCTGTAAATGTAAAACGCGTGGGCGTATTTGTAGATACCAATAAGGATGGTATCCTGCTCCGCACCGCAGCTTTCAAGCTTGAGGTCATTCAGCTTCATGGAAGTGAAAGCCCATCGTTTGTAAACGATGTGCGTACCCTACTTCCCGGAAAGACCATTGTGAAAGCATTCAGCATTCGCGAGAAGGAAGATGTATTGCGCGCGCAAGCTTACGAAGGAACCTGCGACTACTACCTCTTTGACACGAAGTGCGAGACGGTAGGTGGCAGCGGAACTACATTCGACTGGAGCCTATTGGATCATTACCAAGGCCAGACCCCTTTCATCCTGAGCGGAGGAATTGGTCCCAACAGCCTTCCGGCACTGAAGCAGCTCAAGCATCCCCTTTGGGCAGGCATAGACTTGAACAGCAAGTTTGAGACAGCACCTGCATTGAAAGATGTTACCCTATTATCAGATTTCTTACAAGCATTCCGAACATTAACAGAAAAAAACAACAACCATGAATAGAATCACTACCCTTTTTGAGACCAAGAAATCAGGCATTCTCTCCCTGTATTTCTGCGCCGGTCACCCTACACTTAATGGTACGGCAGAGACCATAAAGACCTTACAGGAGAATGGTATAGACATGATAGAGATTGGTGTACCTTTCAGTGACCCTATGGCCGATGGTCCTGTGATACAGGATGCAGCCACAAAAGCCTTGCGAAATGGCATGACCCTGAAGACACTCTTCGGACAGTTGGCTACCATCCGCCAAGAAGGCGTTACCATTCCTTTGATCTTGATGGGCTACCTGAATCCTATCTACCGCTATGGCATTGAGGCATTCTGCCAGAGTTGCCAGGCATGTGGCATAGATGGTGCCATTATACCAGACCTTCCTTTCAAGGACTATCTAGAGCAGGTAAAACCTATAGCCGACAGATACGGCATCAAGATTATCATGCTCATTACGCCAGAGACAAGCGATGAACGCATTCGCTTCATTGACGAGCATACCGATGGATTCATCTATATGGTATCCAGCGCAGCCACAACCGGTGCACAGAAGGAGTTTGACAACAGCAAGCAAGCCTATTTCCAGCGCATCAATGCCATGAGCTTAAAGCATCCACGCATGATTGGATTCGGTATCAGCAACAAACAGACATTGGAATCGGCACAGCAGAATGCGGCAGGTGCTATTATTGGTTCCAAGTTTGTGACCTTGCTGGAAGAAAAGCAAAATGCCAAGGACGCAGTCCTGGCCCTCTACGAACAACTCAAGCGATAATACAAAATACCAAGCTAGACAAATAAAAGGCCTGTGGTGTGTTTGACACCCAGGCCTTTATTCTTATGTCACCTAATGATTAGTGAGTTTCAGACAGGTTGAAAGTAATGGTACCAGCGTTTACCAAATCTGCGTGGTTCACACGGTAAGCTGCCTTCTTTCCACCAAAGGATACCGACTTGATGTAATCACCTGAACCTGCGGTCTGGATAACCAGCTTATCGTTCTTGTAATACTTAGGATCCAAGTGAATGGTAATCTTGCTGAAGGTTGGAGTTGTCAGCGTGTACATAGGCACACCTGGACAATCAGGATAGAAGCCCATCATACTGAACAGCATCCAGCAAGACATGGTACCGGTATCATCATTACCAGGAATACCCCAAGGCTCATTGATGAAATGCTTAGCCAGCAATTCCTTCACCAATTTCTGTGTACGCCACTCCTCACCCTTGAACTTGGAGAACAGATATGGATAAGCGATATCAGGCTCATTGGCAGGATCATAGTTGTTTGAGTCAAACACATTCTGCAGGTTCTGGACAAACTTCTTAGGGCCTCCCATCATCTTGGCCAGGCCATCGATATCATGAGGGATATAATAAGTGTAGTTCCAAGCATTTCCCTCGTGGAAACCTGGTGATGGCTCAAAATTCTCACCCTCCTTAGGGTTAAATGGCTCATAGAACTTTCCTTCCTTTGTAATTGGGCGCAATGTACCAAATTCCTTTGAGAAATAGTTCTTCCAGCCCATAGACTGCTTATAGAAACGAGCAGCATCCTCGGTGTGGCCTAACGCCTTAGCAAAAGTGCTCAGCGCATGGTCTGCCACATAGTATTCCAGTGCATGAGAAACCGAGTTGTCATACTGGCTCTCCATAGGGCAATAGCCCAGACGGATATAATCGTCAATATCAGGACGAACAGGGTTATCCTTACCCGGAGTAGTAGCACTCTTGATCATACCCTTATAGGCAGCCTCCACATCAAAGTCGCGGAAACCCTTCATCCAGGTATCCACAATGACAGGGATAGCAGGGTCACCTTCCATCTCCATGGTCTCACGGCCATAAAGCTCCCATTTTGGCAACCAGCCCCATTCCTTATACATATCTACCATGGTGTTTACCATATCCAGCTGGCGCTTAGGGAAAAGCAAGGTCATCATCTGATGCACGTTACGATAGGTATCCCAGAGAGAGAAAACGGTATAACGGTCGTGATTGGTCTTACCCACCTTCTCACTCTCCATCATAGGATACTCGCCATTCACATCCTGCAGGATACCTGGATGGATGAGCATATGATAGAAACCGGTATAGAAGACTTTCTTCTGCTCTTCGGTTCCACCCTCTACCTCAATAGTCTTCAGATTACGGTTCCATTCGTTACGCGCATTCTCCATGCACTGCTGGAAATTAGTACCGGCAACTTCCTTCTCCAAATTCTCACGTGCATTCTTGATGCTCACAAAGCTGACACCCATGCGCACCTCGATTTGCTCACCTTCGGCACAATCGAAATCAAACCAAGCACCAATATCATCACCACTAATATCCTTACGATACTCCGTATAGATTTTGTACTTGCCTGCGGTATTGTCCCATTCTGCCTCGGCTGTCATTGGACGCATCTTCTTCCAATAGCCACTCTGCTTTGGAGTCTTGTTTACGCGCATTACGAAATAGATAGGGAATACGCTCTGAGGGAAGTAGCAGAATGTTCCCTGCAACTTGGTACCCTCAATCTCACAATCGTTCACAAAACGCATGGTTGCGCCGGTCTCATTGGTCAAACCCTCTCCTAGGTTCAGGTAGATATGACCCTCACCTTTATGGAAAGTAAAACGCTCAATGCTGGCACGCTTGGTAGCAGTAACCTCTGTCTTGATGTCGTACTTTTCCAAGGTATTTGAATAGTAACCAGGCTTAGACACCTCATTCTTGTAGGTTGAGCCATAGTTGTGATAATCCACGTCGCGAGGACCACTGGTAGGCATTACCAACAAAGAACTAACCTCTGGACAGCCCACACCACTCAGATTCACGTGAGCAAAACCTGTCATGAAGCTATTGGTCACATCATAAGGTGTACTCCACCAACGCGCATCTTTATCGAATTTGTTCAAATCAGAACCCATGACATTGAATGGTGTAACCGACATCAATCCCTGTGGTACGATGGCACCTGGGTTACAAGTACCAAAGTTTGTAGTACCAATAAAAGGATTCACATAATCCACAGGTTCCTTGTCGGCTGCAGAAACCGACAAGCCTGTCAACAAGAGGCTTAGCCCCAAAAATCTCTTTATCATAGTTTTTATAGTTATTTTACAATAATTTCATCGGTAAACTGGAAGCCTCCAATCTTACCGCAGTTTGCCTTGTAGCGAATATAACGCGCTTTCACCGACTTATCACCCTTCCAACCAAAGTACTTGAAGTTGTATGGTTCCTCCTTAGATGCTGGATAATCCAATTGATACAGTTCCTGATAGTTCACACCATCAAGGGATGTCTCAATCTGAATGAAAGCAGGATGGTAGATGTCAGGGCCAGGCATCTGCATGAACATGGCATAAACCTCATGTACATCGGTAGGCTGCTCCAAATCGATGGTCACATCTACACGGCCCTTATTGATGAAGCCCTGCCAACGGCCATCGCCATAACTCCAGCCACCACAGAGACCATCGGTAAGTGTAGATTCACCTGCAGCCACATAAGATGAGCTATAAGGAACATGATAAGTAACCTTCTTGCCCAAAGCCAGGTGCTTGACAGGCTCATAATACTCACGGCGGTTACCAAACTCATATTTCAGTTTGAATGGGTGCAAGCCATTAGCCTCCAACTTAGCCACTTCGGTCAATGCTCTTTCCTTAAACTCAGGATAAGAACCACGCAGTTCCTGAGGAGTCCAGCCAACCTCTGCCACAGCCAGCAGACGAGGCCAAATCATAGCCTCACAATGCTCTGGAGTCTTAACATACTCCGTCCAGAGGTTTGCCTGCACACCATCAATCAAGGAAGCCTCGGCAACAGTGAGTGAATCTGGAATAGGATTATATGAATAGACGCGTTCCAATGGCAAGTAACCACCAATAGCCTCTAACTGATACTGAGGAGCATCCTGATAAGAATCAATGTACAGATAACTACCTGGGGTCATGACAGCATGATGTCCACTCTTCACGGTCTTGATGCCACCAGCCTCTCCACGCCAGCTCATGACTGTAGCATTCTCTGCCAGGCCACCTTCCAGGATTTCATCCCATCCAATCATCTTACGACCCAGTTTCTCTACAATCTTCTCCACACGCTGAATAAAGTAGCTCTGAAGTTGATCTTCCACACTGGCATCTGGACGAGCAACGATGCCCAGTTCCTTTGCCTTTGCCTGGCAGTGAGGACAAGTCTTCCATGCCCATTTACCAGCCTCATCGCCACCAATATGGATATATTCAGAAGGGAACAGGTCAACCACCTCTTTCAGTACGTTTTCAATAAACTCAAATGTTTTCTCATTACCCACACAGAAATCACTGTGACGATTAGGAACCATAGGTCCCTGCACGGTACCCTCATTCACAGGTGCCCATCCGCAAGCAAGTTCTGGATAGACGGTCATAACCTCCTCTGAATGGCCTGGCATTTCTATCTCTGGGAGTATGGTGATGTAATGATCTGCAGCTACAGCCAGGATTTCACGCACATCGTTCTTGGTAAGATATCCACCAAAAGCACCAGGAGTACCCTCTGGCACATAACGGCGGTCGCGGTTCACCCACCACTTAGTCCAGTCGTTCTCCATACGGAATGCTGTCTGTTTTGTCAATTCAGGATACTGATCCATCTCCAGACGCCAAGCAGCAGCATCGGTTAAATGCAGGTGCAAACGGTTCAGCTTATATTTAGCCATCTCATGAATCTGGCGGATAATAAAGTCCTTGCCAAAGAAATGGCGACTACAATCCAGCATCAAGCCACGGTATCTGAAACGAGGTTCATCAACAATCTTA
The DNA here is from genome assembly GCA_030523705.1 of Bacteroidales bacterium. Taxonomy (GTDB): domain Bacteria; phylum Bacteroidota; class Bacteroidia; order Bacteroidales; family Bacteroidaceae; genus Minthousia. Next base: position 28,927 of record JAUNHZ010000005.1, read on the forward strand.
GTTGCAGGTACAGTACCGTTCTGCTGCAACTGGAAAAGGCTCTGCAATCCATAGAACAAGCCCTGACCGGTACGAGCGGTAATGGTCACCTTCTTAGGAGTCACGACCAGTTCATAACCTTCATAAACAGCATCGCCTGCACCAGCTTTATCCGCAGTAAGTGAAGGTTTACCAAATTTCTTGTCCAGATTCAGGAGCAGCTCTGCACCATTGGTCACCTGAGTCTGGAGACCATTCTCTATTGCAGCTATCAACCGAGTCTTCTCTACTCCTTTCACATTCGTCTTCACACCCAAAGTCTTACCCACGGTAAACTGTCCCTCAGCCTGCTGCTGAGAAGCCGGTTTAGGCAAGATTTGTGCCTGCAGCCCGGCACCATAGAGAGCCAGACTTACACATAAGAGATATCTAAAAAGTCGTTTCATAATCAGTCCAATTCAATTTCATCAACAAACAGATAAGCAGGTTTGCCCTTACCATCGTGGAATGAAGGCATAGCCTTTACTGTTCCCAGGGTTACGCGGAAATAACGTGCAGTAGTCTTAGGGAAATCCAGTTTATGCACACGAATGGTAGTCTCATGATCACTTGGCAACTGATAGAACGTTTCACCAACTTTCTTCCAGGTCTGACCATTATCAGAGCACTCAACCATCAGTTGGTTGGCATCGAACACCCATGAGCTTGTCTCAACCAATACACGAGCAGAACAAGTAGAGACTGCAGTAGCCTGGCCCATATCAATGGTTGCCACACAATCATCACCATTGAAGCCCAGCCAGGCACCCATGGAGAATGTGCTAGTTCCATGAATGGCATCGGTCAGCTGCTTTGCGCCATTATATGTATAGTTTGGAGCAGGATTCAACTTCAGGGAAACAGGCTTAAAGCTAGATTTTGAAATCTTAACGCGCTCTGTCCATTCTGAGCTCAACACACCATCGCGCACTGCTACGGCACGGATGTGACTATCCTGACGCAATTTCAATGTCTGCTGGAAAACTGGACTATCCTTGGTTGGAACAGAACCATCCAAAGTATAATGCACAGGCATCTTATCGGCCGTAAACAGTTCCAGTTCCATACATTTCTCCTCTGGGTTTGAAGTAAGCAAGCCATTCACATCCAGCAGATGCTTGGCAAAATTATAACCCAGTTTAGTATAAGTAGCAAACAACTTAGGAATACGCTTTACAAAAGAGTCATAGTTCTTGGCACTGCGGTCCATCCACTGAGTCTCGCAAAGTGCAGCCATACGAGGCATAACCATATATTCCACCTGATTACCATCTGGGATATACTCCACCCACAGGTTAGCCTGACAGCCCTTGATATACTGCTGTTCCTCTGGAGTCAGCTCATCGGGAACAGGGTTGAACTCATAGACACGGCTTACTGGCAGATAACCACCAATGGCAATAGGCTCATTCTTTTTATCGTTACTCTGGTAATAATCGAAATAGCAGAAAGAAGTTGGAGTCATCACTACATTATGATGCTGACGAGCAGCCTCAATACCACCTTCAAGACCACGCCAACTCATGATGCTGGCATTTGGAGCAAGGCCACCTTCAAGCGTCTCATCCCAGCCAATCATAGAACGTCCATGCTCATTCAGGAACTTCTCCATCTCCTTGATGAAATAACTCTGCAGCTGTTCCTCAACGGAATGCTTCTCTGTAGCCACCAAGCCCAATTCCTTGGCTTTAGCCTGACAAGTAGGGCAAGTCTTCCAAGCGGTCTTAGGGCACTCATCACCACCTACATGTATCGTCTGGGATGGGAACACGTCGATGAGCTCCTCTAATACACCCTTGATAAATTCCAATGTCTTAGGGTTACCCACGCAAAGGACATCCTCTGAAACGCCCCAGATCTGCCATACATCGTAATGGTCCTTATGGCATCCCAGTTCAGGGTAAGCTGCCAAAGCACCCAACATGTGGCCAGGCATATCAATTTCTGGCATGACATTGATGTAACGCTTCTTGGCATAAGCCACAATCTCACGGCACTCATCCTGTGTATAATAACCACCATAAGGGGTTCCATCGTAAATACCCGTATTGTGGCCTATCACGGTCTGCGCACGCTTGCTGCCCACCTGGGTCAGTAACGGATAACGCTTTACCTCAAAACGCCAACCTTGGTCATCGGTCAGATGCCAGTGGAAGTTGTTCTCTCCGTGAAGGGCAAGAATATCGATATAACGCTTAATGAATTCCACAGGGAAGAAATGGCGGCTGCAATCCAGCATCATACCACGGTATTCAAAGCGAGGCGCATCGGATACGGTAGCATAAGGCAGATTCACACTTCCCGTAGCTTCGGCAGGAAGACTCTTGCGAAGCATCTGGATACCATAGAAAACACCAGCCTCTGAGGCACCCGTAATGGTAACGCCCATAGCATCTACCTTAACGGTGAAAGCTTCTTTATTCTTCTGAGGCTTAATAGCCAAGTTGATAGCACCCTTGGCAGCTTTCTCTGCCACAGGAACAAGCTTAACACCAATCAGTTCTTGAACATATTCTGCTAAGAACTCGGCATTATTCTTCATCAGGTCATTTCCTGCTGGATAGGTTATCTTAACGCCATCGGCCAGTAAGAACTGCCCAGTTTTAGCCAGCTGAATAGACTGAGGCAATGGAATAACTTGATAATCGGCAACAGCCTGTGCCATGGTGCCCAGCGAGAAACACGCCAGCACCCCGGCAAAAAGAGGTTTTAAAAGCACTGATTTTCGTAGCATTTTAGTTAGATTTTAGGTTAACTACGCAAATGTACGAAAATTCAGTGACGTAACCAAGAAAATTAAGACTAATAAATAGTGCGTTCTGTCCACGGATAAGCAGCCGTACGGGAACTGTAATGCTTGCATGCACATTCAATCTTACCGCTCTTGAATGGAATGTGAGCAATCTTTACAGCCTTTTGATGCATGAGCTTTCGCAGGGAAGTTGGCAGATGATGCTCGTATTTCTGAATGGTTTCAGAAGTGATGGTCTGCTCTCCTTCATAAGCCACAATGATAGGCAATCGATGACGGTTAACAGCCTGCATGATTTGCCAATTCAAGAGTGAGCTATCTACATCGGTATCTTGCGATACAATCAGGAAGAGGTTATCGGCCTGCTCCAATTTCTTGGACAGGTAAGGACGAACCGTGGATTCTATCAGTCCACCATGCTTTGAGGTGAAGTCAATATCATGTAGATTTAAAAAATTGAAACGGGAAGGATAGGTACGCTGCCATGTCATGACATGATGATAATTCTTCAGATCCCTGCTGTTCTTGTTCTCAAAGATGCCATTTGCATCAAAAGCAATGTAAGTTTTCATAAGTATCCGTTTTAGTTTTTCTGCTCTACGAAGATAGAAACAAAAGTCGAATCTCAGGGTATTAAAAGGTAAAATTGAAGTTTTTTTCTCCTTTTTGACGTTCTGAACCCTCCTTTCACTTGGAGAAAAGAGGAAAAGCTATTAATTTTGTAGTATCAAAAACATCGAACTATGAAAAGCCTTATTACCAAGAATGGGCGTTGGAACATACTCCTTAGCCTACTTTTCGTATCCTGCCTGACTATACAGGCTCAATCCATCAAATGGTATAACCCTATGGATGAAGCTGCCCCTGTTCTTCACGGACAAGGATGGCAAAACGAATTGAAGGGATCCTATCACAGAATCCCGGCCCGAATGGAGAGCAAGCTACCAGCCGGCCTCTGGAATCTTTCAACCAACAGTGCGGGCGAAAAACTGGTATTCCGTACCACAAGCCCTAACATTTATGTGAGATATGTCACAACCAGCAACAGCTTCAGTATGAGGCACATGCCTTCGACAGGCATGAGCGGAGTGGACCTCTATGCCGTAGATGCACACGGGAAATGGACAAACTGTAATCCTAAATTCAACTACAGCTTTGGCGATACCTGTAAGTATTCCTACAAGAACCTGACATACCGCGAACAAGCAGCCTCAAACGGAAAGGGATATGAGTTCCATTTATACCTCCCTCTTTATAATGGAGTGAAATGGCTGAGCATTGGCGTGGAAGAAGGCAGCCTGATGTATTTTGAGAAGCCAACCCAAGAGAAGCCTATTGTCATCTATGGTACCAGCATTGCACAAGGCGCATGTGCCAGTAGACCTGGAATGGCTTGGACCAATATAGTGGAACGCACGTTAGAGCATCCTATCTTGAACCTTGGATTCAGTGGTAGTGCCCACATGGAACCTGAAATGCAGGACCTGCTCAATGAAGTAGATGCAAGTCTGTTCATTCTGGACAATATGGAAAACATGAAAGCAGAGAATGTTTATGAAAGCTCATTACATTGCTGTCATCTGCTGAGAGCCTCCCACCCTTCCACCCCTATCCTCTTGGTAGAACACAGTGGGCAGCCTGATGGCGTAATCAGTGAAGAGTCTGTAACTGGTCCTGCAGAAATTAATGCAGAACTGAAAAAAGTGTACCAGACCTTGCAGAAAGAAGGTATGAAGCAATTATACTATCTCACCATGGAAGAGATTGGACTGGACACTGAGAGCTTTGTAGAAGGCGTTCATCCAAACGACTATGGCATGATGAAGAATGCGCAAGCCATCACCAAGAAGATTCAGGAGATTTTCAATGAACATGCATCTGCCCTATTCACCCCTTGCAGACAGGACAGAGACCCATACAACTGGAGAGCAAGGCATGAGGACGTACTCCGACTGAACGCAAAGGAGGCACCAGATGTAATCATAATAGGCAACAGTATAACCCATTATTTTGGTGGTGAGCCAAAGGCGCATATCATAAGAGGACAAAAGCCATGGGAAGAGATGACCAAGGGTATGAAGGTTCACAATCTAGGCTATGGCTGGGACCGAATAGAAAATGGACTCTGGCGAATCTACCATGGTGAACTTGATGGATATGAAGCCAAGAAAGTATTCCTGCTGTTGGGAACAAATAACCTAACCTTGAATACAGACCGTGAGATTGTAAGCGGAATGATGGAGCTGATACAGGCCGTAAGAGAGCGCCAGCCAAAAGCTAAAATCTACCAATGCGGCATTATGCCACGCCATGGCTGGGGAGCACGTGTGCAGCACATCAACCAACTGCTGCAAGAGGCTTTAGCCACACAACCTAACGTGACCTATATAAGCCTGGATGAAATGGGTGATGCAGACGGTTCACTCAAAGAGCCATACCGCAATAACGGCGGAAAAGATGGCACACATCCAAATGAACAAGGCTATGAGGTTGAAGCCAAGATTCTGCGAAAGTATATGGTAGAGTAACTTACCGCATATAAAAAGACAAATAAATAAGGGACGCCTTTTTGAGCGTCCCTTTATTTTTTATCCATTGTATCCGTTTGGATTATTCTTCTGCCAGTTCCAACTATCACGGCACATATCTTCAATGTCGTACTGAGCTTCCCATCCTAACTCCTCTTTCGCCTTAGCTGGGTTACAATAGCAAGTTGCGATATCACCCGGACGACGAGGCTTAATGCTGTATGGAACCTTCAAGTCGTTGGCCTTCTCAAATGCCTTTACCACATCGAGAACAGAATAGCCATGACCTGTTCCAATATTATATATTGCCAAGCCCTTGTTACCTGTAATAGCCTTCAATGCAGCAACATGTGCAGAGGCCAGGTCGACTACATGGATATAGTCGCGAACACCAGTTCCATCATGGGTATCATAATCATCACCAAACACGCCCAATTCCTTACGGATACCTACAGCGGTCTGTGTAATGTATGGCATCAAGTTGTTTGGAATACCATTCGGATTCTCACCAATCCGGCCACTCTTATGTGCACCAATTGGATTAAAATAACGAAGCAAGACAACATTCCATGCAGGATCAGCCTTCTGAACATCAATCAGGACTTCCTCCAACATAGACTTAGTCTGTCCATAAGGATTAGTACAATGACCCTTAGGACAAGCCTCGGTGATAGGAATGATAGCTGGATCACCATAGACAGTAGCCGAAGAAGAGAAGATGATATTCTTGCAACCATGTGTACGCATTACATCCAACAGGACAAATGTTCCTGACATATTATTCTCATAATACTCCAGAGGCTTAGCTACCGATTCTCCAACAGCCTTGAGGCCTGCAAAATGAATGCAAGCATCGAACTGATGTTCCTCAAATACCTTGGTCAGCCCTGCCTTATCACGGATATCAACCTCATAGAATGGAATTTCCACACCACCCAGCAATTCTGATACACGGTTCAAGGACTCTTTCTGTGAATTAATCAGATTATCTACAACAACGGTCTCATGTCCAGCCTTGTGCAGTTCAATCAATGTATGTGAGCCAATAAAGCCAGCTCCACCTGTCACTAAGATTTTCATAAAATATATTTGGTATTAGTATTCATACAAATGGAACATACGCTCCATTAATTTCCATTTTTCATCACTTGTCTCACCTACCTTACAATCTTGGTACTGTGCATTCCAGTCTTCCCACTCCTGCTGTCTTGGCAAAACAGCCAAATCCTTCATGGCACTGTCCCAGTCGAAATCCATAGGAGCCTCAACAATCATCACCAAACGGTTACTCTGGACATATAGTTCCATCTCCAGAATACCCACTTGTTTGATGCCATCAATAATTTCACGCCACATGTGTGGCTTACTATGCTGCAGCTTATATGCCTCTATCAATTCCGGTACATCCTTCAAATCAAGAATCTGCACATAACGCTTTACCGGTTGCCCGTAATCTTTAATTGGATAGCCTTCCATAAATATAGAAAAGATATTTTGGAGCAAATTTACACTTTTTTTCTTAATTCTTTGTAAAAAAATCGTATATTTGTCACAGTAAAATCTAATAACTATAATACACATGAAGAAATTAATCTGTTTTTTGGCTATCAGCCTAGCCGTAGGTTTACCATGCTTGGCGCAGAAAAAAGGCAAAGTGGCACCCCTTTCTCCAAAGGAAATTGGACTGGCTACCATTAATCGTGCCACTTCTGAATCCATCATAGAATTCTTAGCCTGCGATGAGCTGGAGGGAAGAGAATCTGGATATGATGGTTCATTTATTACCAGCCAATATCTAGCAAGTCAATTGAAACTTATCGGCGTCAAGCCATTACTTGACAGTTATTTCCAAAATTTTGAAGCCTATAGTTTGGATCGTTATAAAGGACGCCGTTTCAGTGTTGTTCCAGATTCCATTGCCAAATGGAAGAAAGGCACTCACCGAGTTCTCTCCATGAGAAATGTATTAGGCGTAATTCCTGGAGAGCGTAGTGATGAGTATGTAGTAGTAGGAGCTCATTTTGATCATCTGGGCATGGATACATCTCTTGCTGGAGACCAGATATACAATGGAGCCGACGATAATGCCAGCGGAGTCAGCGCCGTATTTCAAATTGCACGCGCCTTTCTGGCAAGTGGGAAAAAGCCACTCCGCACAGTTGTCATTGCTTTCTGGGACGGTGAAGAAAGAGGACTGCTGGGTTCGAAATACTTTGTTGACAACTGTCCTTTCTTAGGAAAAATCAAAGGCTATCTGAACTTTGACATGATTGGCCGCAACAATCGCCCAGAGAACCCACCATACATGGTTTATTTCTACACCGCGGCACATCCTGCTTTTGGCGACTGGCTGAAGAATGACGTACAGAACTACAAGCTGAAGCTTGACCCCGACTATAGAGCATGGGATAATCCTGTAGGCGGAAGCGACAATGCCAGCTTTGCCATTCACAACATTCCTATCATCTGGTATCACACCGATGCTAATCCGGACTACCACAACACAGGCGACCATGCGAACAAGCTGAATTGGGAGAAAGTTGTAGAAATTACCAAAGCATCTTATCTAAATGCTTGGAATTTAGCAAACATAGAAACGTATTAAATATGCCACAAATAAAAAAGCCAGCCTTTCAAAAGACTGGCTTTTTTATTTATTTCTTTTTCAAAGAATCGTAATACCACCAATAAGTAGTTCCAAAATCTCTTCGCGTCCTATTACCGCCCATGACAGAACTTGATGCAGAACGAACCATTTTTAAATAGTCTGCAAGATTAGTCTCCTGTATCGCATTCCGATAAGTAAAACGCCCCGGATTCCTACGCTGATACAAGACCAATGCCTCCTCGTAATAACGTGGAAGTTCAACCACAGAATCATTCAAAGCATATATGGTAGCAAGCTTATCGACAAATTTATCCAAGGAGCCCTCGAGCAAGTAAGCGCAAAGCAGGTAATCCTGTGCCATGGGTTGTTTTGCTTTATCTGATTTATCCAAGAGTTCCAAGAATTCCACTGCAGGCTCCTTATGATACCGAGGATAAGCGCCCAATTCTCTATATAAAGTCTGTGGAGAAAAAATCATACGGACCGTATCTGCACGCTGCAAGAGCAAGCCATCTGCACCATACTCTTGAGGATAGCAGAACAAACGTTCTGCCAATAACCCAGATTTGGAAAGAGCGTAAGCACGCAAAGCCGTGATCTGAGCGTTTGTAGCAGGAGACTTGGCTCCAATCTCTAAGGCCTTATCTACATTTCCCCGGCTCAAATTATATTCTATCTCCAATTGGTTGTGAAGCGTCTCACTATTCTTGCTCAAGCTCAATGAGAATACAGAAAAGAGCAAGAAAATCAACAAGTTTGGAATCATGAGACGAATCATAAGGCTTCCCGACCTGCTATCATAAGACGAAGGCAGTTGCTTTACTACAATAGCCAAAACCACATACAAAATAAGTCCAATGGGATAAGTAAAAATCCAATGTCCAAAAGAAAAACCCTCGTATGCACTTTGGTCCACACTCGTAATCATGGCCAGCGTGAAGAAAGAGGGGAAGAAACTAAAGCAATACCATTCTCCAGATACCCGCAGAATGCGATTCAAGATTACTTGCAGCAAGAGAAGAAGGAATGTGATGATGGCAGCACCTACCAGAGGAGAATACACTGTGAGCCCCTGAGATAAGACATGCTGAGCCATGCCTAACACAACTCCTTGTACTTGCCATAGATACAAGAAGGAGAAGAGGCAAAACAGAGAACCGCACACTACAGAAATGAAGCGAGCGGTTCCCTTAGTCTGTGGGTTATTATAATTCATGTAAATTAATCAATTCTACGAAGAACCATTGCCGTTCTGGCTGGGACGTACAGCAATAGCCATTCTTTTCCTGCCTTCTGATGAACAACATCATAACGAGTGAAATGACGTACGGTATCATCGGTCAGGCCATTACCTCCAAATGCAGGATCATCGGTATTCAGCACAACCTCATATGAACCCTTAGGAACCAAGAATCCATAATCAGTAAACGACTTGCTTGGACTCAAGTTGTAGATGAAGAGCAAATCTCCACGCATATAGGCCAGAACCTGGTCGCCATCATTGTGCCAGATTTCCTGCACCTTAGTCTTATGGAATCCCTTCTCCCCACCAATCAAGTGAGTCATGGCCTTATCGAAATCTCCCAACTCATGGTAGCACAAATCCTTATTGTCTACCAAGTTCCACTGACGACGAGCATATTTGTGACTCCATCCGTTACCTTCACGAGGGAAGTCTATCCATTCTGGATGACCAAATTCATTACCCATGAAGTTCAGATAACCACCGTTTATGGTACTGCAAGTAAGCAGACGGATGATTTTGTGCAAGGCAATACCACGATTAGCCATGAAGCTCTCATCACCTTTCTTGAAATGCCAGTACATATCTGCATCTACCAAGCGGAAGATGATGGTCTTGTCACCCACCAATGCTTGGTCATGACTCTCTGCATAAGAAATAGTCTTCTCATCCTTACGACGATTCGTCAATTCCCAGAATATACTGCTTGGTTTCCAGTCTTCATCTTTCAGTTCCTTAATGGTCTTGATCCAATAATCTGGGATATTCATAGCCATACGATAGTCGAATCCGTAGCCTCCGTGTTCAATCTTGGCAGCAAGACCCGGCATACCAGAAACCTCCTCGGCAATGGTGATAGCCTTTGGGTTAACCTCATGAATCAAGGCATTGGCTAAAGTCAGGTAAATGATGGCATTACCATCTTGATGTCCGTTATAATAATCCTGATAACCACCGAAAGACTCACCCAAGCCATGGCTGTAATACAGCATAGAGGTCACGCCATCGAAGCGGAATCCATCGAAATGGAATTCTTCCAACCAATACTTGCAGTTAGACAACAAGAAATGAAGCACCTCATTCTTACCATAATCAAAACATAGAGAATCCCATGCTGGATGTTCACGGCGCTCGCCCTTGTTGAAATACTGATAAGGATCACCCGCCAAATTACCCAGGCCTTCCATCTCATTCTTTACAGCATGGCTATGTACGATATCCATGATAACCGCAATACCCATACCATGAGCCGTATCAATCAGTTCCTTCAGTTCCTCAGGAGTACCACAACGGCTTGAAGCTGCAAAGAAATTACTTACATGATAACCGAAGCTACCATAATATGGATGCTCCTGGATAGCCATAATCTGGATACAGTTATATCCGTCCTCCTTGATTCTAGGCAACACGTTTTCCTGGAACTCACGGTAAGAACCAACCTTCTCTGCATCTTGACCCATACCAATATGGCATTCATAAATCAACAGAGGAGATGTATTTGGCTTAAACTTCTTTGTCTTGAATACATAAGGCACAGCAGGGTCCCAAACCTGAGCAGAGAAGATTCGGGTTACAGGGTCCTGAACCACACGGCGAGTCCATGCTGGGATACGCTCACCTTCACCACCATTCCAGTGTACCTTAATCTTGTAGAGATCACAATGCTTCAGTGCAGAAGCTTTCAGCTGAATCTCCCAAACACCATTTTTCTTGGCTTTCAGTTTATAAGCCTCATCTTCCTTCCAACCGTTGAAATCACCAATCAAATAGATGGAAGTTGCATTTGGTGCCCACTCACGGAATACCCATCCCTTATCTATACGGTGCAAGCCAAAATACAAATAGCCAGAGGCGAACTCGCTCAGAGTGGTCTTTCCTTTATTGGTCAACTCATCTCTCTTGGCACGCACACTATAAAATCTACCTTCAATAGCTGGCTCAAATGGAGCAAGCCATTTATCATTCTTTACCAGTTTAAGAGGTGTTTTCTTTTCCATATATTTAAATTTATTCAGGTTATCTTTTTCTGCGACGACGAGTAGTTATCTTTTTCTTATAAGTACTCTTGTTGCTGGCATTTACCACACGGTCTGGCAATTCCTTGATGGCAGGTGCAGTCTGAACCTCCTTGCCATCCTGCATCTTCAGTGCATTTTTGCTATACAAGCCCGTGTGGATCAGATGACCATCAGCGTCAAACTCCTCGTAAGCTCCGTCTTTTAAATCCTCACTGAAAGTACCCACAAAACGCTTGCCGTCCTTATCAATCAAGGTTCCATGACCTTCCTTCTTTCCATTCTTGTAAGTTCCCTGATAAACAGATCCATCGGCCATGCGAAGCTCACCAGTTCCATCCATCACGCCATCTTTCCAATCACCCACATAGACATCGCCATTCGCCCATGAGTACTGACCGTGACCATTAATCTGGTTATCCTTCCACTCGCCTTCATATACGGCTCCATTCGCCCAATGATAGACACCTTTACCTTCTTGGTTTCCATTCAAGAACTCACCAACATATTTATTACCACTGGCAGAGGTAAAAGTACCCTTTCCTGTTCTCTCACCGCTATAATAATCACCTTCGTAGATATCCCCATTACGGAATCTATAGATACCCTTTCCTTCCTGAACGTCGTTGCGCCATTCTCCTTCATAGACGTCGCCATCAGCGAATGTATAGGTTCCACGTCCATGTCGAGCATTTTGGTGCATTTGTCCCCTGTATGATGAGCCATCTTCCCACTGGAAGAAACCTTCACCTTCTTTCATGTCATCCTTCCAATGGCCTTCATAATACGCCCCATCTTTCCATGTGTATTTGCCCTGTCCATCGCGTTTGCCTCCGGACCAGTCACCTACATATGTGTCTCCATTAAAATATGTCATGGTACCAAAGCCCTTTTGCTCACCTTTATAAAAAAAGCCTTCGTATTTGTTATTATTTGCGAAATAATAAACACCTTTTCCGTGTGGGTAATCATCGTACCAATCACCATCATATTTATCAGAAGTCTGAGCATAAATCATGACGCCATGACCACTACGGCGGCCTAGGATATAGTTACCTTCGAACCTGTCGCCATTTGGCCATACACACTTGCCAATACCGTAAGGCTTCTTGCCTACCAACTCACCAGAATACTCTGCACCATCTTTAAATATAAAGTTTCCGACAGAATATTTCTGAGCCGATATAGTAAGGACTGTAAAACAAAAAAGGATTAGGGTTATATATCTTTTATTCTTCATTCTTAAATAGTGTAACGGGTTCATGCAAAAATAAAAGAAAAAATCCAAATAAGCAAATATGTTAAGGTTTCTTATATTTTTTTGCCAACCACAACCTCCTTTACCTTTTCTGGCAAGAGGTATTTGCATGCAAGATCATGAATATCTTGAACGGTAACACGCTGTATCGCATCGACCCTTTTCTGCAAATAATCATCAGGAAGTCCCTGAATCTCAGCTGTTGTATAGACATCGCACAGATACAAGCCCTCGCTGCGACGGGCTAATTCGCCTAACATATAATTCTTGACCATATCCAATTCTTCCTGAGAAACAAGTTCGGTCTTTAGTCTGTCGAACTCATGATAAACCTCCTGTATCAGCGGCTTTACATATTTGACATCACACTGAGTTCCAATGACAAACACAGATTCAGATGGAAGAGGTATTAACCCTGCATCAATTCCATAGGTATAGCCCTTATCCTCTCTGATATTGCTCATCAAACGGCTTCCAAAATAACCACCCAACAATGTTGTCAACACATAGAGTCCTTCAAAATCAGGATGTTGTTGTGGAATTGTGACAAAGCCCATACGGACTGCATTCTGAAGCGCATCGGCAGATTCTATAAACTGGAATTTCTCGACATCAGAAACTGGCTCAACTTGTTTTATTGGCCCCGGGTCGGTTGAAGTTCCCCAGCAAACATCTCCAAATTTTTCTCGGACTAAACTGATAACCTTTTCTGTAGGATTTCCTGACAGATAAACAGAGGTGTTGGCACTGAAAAAACAACGCTGATAGAATTCTTTCAGGTCTGCTACAGATATGGACTCGTATTGCTCCTTAC
>JAUNHZ010000120.1 GCA_030523705.1 Bacteroidales bacterium
CTGCTCGTCATCCACGTTATTGGAAATATGAGCCTCACGCCTGAATGCTTTCAACGTGTCTGCATCCAGGTGGTCATAGATATTGTACTTTCTGTTGGGTATTGAGTCGTAGTATATCTTCTCCGCTTGTTGGAACAACTCGCGGATTTCTTCCACGTTTGTGAGTTTCTGACTGTTGGCACCTTCTCTGACGAAGACACTGCCACCAAAGAAGTATGGTACTTGTCTTCCGGCAGGAACCTCCACCACCCAGACCTTTGCACCATCCACATCTACAGGATATAGATTGCAATGAAGTGCCGGAGAGATCTCGCCTATGGAGCCTTGAATTGCTGATCGCTTGGAATTATCTATGGTAGTGCCCTTGATTGTTCCGTGGTCATCTATGCCGATAAGCACATAGCCACCTGCAGCATTGGCAAAGCTGCAAACCTCTTCCGTTATATCACGTATCTTCTGAGGCACAGCAACTTTGAAATCCACATTGTAGGATTCGCCACGTTCTGCCATTCTCTTGATGTCTTCTGCTGTAATCATAACATTAATGCTTACTGAATTTTGTGCAAAGTTACACACTTTCCATTGGAATTCCAATACTGTCATTGGAAAATTCCAATATTTTGATGTTTTTTATTGGAAATTGCAAAGGGGACGGGGGGACGCGGGGACAGGTCCATGTCCCCGTTTTTTTAGCGTACCTTGCAGTTCTTTACACTGTAGATTTTCTCATCTTGGAATTCTATTCCATGGTGAGATTTTTTTTTCTTGCAAGTTTTTGGGGGAAAAGTCGGAAAAAAAGTCGGTTTTGGGTCGGGAAATCGGGAAATTGGTCGGGAAATTGTTTTTTTTCGGTTGGGGATTGGTTGGAAAAAGGGGACTTAATGTCCCCTTGTGTACGTCCCCTGTGTAAGGAGGAGAAAAGATAGTGAAAAAAATGCGTGTAATTCAAAAATTAAATTTAACTTTGCACCGACAAAATGCAAATTAAAACAGACGCAGTTATGAGCTTTTGGAATTCCGGACATAAAACAAAGTATTTGCTGGTTGCGCTAAGGTTTTGGATAACCCCAAACCGGGTGCGTGAATTAGCACATGGTGAAGCGCCAAACACTTTGAGAGAGTATAAGGCTGTGCAGTTAATAGCCTGGCTTCTTGAAGATTGAGTATATTCCTCGTTATCCTTTACGGAGAGCGGGGATTTTTGTTATCTTTGCAGAGGAGAAAAGGATTATGATAAAGAATTTGATTTTTGATTTCGGCAAGGTCCTGGTGACCTATGATTTCCATTCGCCTTTGGACGCTTGGGGCATGACACCTCGGGAGCGTCAGGATTTTGAGGATTCCATTCTTTCCATGGAGTGGACGCTCAAGATTGACAAGGGGGAGAAGAGCTTCGGGGAGTATATCGAGGAGCTGAAAGGGCTGTATCCGCATATCGCCAAGTATTTCCAGCGGGTTTATGATGAGTATGCTGGTTTCATCACGGGTGAGATGCCTGGGATGTATGATTTGCTGACTCGCTTGAAGGCCGATGGCTACAAGTTGTATGGCTTGACAAACTGGAGCGAGACCATCTATCAGTTCTTGGATAAGTATCTTGTATTCAGGCTGTTGGATGGCATGGTAATCTCCAGCGAGGAGAAGATGATCAAGCCGGATTTGGAGATCTATTACCGGATTTGCGAGAAGTTTGGCCTCAAGCCCGAGGAGTGCTTGTTCACCGATGACAAGCCTGTGAACGTGGAGGCGGCCAAGCAAATGGGAATGCAGGGGATTGTGTTCAGGAATGCCTTGCAGTTTGAGGAGGAATTGGCTCCGTTTTTAGGGGCTGTTTAAAATACGACAGGGGACGTGGAGGGGACGGGGGGGACGTGGGGACAGGTCCCTGTCCCCCTTTTTAGCATAACTTGTAACCCGAAACTCTGTAACATTATAGATTTTCTCATCTTGGAATTCTATTCCATGGTGAGAATTTTTTATTCTTGCAAGTTTTTTGGGGAAAAGTCGGAAAATAAGTCGGAAAAAGTCGGTTTTTGGTCGGGAAATCGGGAAATTGGTCGGGAAATTGTTTTTTTTTGCGGTCGGGGATTGGTTGGAAAAAGGGGACAGGGACCTGTCCCCGTGTCCCTCCGTGTCCCCCTTTCAAAAATGATGGGAAAAAATTCGTGAATTTGTGAAATATGATTTATCTTAGCGACCAGAAATGGCAAGACAAGCAAGAAAGGCATCGGCTACGGGCGTGTATCACGTCATGATGCGAGGAGTTAACCACTTGCAATTATTTGAATCAGAGGAGGATTACTACCATTTCCTGTCTGCTCTTCAATCTGCAAAAGAACAATACGGTCCGGATGGGACCCGTCTTCCTGATTTGTGTGTGTACTATGCGTATGCACTGATGGGGAATCATGTTCATCTTCTTTTACAAGTACGAGAGGCTACCGTGGGCGAGCTGGTGAAGCGCATCGCGGCCTCGTATGTGTTCTATTTTAATCGGAAATACGGGCGCGACGGGCATCTTTTCAAGGAGCGCTTCCGGTCGGAGCCGTGTGATGACATGTCGTATTTTCTGACACTTCTCAGGTATATCCATCAGAACCCAGTGAAGGCCGGTCTGGTGCACGATGTGGAGGATTATCCATACACTTCCTGGCACGAGTATCTGGATGATTATGAATTCATGCTTCCGCTTTGCAATACGCGTATTGTACTGAAACGCATTAAGTTAGATGAACTGAAGGACTTGGTGGAGGAACCGTTGGATGAGGGTGTCTATTGTCTGGATCACGAGGATAGGCCAGATAGGAAAATCTCTGATGACACGTTGCTGGAGTTCTTGAATTCAGCCTTTGGCATGCCCGATGCGTTTGAGATTCAGCATCTGGAAAAGAAGGATAGAGACGAGGTGCTTACCCAGCTTATCAGAAAAGGGGGAGGTATTCGCCAGCTGGTCCGACTGACTGGTGTGGGCAAGCATGTGATTGAAAGGTTGCGCTAAAAGGGGGGACACGGGGACGGGTCCCTGTCCCCCTTTTTAGCGTAACTCGTAACCCGAAACTCTGTAACATTATAGATTTTCTCATCTTGGAATTCTATTCCATGGTGAGAATTTTTTATTCTTGCAAGTTTTTTGGGGAAAAGTCGGAAAATAAGTCGGAAAAAGTCGGTTTTGGGTCGGGAAATCGGGAAATTGGTCGGGAAATTGTTTTTTTGCGGTCGGGGATTGGTTGGAAAAAAGGGGACAGGGACCTGTCCCCGTGTCCCGTGCCCTTGCCTTGGATGTTGAAGCGGCAGTCGGTGAAGACCAGGAGGAGCTCGTCGGGAGCTAAGGTGATGACCATGGCACGACCCTTGCCGCTCTTGGCCTCGAACTTGATGATGGCCTCCCAGTGGCCTAAGTCCATGGTCTGGTCCTCGTGGGACTCGCTCTCCACGACGGCATGGATGCGACCTTCCTGCTGCCATCTTGCCAGATCATTGGCCAGTGGAGTCAGGATGCGGTAGTCCTGAGCTATCTCATCGTTCCCCGTGTCCCCCTGTCCCCCTGGGGTCAGACCCCCAGAGGAGAAATTTGCTTAATAGTTTGCTTTAATTTCTGAGACTGGTAGACACTTGATGCCCATGTTTCGCATGTCGAATATGTTGTGTTCTGCTACCTCTGGGGTCTTGGCAGAACAGCATTCCAGGGCGCAGATGGTCTCATAGTTCAGGGACATGGCATCGTTTGCAGTACCTCGCACGCAGTTTGGATACTGGGTTCCGGCCAGCACGCAGGTCTTCACGCCCAGACGACGGAGAATGTTATCCAACGGGGTCTGGAAAAAGGCTGAGTTTCTGGTCTTGGCTACTACCAAATCGCCGTCCTTTACTTCCAAACCATCGACTATCGCACCTCCCCAAGTGCCTGGTACACAATAACCTGGCTTACCATCGGTGAAGAGTGGCACGCGAGGCTGGTCTACATCAAGTCCATTGGTCTGATGCTCTCTGACAATGTAGATGACTACCCAGTCTTTTTTGGAGCGTGCATAGTTGGCCATGTCTGCAATGGCTGGAATGGTGGCTTTTGCGCCTGCTACACAGAGCACTCCCTTAGGGTCTACAAAATCGTTCTGCATGTCGATGATCAGGAGCGCCTTATCGGCAGTTCTTGTACCTTGCGCAAAGGTGCTGGTAGCCATAGTGAGGGCCAGCAGGAAGAAAAAAATCCTTTTCATAATCTATTTACCTTAAATATAACAAATGTTTAGTTGTATTGCATTTTGATGATGCAAAAGTATAGTGTTTATTTGTATTATGCAAATAAAATGATACTAATTATTATTTTTGTGTAGAAATTTGTTGTTTTGCGCGATTGTTGTCTTTCATTTTGTAGGATTAAAAACGTCAAGCATGAAATATTGTAACGAAATTCCGTTGAAACTAGTATAATCTGTAATTTGAGGGCTAGGGGACGTGGGGACCTGATGTCCCCACTTTTTTCTCACGCAGGGGAAGAAGCGTAACTTGTAACCCGTAACTGGGTTGTATTACTTATTTTCTCATCTGGGAATTCTATTCCTGGGTGAGATTTTTTTTATTCTGCAAGTTTTGTGGGAAAAGTCGGAAAATAAGTCGGAAAAAGTCGGTTTTTGAGGCGGGAAATCGGGAAAATGGCCGGAAAATTGTTTATTTTTGCGGGGGCGGAGATTGGTTGAAAAAAGGGGACAGGGACCTGTCCCCCTGTCCCCTGTCCCCTAATTTTGCAATAGATAAAATTAGAAGATGATGAAGCATGTTTATATTTTTGCGATTACTTTGCTGCTTTCCTTGGGGGTGAAGGCGCAACAGATTATACAGCCTGATTTTTTGAAACCTGGCGACAAGATTGCTATACTGAGTCCGGCTAGTCTGCCGAATAAGAAGTTTGTGACATCGGCGGAGAAAGTGCTGCAGGGATGGGGGTATCAGACCGTTCGTGGGGCGCATGTCCTGCAAGGTGGCCATGGCAGTTTTGCGGGGTCTAAGGATGACCGTAAGGAGGATCTGATCCAGGCGCTAGAGGATCCAGATGTAAAGGCAATCTTCTGTACTAGAGGTGGTTATGGGGCCATTCAGGAGATGCAGGAGATTCCTTTCAAACTGATTTCGGAGCACCCGAAGTGGATCATTGGCTATAGTGACATCACCGTGGCGCATTGTGCGTGGGTGAACAGTGGAGTGATGAGCATTCATGGACACATGGGGGAGCATCTGATGAAATATGAGGGAAAGGACTCTTGCAGCTTGGCTTTGAAGGGTATCCTGGAGGGTAACTTGCCGACCTATACCATCCCTTCTCATCCGATGAACCACTTGGGCGAGGCTACTGGCATGCTGGTGGGTGGAAACCTGAGCGTGATGTGCGGAACCACTGGCTCTTACCTGGATTTCTTCAGCCGTACGGAGGATCTCATTCTCTTTGTGGAGGATGTGGATGAGAATTTCGATCATGTGGATAGATACCTCAACTTATTGAAAATTAACGGAGAACTGTCTCGGCTGAAGGGTATCATCGTGGGGCAGTTCACGGGATACAGCAAGAACGGTGACTATCCGGATATGAATTATGTCTTTGAACAGCATCTGAAGGACCTGGGCATTCCGGTCATCTATAATTTCCCTGTGGGGCATGTGGATTTGAACTTCCCGTTGATTGAGGGGGCCACTGTCCACATGAAAGTGGGGGAGAAGGAGAGTGCTGTTTTGTTTTGATTCGTTACACAAGGGAGGGGACGTTACACAATGCACCCGTCCCCCCGTCCCCTCTCTTAGAAGGTGAGGGGCTTGGGGAGTTTGAAGGTGGCAGTTTGACGGATGTCCTTGATGCTGGCGGCAAAGTTTACCTTATAGGTGCCGGATGCAGTTTCCCACTGGTGGGCGGACTCGTTGAAACTTGCTAGTTCATAGTTGGTTACGGTGAAGGTTAGGGTTTGGGTCTCTCCTGGTTGGAGCAGGCGGGTCTTGCCAAAGGCCTTGAGCTCTGTGACTGGCTTTTCCAAACCGCCGGATGGGGCATTCACGTATACCTGCACCACTTCTTTTCCGGCTACCTTGCCGGTATTCTTTACGGTAATGCTGGCGGTAAATCCGTCCTTGGTGGCCTTTACCACTGGTGTGCTATAGCTGAATGTGGTGTAGCTCAAGCCAAATCCAAATGGGTAGGAGAGCTCGGTGCCGGCAGTCTCAAAATAGCGGTAGCCTACCCAGATGCCTTCCTCGTACTTGGTGTAATCGATGTCCTTCTCGTTGCTTCCCGCAGGACGAGCCGTACCGAATGGGGTGTTGGTCTTGACCTGATTATATGGGAAGTTGGTTGATGAAGGATGGTCCATAAAGTCGATTGGGAAGCCCATTGGGAGCTTGCCAGATGGGTTCACCTTACCGGTCATGACATCGGCCACGGCACTAGCGCCTTCCTGGCCTGGCAGCCAAGGGAGGATGATGGCATCGGCCATACGTTTCCAGGAGTTGGTCTCTATCACGCCACCTACATTTAGGACCACAATGACCTTCTTTCCTTTGGCGTGGAATGCGGCATGCACATCGCTAACTAACTGACGCTCAATCTCTGTGAGGTTGAAGTCGTTGTCCATGGTGCGGTCTGAACCCTCGCCAGAGATGCGGCCTAACACAATGACGGCCAGGTCATCGTTCTGTGCGTGGAGGTCGATGGCATCGCGACGGATAGCTGGGTCGTCGAACTTGGAGATTCCATAGCGATAGGTACGCTGGGTGCCTCTCAAACGCAGGAGGGCATCGTTATACTTCACATATTCGTCGTAGTAGTCGGAGATGGTGTGATCTACCTGATAACCAGCAGCTTCAAGCGCCTCTACCATATTCACGCAGTATTTCTTGTTCACGGTTCCGGAGCCCGTTCCACCAGCCACGAAATCGATGATGCTCTCACCGTAAAGCGCAATCTTCTGACCGCTTGGCACCAGTGGCAGGGTGTTATTCTCGTTTCTGAGCAGCACCAGACTCTCAGCTGCAGAACGACGAGCGACCTGCGCATGTGCCTGTAAATCAGGCTTGTCCGAGTGCTTGTAACCCTTGAACGAAGGCGTCTTTACGATGTACTCCAGCATGCGCTTCACGTTTCGGTCCAGGTCCTCCATCTTGATGGTGCCGTCTTTCACACCCTGGATGATACGGTCGATCTCCACTTGATTTCCCGGTTCCATCAGGTCGTTTCCAGCCGTTACCGCAGTGGTGGTTCCAGCCTTCAAACCCCAGTCGGTCATGACGATACCCTTGAAGCCCCACTCATCGCGAAGCACCTGTGTCAGCAGCTTGTGGCTCTGCTGGGTGTACTCCCCGTTCAGCTTGTTATAAGAAGACATGACGGTCCACGGATCGGACTCCTTCACGGTAATCTCAAAGTTCTTGAGGTAGATTTCCCGAAGCGCTTTCTCACCCACCTGGGCATCGTTCTCGTTTCGGTTAGTCTCCTGATTATTAAGCGCAAAATGCTTGATGGACGTACCCACACCGTTCTTCTGCACGCCACGGACATAGGCAGCAGCCATCTTGCCAGAGAGGAGAGGATCCTCGGAAAAATACTCGTAGTTGCGGCCGTTCAGCGGGTTTCTGTGGATGTTCTGACCCGGTGCCAGCAGCACATCTACGCCATATTCCAGCACCTCATTTCCCATGGCCTGAGTGGTCTCCTCTACCAGAGCGGTATCCCAGGACGATGCCAGGAGCGTGCCGATAGGGAAGGCAGTGGCGTAATACGTGTTAGGGTCATTCTTGCGGATAGGGTCAATGCGAAGGCCGGCAGGACCATCGGCCAAGACCGTACAAGGAATGCCGAAACGGTCTATTTTGCGGGTGCTTCCAGCGGCTCCCTGCACCAAATCCGTGATGCCGGTGGAGACGCCTCCGGTGGTTACGGCACGTCCGTTTCCTACGCAGAGGGCTGCTTTCTCCTCTAAAGTCATGGCTTTGAGGACTTGGTCTATATTATCGGGCGTCAGCTTGATCTGGGCTGATGCGCTAAAGGTTGTGGCGAGCAATGCTGCCAGGATAGCTGTTTTTTTCATTTATTATTGGTGTTTTTTTATTTGGGGCTAAGTTTTGTCATTCTGTCTTCTTTTTCCTTTGTCATTCTGAA
>JAUNHZ010000121.1 GCA_030523705.1 Bacteroidales bacterium
GAAACCGATGGTGATGGATGAAGCAATGACCGAAGACCAAGTCTTATGTGCCTTTATACGACTTTGCTTACGGGAAATAGCATACAGGATCTTGGTGACACCATGACCTATATCATCCTTTACTATATAGCGGACAAAAAGGCTGGTGATTAAAATACCCACTACCGGATAAACCAAATATAGCCAGTTGATTCCCAACTGATCAAAATGGTTGGTCAGCAGCATTTCTATCTGGTGAATAAAGAATTTCATCAAGGCAGCAGCCAATGCTGTTGATACGCCCACCATGAGTGCCAACAGGATGATAAACTGCCGTTCACTCAGATATCTTTCCCGAAGAAGTATCAACCGGTCAATCATGTGACCTGCAAAAGTTTTATTTGCCTCGAATGTCTTCATCTTCTATTCCCTTATTATTTTAACCAGGCCGCCATCGCTTAGCTTGATAATGCTTGAAGGCTTTGAAGCTGGTTTATCATTTCTGCGAGATGTACAAACGTAATCAACCAAGGATTTCAGTTCCTCATCTATCTCATCAAAGCATCTTGCGGCTGGTTCCCCGCTAAAATTCGCGCTGGTGCTGACGATAGGCTTACTCATGCGGAAGCACAACTGCTGACTGAACAGTTCGCGAGTGACCCTGATACCTAACGTTCCATCTTCACTTATCAGATTCTCTGGAAGGTTCTTTGCTCCATCGAATATAATAGTAAGAGGTTTGTCTGCACATTCTATCAAATCCCAAGCTACATTAGGGACGTTCTGAATATAGCGCTGAATGCGGTTATCACTGTCCACTAAGACTAACATGGCCTTGGTGTCTTCCCGGCGTTTGATTTCATAGACCTTGCGTACAGCCTCAGCATTGGTTGCATCACAGCCAATACCCCAAACGGTATCTGTAGGATAGAGAATCACTCCGCCCTGGCGCATTACCTCCACAGCCTGGCGAATATCTTCCTGCCATGCTTTTGGTATTACTGGAGTCTCCGAAAACTTTCCCATGCTATCATTCTTTTAGAACTCACTTGTGAAATGGAACCGGATGTGTTCAAAATCACTTTGAGCCATTTGCAGTACATAGCCGGAATCTGCCAGGAATACATCTCGGCCCTGACGGTCCTTTGCCATATACTGATATTTTCGTTTCTTAAAGTTCTCTAACTCTGCCTGATCGTCGCTTTCAATCCAGCAAGCCTTATAAAGATGTACGGGTTCCCAACGGCACTTTGCATTATATTCATTTTCCAGACGATACTGGATGACTTCGAACTGCAACTGACCTACCGTACCAATAATCTTTCTTCCATTGAACTGATTCACGAAAAGCTGTGCTACACCTTCGTCCATCAACTGATCTATACCCTTATTCAACTGCTTGGTTTTCATTGGGTCTGCATTCTCTATATACTTGAAAAGCTCAGGAGAGAAGCTTGGCAATCCACGGAAATGCAAATTCTCACCTTCTGTCAAGGTATCACCGATGGCAAAGTTTCCTGTATCTGGAAGACCTACGATATCACCAGGATAAGCCTCATCGATGGTATTCTTTCGCTGGGCCATAAACTGGGTTGGTGATGAGAAACGCAGAGTCTTTCCCGTACGCATATTCAAGTATGGAGCATTACGGACAAACTTTCCGGAACATACCTTGCAGAATGCCACACAACTTCTGTGATTTGGGTCGATATTAGCCGTAATCTTGAAGATGAAGCCTGTGAACTTAGGTTCTGCAGGGATTACTTCACGCTCTTCGGCCATGACAGGACGTGGACTTGGAGCAATCTCCACAAAACAATCCAGCAATTCCTTTACACCAAAATTATTCAATGCTGAACCAAAGAATACTGGAGCCACATCTGCATTCAGGTATGTTTCCTTATCAAATTCAGGATATACACCCTCTACCAATTCTAGGTCCTGACGCAACTTCTCTGCATCGGCCTCACCTACACGCTCATCAAGTTCTGAGCTATTGATATCTACCTCTACTTTCTCTGTAACAACCTGTTTACTTGGCTGATACAAATCCAGTTTCTGTTCATAGATGTTATAGACACCCTTGAAGCGCTGGCCTTGATTGATAGGCCAGGAAAGAGGACGGACACTGATTTGCAATTCTGTCTCCAACTCATCCAGCAAATCAAATGGATCCTTACCCTCACGGTCCATCTTGTTTACATAGACAATAACAGGAGTCTTACGCATACGGCAGACTTCCATCAGTTTTCTGGTCTGAGTCTCAACACCCTTAGCACCATCAACGACAATAATTGCGCTATCTACGGCAGTCAAGGTACGGAATGTATCCTCGGCAAAATCCTGGTGACCTGGAGTATCCAGAATGTTCACCTTATAGCCCTGATAGTCGAATTCCATGACAGAGGTTGTGACAGAGATTCCACGCTGTTTCTCAATCTCCATCCAGTCCGATGTTGCAGTCTTCTTGATTTTATTACTCTTTACTGCACCTGCCACCTGAATCTGGCCACCAAAAAGCAACAATTTCTCTGTAAGTGTAGTCTTACCAGCATCAGGGTGAGAAATAATTGCAAACGTTCTTCTTCTTTCTATTTCGTTCATAATAATCTATTTACAATTCCAGTTTCCCTTCCTTTTCCTGCAGATAATATCCACTCAGCATGGAAATCAGATGGGTGATTTCTTTCATTGCCGCCAATGTCTCAGGACTCAGCGTCTTTTTTTGCAGACGAAGCAGCATGGTTCCATAAAGCGCATCAAAACAATTCTCCAATTCAGGAGCCTGCTGTTTATTTCCCTTGTTACGTATCTCTACAATAAATGGTAAAGCTTTATAGTAAGCCGCACTATAAAACGGGTGCTTTGGAGATTTCAGCACTTCATTATGCAAATCCGTCAATAGCAGTATGATATTCTTGTTGATCTGCAAATGTCCTTGCGCCATCACTCCCTCTCTACGCATCATTTCTATCAAATCAGCATACCACTGACCCAACTCTGCGCGTTGTTCCTCTGTATAATGCGTGAAACGAGGTACATATTCTGCTTTCAAACGGTCGGCATCGCAACCGTAAGCACGAATCAAGTCCTCTACCTGCCACATATAGAGTAGGTATTCGCCTATATTTTGTTTTTTGAGTTCTTTGGAGATAAACACGTCAGTACAACGTTTTTCCTGTGATGGTCATAACAAACCCTACCACAGATGCGACCATCACCACAACACCAATGATACGGTTAATCATCCATATGCCACGCTCATTAAAACGTAAACGAACCTTGTCCACCATGGAAGTCAGGAAGAACCACCAAGTCAAAGCTCCACCCACAATAGCCAGATAGCCAATGGTCTGCTCAAACAGATGATTTGGTACCACAAAGTTAAAACGAGCGAAAAGGCCCAGGAAAAGGAATACAATCAGCGGATTAGATAGTGTCACGAAGAATGCGGTTACTGCATTATGGACCAATGAGCCCTTAGTCTTAGGAGCTGGTCTCAAGGTTGCAGGCTTACTAAAGAAAGTGTAACAACCAAACAAGAACAGCAGCACACTACCAAATGCCTGAATCAGGAACATGGTCTGTGGCTTCTCTATAAATTCCACCACATAGCTCAAGGCAAATCCGGTAATCAATGCATAGATCAGATCACTAAAAGCAGCACCCACGCCAGTGACAAAGCCAAACCAGCGCCCCTTGTTCAAGGTGCGCTGAACGGAAAGTACGCCTACCGGTCCCATAGGAGCCGACACAATGACCCCTACCAGAATGCCTTTCCAAATCATATCTACCACATCGACTGGTTGTATCCAAAGCATGGTGCAAAAGTACGACAAAAAATTGAAATTTCCCCCAACAATCCGTGTTTATTATAAAAAAATGCCTATCTTTGCCAAACTAACAGAAAAACATTACTTATAAGTTTAGAATATGGCTACTGAAAAACCTTATGTAATTGGATTGGACCTGGGTGGTACCAATTCTGTTTTCGGCATTGTTGATGCAAATGCGAAAGTTATTGAGATTGGCAAGATCAAGACTGGTGCCTATGACACTTTTGAGGCTTGGTTAGATGCATCTATCGAATGCTTGAAGCCTATGATTGAGAAGGTGGGCGGTATTGAGAAGATTAAGGCTATGGGTGCTGGTGCTCCTAACGGCAACTTCTACAATGGAACCATTGAGTTCGCTCCAAACTTGAAGTGGGCTAAGGGTATTGTATATTTTGCTAAGGCATTCGAGGAGAGATTAGGTATTCCTTGCTTCTTGAGTAACGATGCAAACTGCGCTGCTTTAGGTGAAATGCAGTATGGTGCAGCTCGCGGCATGAAGAATTTCATCGTTATCACTCTGGGTACTGGTGTTGGTTCTGGTATCGTAGTAAACGGTGAGATGGTTTATGGTTGCGATGGTTTCGCTGGTGAGTTAGGTCACGTTATCGCTGAGCGCGATGGTCGTCCTTGTGGTTGTGGTTTCAAGGGTTGTCTGGAGACTTACTGCTCTGCAACAGGTGTTGCTCGTACAGCTCGTGAGATCCTGGCTAATACCGATGAGCCTAGCTTGTTGCGTGAGAAGGATCCTGCACAGATTGAGTCTCTCGATGTATCTATCGCTGCTGGTAAGGGCGATAAGGTTGCTAAGGAAATCTTTGAGTTCACTGGTAACATGTTAGGTCGCACATTGGCAGACTTCACCAAGTTCTCTTCTCCAGAGGCTTACATCTTCTTCGGTGGTCTGACTAAGGCTGGCGATTTGATCATGGACCCAATCAAGAAGGCTTACGAAGAGAATTGTATGCCTATCTTCAAGGGTAAGGCTAAGATCATGGTTTCTGAGCTTCCTGATGCTGATGCTGCTGTATTGGGTGCATCTGCTTTGGCTTGGTAATCTACATACACAACATAAAGGAAGGGGGACTTTTTTAGTCCCCTTTTTTTTATGCTCCCATAATCCCTCCTTTCCAATCTTCTATGACGACCGGCTTTGGTCTTCTATGATGACCGCCCCTGGTCATAACAGATGCCCCTTTTCTCCATCCTATCTTAGTTTTTTCCTTTCACAAGTGTAGAAATCCGGAAAAGTGACTAACTTTGCGCCCAATTATGAAAAAGATAGTTTCTTCTCTACTGCTAGGTCACCTGTGCATGCTCATAGCAGAAATCATATGGGGCCTGATGTCGCCTATCGGAAAAGATGCCATGTCAAATGGCATCAGTGGTTTTTCCATGGTATCATTTCGTGTTATTGGAGCTGCCATCTGTTTCTGGATAGCTTCTCTATTCATCCCTGCCGAGAAGGTTGACAAAAAGGATCTGGCATTATTAGGTGGAGCAGGTTTGCTCAGCATTGTTTTCAATCAATGCTGCTTCATTGTGGGACTAAGCCTGACTTCGCCTATCAATTCAAGTATAGTGACCACGAGTATGCCCATCTTCACCCTCATTCTGGGATTGCTTTTCATGCACGAGAAGCTAACAGCCAATAAATCATTTGGTATGATTTGCGGTATTACGGGTGCATTGAGCCTGATTTTAGGAAGTGCATCAGGAAATGCTGGAGAAGGAAATATCTGGGGTGACATTCTGTGCATGACTGCCCAATTTAGTTTTGCAAGCTACCTGGCACTGTTTAAGAACTTGATAAAACGATACAGTACCATCACTTGCATGAAATGGATGTTCCTCTTCTCCTCTTTGTTCGTATTACCGCTGACAGCAAGAGACTTGGCGGCCTTACCATGGGGAGAAATCAGTGGGAAGACATGGACCGAGGTTGCTTTCGTTGTCGTTGGGGCAACATTCATTTCTTATCTGCTTATGATGCGAGGACAAAAGATTCTCACGCCAACTCAGGTCAGCGTATACAATTATGTGCAACCTGTAGTGGCTTCTATTGTGAGTGTAGCCGTAGGACTTGCCACATTCGGATGGATGCAAGCCCTCTCTATCCTATTGATTTTTATTGGAGTAAGATTGGTAGCAATCAAGAAATAAGATTTTACTGCGCACACTTCAGGGTTAGGACTGCAACCTCTGGCCATGCGCCAAAACGGAATGGAACGTTTCCGCCACCACCTGTAGAGATAAACAGTTTCTGGCCATCTGACTCATAAAGTCCACCCCACTCTGTATAGGTCAGTGATGATGGGGACCACCCAAACACCTTAAACTGCATGGCATGCGTATGTCCTGAAAGCTGTAAAGGAATTTCCGTATCAGGAAGAGTTTCTCTGCGCCAATGGGTAGGGTCATGACTTAGAAGCACCTTGAACACGCCATCGTTCAATCCTTCTTGCGCTTTCTTCAAATCACCTTTCGATGGGAATGGAGGGCGTCCTACATTTTCCACACCTACTATTGCTATACTGTCATTACCACGTTTGATTATCCGATTTTCATTCAACAAGACTTTCCATCCAAATCCCGTTTCGCGGTCAATGATGTCTTGTAACATACGGACATGGTCAGCTGGTTTTGTTCCAACAGCATAGGTGCAGTAGTCATGATTTCCGATAACACTCAGCACGCCATCTTTTGCACGCAACTCACTGAATACATGCATAAAAGGATCCAATTCTTTTGGATCAGAATTAACAATATCTCCCGTAAAGACAACCAAATCTGGCTGTTGGGCATTCACCATATCCACCATTTTCTTGAAATAGGCAGCGTCTGTGCCATACGTTCCCACATGTAAATCTGAAAGTTGGACAATCTTATAACCATCAAAAGATGGCGGCAACTGCTCAAATGCGATCGTTTTATCTGTGAGGGAAATTCTCTTCCATCCCCACACTGCACCATACAGGAAACAGCCCAAAGACAATACTGCGACAAGAGCGGCCACAACATTTCCTACAGTAAAGGCTGTAGGTGAAAAAGCGCCAAGCAGCTTACCCAAAGCAGAAACAACTGCAAACAAGAACTTAGGTAATACCACACAGGTAAGCATGAGGAAAAAGGCACGCAACGGGAAACTATACCCTATTCCGAACGCTTGTGACAAAATCAAACAAATCATGAAAGCCAAAGGAAGCCACCACAACAAGCGTACAGCCAATGAGCATTGGTTCAAGAAAGTAGAATAGATATAAAAATCAGGAAATAGAACCACGAAGGCAATAACAAGGACGGTGACTATAATCATTTGGAGGTTGTGTTTATTTGATGTTTATCGATAAAGAAATAAAAGAGGGGGAACATTCCCCCTCCTATCAATTATTATTCGCCTAAAACCTTTACGTTATCAAAAGCAAAATAGGTTGGAGTATTAATTCCACCCCAATCTGAAGCATCGGAGCCTGTCATGGTGAACTTCAAGCCTTTTACCTTAACACCAGCAGGACAAACATTGATAGTTACCCAGTCTGTCAAGAGCGTTCCGTTTTTAGCTAAATAAACGGTGGTCAGTTCCTGCTCAGAATCATTAGGCATAATACCAGTAATGTGCAGAACCAACTCGCCTTCCTTAGCCAATGACTTTGCTTTGTCATCGCCATAAGTAGTCACACCTAACTGAAAAGTTGTAGGAGAAACATCCATGCTTGCAATCTCACGAGCCACTTTATCTGCGAATGTCATACTAGCTTCGCAATATACCACCGCAAAGTTCTTAGAACCATTTGACTTAGGAACGGCCAGCTGATAATCAAAGTCTTTATGCTCCTCAATATTAGAGTCAATATAATTGCTGACTGCAATACCACCATTCCAATAGCAATATGATCCCCACCCAAAAGTAAGAGTAGATGAGAGCATGGTGTTCTGATCTTTCCAGTTATACACCTTACCCGCTTCGAAATCTTCTTCTGTATAACCTGTGCCCGTTCCATACAGCAAGCTACCGCCATATTGCTTAGAATCAATATAATTTGCCCAAGAAGGTTCCTCAAAAGTAAGGACCTCATAGCTAGGCATTCTCTCATCATCATCGCATGATGTCAATACAACTCCGCCAAATGCGAGAGCGAGAGTGTACATTAAAAACTTTTTCATCATAATAGTGTTACCCTTAATTTCGCAGCACTATAACATTAAACATATTTTAAGGTCCTGAGC
>JAUNHZ010000122.1 GCA_030523705.1 Bacteroidales bacterium
AGCATACAAATAGCGAACAAACAGCGAAGGAACAGCGGAATCAGAGCGAAGTCAGAGCATTGAGAATGACAAAAATTAATAACGCAAAAATGAACTTTCACTTTGAAATCTCCAAAAAGAGAACTAAATTTGCAGTCATAGCATTGAAACCCTAAAGACTATGAAAAAAGTAACACTATCTTTCATAATGGCCTTTGCTGTTTTGGGCATACAGGCACAAGATAAATTTCACAAAGCATTTAAGGAAGATTTCCATAAGAGTACTTCCAAGTATTTTGATTTGAGTCATGAAAAGCGGGATGTAGAAACGGATTTCCGCTACTTCCCTGGCATTCCTTCCCTATCAGAGAAAGGAACAGATATCATGCTGTATCGCATTGACCCAAATGATCCTGCTGGTGCAGGTAAAGGACCTGAGATTATCTCTAAGTATTTCACGCATTATGGCTCATATGCAGCCCGACTGCGAATTCCTGCAGCAAAGAACGTACAACCTAACGTGGGCGCTGTAGTAGGCTATTTTACTTATAACATGGAAAAAGTGGCTGGCCTCAGCGAGATAGATTGGGAATGGCTTATAGCAGACCCAGAATTGGTCTACATAGGTACATGGACGGGTACCAGCAAGAACCTGCAGCGAGTTGGAAGAACCATTAATCTGGCTACAGGTACTATTCTGAACACGGTATATCGTTCAGCAGCCGACGGCGATGTAAACCACCCTCTGAGCGGAGAGCAAGCACAACCTACTTCTGTGCCTAAGATTGAGGGGTATAATGCAGCAGAGCATTTCTATACGTATGGATTTGATTGGTATCCTGAACGTTTAGTATGGTGGATACTGCATCCTGAGACAGAAGAGAAAATTGTGCTGTGGGACTATAGAGGCTCTACCCCATTGTTCACTGGTATCCCAACAAACCGTACCCGGTATCGCCTGAACTTCTGGCACACTAACAACTGGGCTGTGGATACCAACCCGAACTCCCTAGAGAAACCTAAGTACCCTTTTGAGTTGGAAATTGACTGGATGTCATACACACCATTCAAGTAAACTAAAGACCTATCACCATGAAGGTACTACACACAAGCGACTGGCACTTAGGCCATTCGTTGTATAACTACGACAGAACAGAAGAGCAAACTGCCATGCTGCAGCAGATGGTAGATTTAGTAAAAGAAGAGAAACCCGACGTGTTCCTTCTTTGCGGTGACGTGTACCATACCCCACAGCCATCGGCTGCCGTACAAACGCTTTTCACAAATGCTCTTGTAGAGATTCATGATGCTAATCCTGCTATGACAATCATCATTACTGCAGGAAATCATGATAGCGGAAGCAAGCATGAAATCTTCCGCACCCCCTGGAAAGCATTGAAGGTCTATACTTTAGGAAACCTAAACAAGGAAAATATAGCAGAACATATCGTGGAGATTCCTGGGAAAGGATATGTGATAGCCATTCCTTATACCAATGAGCGTAACATACCAGAGGGGTTCTTCCAACAGTTGCTTGATGAGGTTGCTGCCAGAAATACGGATAACCAGCCTGTGATCATGACCGCACATACAACCGTAGAAGGTTGTGATTTTACTGGTCACGACCATGCGTCAGCGTATTCAGTGGGTGGTATTGACTCGCTAAGTATCAAGCAGATGGGCGAAGGCTATGACTACCTGGCACTGGGACATATCCATCATGAACAGTTTGTACACACGGGCAAGCATAATGTGCGATACAGCGGTACTCCCATAGCTATCAGTTTTGATGAGAACTATACGCATTCTGTCAGTATGGTCACCCTTGAAAAGCATGGTGATAGACCTGATATCCAGAAGTTCGAAATCAGTAATCCTTGTCCATTGGTGACACTGCCTACTGAAGGGTTGGCTACCTGGGAAGATGCTAAAAAATTACTAGACAATTTCCCTGCGGACATACCAGCCTACATAAGGCTCAACGTTGAGATTGAGGATTTTCTTCCTATCGAAGCAAATGCAGAAGCCACAGCCCTCACAGAAGGGAAAAGATGCAAGTTCTGCCACATCAATGCGAAACGAAAAGTTGTACAAAAAACCGAGGCAAAAGTACTCACCGTTCAAGAATTCCAATCTCAGGAACCTATTGACATAGCCCGACGCTATGCGAGCGATTTAGGCATCACATTCGACGAGGAGATGAATGCCCTTTTCAGTGAGACTGTTGAACTATTAACAGCAGAAGCAAGAAACGAATAGAACGGAACGTACCATGAAATTTCAGAAACTAACCATACATAATATCGCTTCCATCGAAGATGCGGAAATAGACTTCGAGAAACAGCCCCTGGCCGACAGCGAGGTCTTCCTGATAACAGGAAAGACCGGTGCCGGTAAGTCAACCATACTCGATGCAATCTGCCTGGCTCTTTACGCAGATACACCACGACTGGATGGCACCAAGATGCAAGGAGAAACTAAAGAGGGAGAGAAAACCGTAAAAATAGACGATCCACGCCAGCTGATGCGCCGAAATACCGGTGAAGCTTCTGTAACGCTGACCTTTACGGGCAGCAATAGCATACATTACCAAGCCACTTGGTCTGTAGCCCGTGCACGAAAGAAGGTGACGGGAAACATACAAACTAAAGACTGGCAACTGAAAAATCTGGACACAGGCCACACACTCACTAAAGACAAGGAGATTGAGGCTGAAATCAAGACTGCTATTGGATTAGATTTCAATCAGTTTTGCAGAACCACCATGCTTGCGCAAGGAGAGTTTACCCGTTTCCTTAACAGTAAGGACGACGAGAAAGCAGAAATCTTAGAGAAAATCACAGGTGTAGATGTCTATTCCAAGATTGGAGCTAAAGTATATGAAGTGACTGGCCAGAAAGAGCAAGAATGGAAAGATGCTCAACGCCTGGTAGAGGGAACCCGTACACTGACTGACACAGAAATAGAAGAAAAGCAAACTGTCCTAACTGCACTCAATGCCCAGTTCAATGCATTAAAAGCAGAAAGTGGGAAAGTCATAGCCAAAAGAGACTGGCTCAACTACGAAAACGATCTAAGCAAAAATCTTAATGATGCCACACTAGCACTTCGCATCGCCAAAGAAGCCCAAGAAAGTGAGGACTTCAAGAAGAAAGAACTGCTCGTAGAAGAATGGAATACCACCATAGATGCTCGTAACTGGCTAGCAGAGCTGAACAAGGCCACAGAAAATCAAAAACTTCATAAAAACACGCTGGAAAAGCTAACACCTAGCTTTATCAAGCTGCTAGAAGGACTACTTTTTGAAGAAAAGCAAGCAGAAAGGCTAAACACATCCATTGAGGACATTAATACATCCCTAGCCAAAGAAAATGACAAGGCCGAGGTGTATGAACATGCCCAGACCATAGTTGGCTTCCTTACTACCTTGAGCAACGGACGTGAAATTTTGTCTGAGAAACAGGCTGCTATATCCATAGAAAAGCATTCTTTAGCTCATGAACTGATGCCAGCCTATGAAAAGGCACAAGAAGAAGCAAAGAAAGCAAAAGAAGCATTCGAGAATGAAGAGGCAATTCTAAAAGCTCAAGAACAAGCGGTAGCCGCACTACACTTACCAGATTTGCGAAATCGACAAACTGAAGCAAAGGACCTTTCAGCCAAGATTCAACTAGCAAAGAATCATCTAGAGAATCTATCTGTCACAAAAAATCGCATAGAAAAGACGAAGGAAATTCTAGCGAATCAATGGACCGATATAGAAAACAAAAGAAAACAATCTGCCCAAATGGATGGGCATATCCACGATGCCAAGTTGACTGTGGACATCCGTAAGGAGGATTTGGACAAGCAAAAGGATTCCATAGACAAATTCGCCTCTACCCTACGACTAAAATTGCATATGGGTGATACATGTCCTGTGTGCAGACAGAAAATCACCACAGAGCTACCCCATGAGGAAGAATTAGCCGAGTTGGTAACAGGATTACAAGAAGCATACAATAAGGCAGAGCAAAAGTATAATGCTTTAGTACAGGAAAAGACCCTTTTAGATGCATCTATCAGTTCAGCATTGAATCTTTACAACGCCAACCTAGAAGATCTGAAGAAAGACAACACTATAGCTGAAGCTACACAGAAAGCTCAAGAGTCATGTAAGGCATGTGGCATAGAAAACATTGATTCAACGACCCTTTCTGTACTGACAAACCTAGAGACTTCAACAAACAATAAGATAAGGCAATTAACCCTTGAGATTCAAGAGGCAGAAAAAAAGGAGGAAAAGGCAAAAGCACTTCGGGAGATTATAGACAAGAAACGTACGCAGCTAGAGGAAAGCGCTACCCAGGTCCACTTAGCAGAAAAGAACGTAAATGATTGTAATAATAGAATCGCTACAGCTGAGGCGCTGATTCTTTCCAAAAAGAAAGAGATGGATGAAGCAGTTCAACATACGGAAAAACTGATTACTGCATCCAACTGGCAACAAGACTGGAGAGAACAGCCAAAAACATTTGCTGAAAACCTGACCGCATCTGTGAAAGCATACAATGACCATGTAAAGCAGAAACAGACTCTAACCGGAAAACTAGAAAAGGCTGTCACAAATATAGAGAATGTCCGTAGTGCTATCAGCGGCATAAAAGCTCAGATGCCCGTCTGGAATGAGGTACAAGCAACAGGTGAACAAAAGATGGAGAATTTGCTAATTCAAGCAAATACTATCCACACATCGGTAGCTACTACACTCAACCTTTTGAATCAAGCAGAAGAAACACTCACCACAAACCAAGCAAGACTACAAGCGTTTCTTCGTGAGCATGAGTCCATTAGTCTAGAAAGACTCCAATTGCTGAATACGAAGACGGCAGATGACATCAAATTAGTAAACGGAGGTCTAAAGCAGGTCCGTGACGCTGTGCTTGCCAAGCAGACACTGTTGGAGAACGCGAAGAAACTCCAAGAAAAGCATCAAGAAAAAAAGCCAGAACTGACAGAAGAAGACACATTGGACATTTTGAATGAATCTATCCAGAATCTTGAGAAACAATTGGATACAATTGGTGAGAAGAAAGGTGCTATCAACCAGGAGCTACAATTAGACAAAGAGAATAAGGCCCGCCTAGGAACCATGATAGAAGAAGCCAACAAGAAGAAAGCAATCTATCAAAAATGGTCCAGGATGAACCAGCTGATTGGTGATGCCACTGGAAGCAAATTCCGCAAGATTGCCCAGAGCTACGTACTGTCCAGCCTGATTCACTCGGCCAATAGTTACATGAAAACCCTGACAGACCGTTACACACTGAAGGTAACACCTGGTACTTTTGTAATCTCTATAGAAGATGCCTATCAAGGATTTGTATCTCGTGCAGCTAGTACCATCTCCGGTGGTGAGAGTTTCCTGGTATCCTTATCCTTGGCGCTTGCCTTAAGTGATATTGGCGAGCAATGGCAAGTTGATACACTTTTTATAGACGAAGGATTCGGAACACTCAGTGGTGAACCACTGCAGAATGCCATTAACACGCTTCGGTCTTTACACACAAAAGCGGGAAGACATGTAGGAATAATCAGTCATGTAGAGGAATTGCAAGAACGTATCCCGGTACAGATTCAAGTGTTGCAAGAAGGTAATAATTCATGCAGCAAAATTAAAGTGGTGCCTTAGTCTGCGTGACCAACAAGCAGCTAGTTTGAACAAGCCAATGGTGTACTGGAAGTTCGTCTGTGCCCAAAGTGATGAAACACAAAAACAGTATAAAATTAAGTAGGAATAAACTTCTCATTTTTTAATGTATAACGAAAGTAAGAATTCACGTCCACGGAGCTGATAGGAACGTTCAAACTGAGTCACTGTTCCAAAAGAAGTGTAGGTATAAGCCTTTCTGTTGAGCAAGTTGGTGCCCGATGCTGAAAGTTCTACCCGCTTGCAGATATTGAACGTCAGCTTGGTATCCAGCATGAACATTTTCTTGTACTTCCCTGCTTCTATCTCATTTCGGTAGAACTCACCGCCAGTGGTCCAGGTAATCAAGGAACAAGGCGTAACCGTAACGCTCCCTGCATAGGTGAAACTCTGGGTACTGCGGTCAGGCAGATTGGAAATCTTCATCAACGACTTATCCCAGGTGAGCCTTAAATTCCAGTTCAGATAAGAGGAGATATTTCCGTTTAAGTAAGGAGACAACGAGAAGGAGTCGTTCTGGTAATCTGTAGGGATTCCCTGAGACAACAGATTGTTTTCCAATCTCCTATAATTTCCATTCAAGCCAATGGCTCCCCGCATGAAATCCAAAGTTTTGCTGAGATTCAGGTAAGCCATGGCATTGCGTGAATCTGAAGGCTGAGACCGATAAGAATAGAACACATAATCCCCTATCAGGTTCTGCACCGTTCCAAATTTAGATTTATTCCACCCATAGCTGCCCATCATCATTACAAACAGACCTGCAGAGGCATTTCTATAGTGATAGGTAGCAGATAAGGACTGTCCTGAGGAAGAATAGTAGTCATCTACGCCTTGACTGAAGGAACGGTAATCCGTGAGAATGGATGAATCATGTATATCATGCAAAGCTGCAGGAGAACGTCCGGCACTTCCACGTACGGTGAGCGACATTCTAGGCGTGAACTTGAATTTTGCTGCCAATGATGGAGACAAAAAGAACTCCGTACGATTATTCAAGGTTCCCGAAAAGAAATAGGTATAAAGATTGACTGGAAAGTTCAGTGTAAGTTCCAGTTTCTTATGACTCCATTCAAACCGAGGAGAGGCAAAGAGTCGCAGATAATCGGTAGTGAGGTGCTCTGAACCATCCAGATCTGTCTGATTCCAACCAAACAGATCAGTATTCAGATTCCGGAAATAACCGGATACACCAGCATCCAGAGATAGCAGCACTTTCCCTAGGACAAAACCCAAGGAAGCTTGTTCATCTGTATATACAGCATGTTGCTTTATTTTCTCTCCGTAAGCCTGTCCATCATTCGTGACTGTCAGTTTCTCTGGCAATGCATTCCATTCATTCCTACTGGTAAAGGTCACCAGTTTATTACCCGCAAACCGTTTGATTACCTTCAGAGAGTTGCTCACGGTATATTCTGGCACCACTGCCATCTGTTTATTAGGCCGAGTGCCTATCGTATTCATGGTCAAGTTGTTCCAGGAGAGGTCTGCCGACAACAAGTTATTAAGGAAATAAGTTTTCTCATTCTTCTCGTATGAAAAACTTCCGTTTAAGGCATTCCGGTGAGTCAGTGCACTTTTATCCTCCAGAATCACCTTATCCCCAGATTCCAGGAAATAGGTGGTAGTTCCTGCACCTTGCGCAGTAACACGGTCGTTGTTGTAATCCAATTGAATTTTGGCTTCACCACCATTAGCAGTCTTTATCAAATGATTGGAAGTAAGCATCTTGGAACGGTTGAAATAGCTTCTGTTTTTCTGCAGATTAGGTGTCACTGGAGTAGCCAGAGAGATATAGCCATTCAGTGTTTCACTCAATCTCTCAGAAGTAAAATCCATAAGTTCATTTTGCAGATTCTGTCCGGTATTATTCCCTTTCAACGTATTCATCATCTGGTACTTCCCCTTAACCATCATGGTAAAGAGTTCACCTTGCCAAAGAGCGCCTTTAGGTTGGGTACTGTATCCTCCCGACAAACTTCCATGTGCCAATAAGGTAGCTTTAGCCCCATTCTTCAGCTTCAGATTAATGGCAGCTTGGTCGGAAAAACTCAATCCACGAAGTACCTGCATGGGTTGGTGATTCTCCAGCACCTCCACGGCACCTATATCCTCATGGGCAATGCCATTGGTAGCAATTCCATACCTTCCTCCCAGCAAATCGCTGCCCTCTATGTAAAACTTGTTGATCTCTGTTCCCTGATACTGTATCTTGCCACTCTTTGCCACATCTATTCCCGGCAAACGTTTCATGACATCGCCAATGGTTCTGTCCTGTTTCTGTGCAAAACTGTTCACGTAGTAAGTCACCGTATCCCCATTCTCTCTTATACG
>JAUNHZ010000123.1 GCA_030523705.1 Bacteroidales bacterium
AGGACCTTAAAATATGTTTAATGTTATAGTGCTGCGAAATTAAGGTTTATATCTTTTTAAAAAAAGTTGACTTATTCAGCCTCGATGCCCAGCAGCTCAATCTCGAATACCAAAGCAGAGAATGGCTTGATGGTACCAGCCTCACGAGCTCCGTAACCCTGCTCCTGTGGAATGTAAACTTCCCACTTAGAACCTACAGGCATGTGAGTCAGTGCGGTAGTCCAACCAGCAATTACCTGGTTTGCACGGAAGGTTGCAGGAGTCTCACGGCTGTATGAGCTATCAAACTCAGTACCGTCAATGAGTGTACCCTTGTAGTGTACCTGTACCTTGTCGCTCTCAGTAGGAACGGCACCGGTACCCTCGGTGATTACCTTGTAAAGTACGCCGCCGTCCAACAACTTGATGCCTGCTTCCTTAGCCTTGTTTGCAATGAACTCCTCACCAGCCTTCTTGTTAGGGCCATACTGCTCTTCCATCACGGCAGCCTTCAGGGCCTCAACCTTGGTCTGGAAAGTCAT
The DNA here is from genome assembly GCA_030523705.1 of Bacteroidales bacterium. Classification (GTDB taxonomy): domain Bacteria; phylum Bacteroidota; class Bacteroidia; order Bacteroidales; family Bacteroidaceae; genus Minthousia. The sequence continues at coordinate 522 of JAUNHZ010000123.1, forward strand.
GTTAGCCTGATCCAGTGTCATCTTGCCATTGCCGTTGATACCGTCAATGAAACCTGCAAGCATGTTATCCAGGCTGATGGTCTTGGTAGAATCTGCACCAAAGATTTCCTGGTTCATACCCTTTACCATACGGTTGCTAACCTGCTGGCCAATCTGGATACCTGCATAGTAAGCAGCCTTCTGCTTGTCGTCACCTGCGTATGCACCCTCGGTCAGACCCTTCATGAAATCTGCCATATAAGCGGTGTCTACACCCATTGAACCTACCAGATAATCCTTCAAACCTTGCTGGCTTGACATACCGTAAGCGTATGACAATGTGTCCAAGTCGCTCTTCAAGTTTGCCTTAGGGCTCTGGCCGTTGCAAGAAACAAAACCCATAGCAGCAACGAATGCTAATACAATACTAGCTTTTTTCATTTTTTTTTCTTATTTAATAATTAATACCTAAATCTAAATTAAAGCACCTCCAGGAGTTCTACGGTAAAGATGAGTGAACTGTATGGAGGAATCATCTCACCAGCACCCTGCTCGCCGTAAGCCAGGTCGTAAGGCAGGAAAATCTGATACTTAGAACCCTCGGCCATGAGCTGAAGTGCCTCGGTCCATCCCTTGATAACCTGGTTCAAGCCGAATACGGCTGGTTCACCACGCTTGTAAGAGCTGTCGAACAGGGTTCCGTCAATGAGTGTACCCTCATAGTGGCAGCGTACCTTGTCGGTAGCCTTAGGCATCTTACCGTTGCCCTGGGTCAGAACCTTATATTGCAGACCGCTTGCGGTAGTCTGTACACCTTCTTTGGTAGCATTCTCTGCCAGGAAGTTCTTGCCGGTCTCCATGGCAGCAGCGTTCATCTGCGCTTCCAGCTCGGCAAAATACTTGTTGACAATCTCGCGTGCTTCGTTATGTGTGATAGCTGTAGGGCTGACAGTCAGCACGTCCTTGATAGCCTGTGCAAAGTCTTCTACGTTAATGTCCTTTACACCCATACTCATCAGGTTCTGGCCAATTCCCAGACCGAAAGCGTAACTAAATTTATCCATGTAATTTCTTGTTAGTTTGTTAAATAGGGTGCAAAATTACGCTTTTTCTTGGTTACTCTGCATATCAAGTGCTTTTTTTTTACTATTTTTGTGAAATAAACCTTGAAAATATGAAAAAGATAGTTGTTTTGACGGGTGCAGGCATTTCTGCAGAAAGTGGTATCTCCACTTTCCGTGACTCCGACGGACTGTGGGAGAACTATAACGTAGAGGATGTGGCAAGCATAGAGGGCTATTGGCGGAACCGTGAGCTGGTGCTGCAGTTCTATAACACCCGCCGCAGGGAGTCGCTCTCCACCAAGCCGAACGATGGCCATCTCCTGGTGGCAGGCTTGGAGAAGCATTTTGATGTGACGGTGGTGACACAGAATGTGGACAACTTGCATGAGCAGGCGGGCAGCACGGATATCATCCACTTGCATGGTGAGCTCATGAAGGCCACCTCGGAGCGTGAGCCTAATGACCCACGTTGCATAGTGGACCTGGACCCAGCGCATCCGGATATCCAGTTGGGCGATAAGGCGAAAGACGGTTCCCAGCTTCGTCCGTTCATCGTGTGGTTTGGTGAGTCTGTGCCTGAGATTGAGCGGGCAGCCCGTGCGGTGAGTCAGGCTGATTTACTGTTGATTATCGGTACCTCGCTGAATGTCTATCCTGCTGCGGGATTGATTCATTACACCCAGTCCCAGTGTCCTATTGTGGTCATTGACCCTAAGCCGGTGTCTGTGCAGATCAACCGCCAGATTACCTTTATCCAGAAGAAGGGTTCCGAGGGTATGCGCGAGTTCTACTCCTTGTTGGGCTTGGACGACTGACGGAGCGCAGCTAACAGTTCCTGAACGGTCTGGTGCAGTACGGGATGCTCCATGGTGGGGGCTATCTCATTCAGCGGCTCCAGGACAAACAGTCGCTTCTGCAGCAGTGGATGGGGAATGGTGAGCCTTTCCGTGTCTATCACGGCATCATCGCAGAACAGCAGGTCAATGTCTATGCACCGGTCCTGATAGTGCTTGTGTACGGACTTCTTCTTCCGTCCCATCTCCTTCTCTATGCCTTGGGTCACGGTCAGCACCTCCAGGGGAGAGAGGGTGGTCTCACAGCAGCAGCAAATGTTATAAAAAGAATGTTCCGACTGGAATCCCCAGGGTTCAGTCTCATAGAAAGAAGATCGGGAAATCACCTTCCCGACCTTCCTGTTTATGCTGGAGACCGCTTCATCTAATAAAGCTTTCTTCTCCCCTAAGTTGCTTCCAAGACTGAAAAAGACCCTCATTTAATCTACAATCAGCATGGCATCGCCAAAGCAGCCAAACTTATAATCCTTTTCCAATGCTACCTGATAGGCCTTCATCACCAGGTCATATCCTCCGAATGCAGCCACTACCATGAGCTGGGTAGAGAAAGGCTGCTGGAAGTTGCTTATCAAGGCATCAGCCACATCAAACTCGTATGGAGGGAAGATGAACTTGTTGGTCCATCCGTCAAACTCCTTCAGCTCGCCATCGGTGCTTACGGCTGTTTCCATGGCACGGATGGTAGTGGTACCCACGGCGCAGATCTTGCGGTTATCGGCCTTGGCATGGTTCACAGTCTGGCAGACCCTCTTGTTCACCACCATCTGCTCAGAGGTGGTCTTGTGCTTGGTCAGGTCCTCTACATCAATATCCTGGCAGAATCCCATACCAGAGTGCAGGGTAAGGAAGGTAGCTTCTATACCCTTGATTTCCATGCGTTTCATGAGCTCGCGAGAGAAATGCAGACCGGCAGCTGGAGCTACCACGGCACCCTCATGGTTGGCATAGATGGTCTGGTAGCGCTCGGTATCCTCCTCCTCGGTGGCACGGGTAATGTCGGTGCGTGGCAGTGGAGCCTCGCCCAGCTGATAGAGAGCATCCTTGAACTCATCGTGTGGACCATCGTACAGGAATCGCAAGGTACGTCCGCGTGATGTGGTATTATCAATGACCTCGGCCACCATAGCGTCGTCAGGTCCAAAATATAGCTTGTTTCCAATACGGATTTTGCGTGCAGGGTCAACCAGTACATCCCAGAGTCTCAGGTCCTCGTTCAGTTCTCTGAGCAGGAATACCTCAATGCGTGCCCCTGTTTTCTCCTTGTTACCCCACAGTCGGGCAGGGAAGACCTTGGTGTCATTGAAGACAAACACGTCTTTCTCATCGAAATACTCCAGTACATTCTTAAACTGTCGATGCTCAATCTCCCCCGTCTTACGGTGTACCACCATCATCTTACATTCATCACGGTGGTAGATCCCAGTCTCAGGATCATAATCCGAAGGATATTGTGCAATCTTCTCCTCTGGAAGTTTGAATTTGAATTGTGAAAGTTTCATATTCAATTATTTAGTTTGTTAATTCATTTTTCTGTTTTTTTTGGGGGCCCCACCTACTTTTGTCATTCCTTGACTTCCCCCAGTCTTGTCATCCTGAACTTTTCCCAGTCTTGTCATCCTGAACGAAGTGAAGGATCTCGTCCAATCCACTAACCACCCAATATTGGACGAGATTCTTCGCTAGCGCTCAGAATGACAAAGCGGGTAGGACAAGGCGGAGTGGAATGACAATTCACTCTTCCTCCTCAATCTCCTGCGCATCCAGCCAGGCTGGGAACGCATCCATTTGCAGGCATTGCTCCACGCGTATGCTTCCTACCTGGGTGCGGCGCAAGCCTATCAGGTGCGCACCACTGTTCAGTGCCTGACCAATATCCCTGGCCAATGCCCGGATATAGGTACCCTTGCTGCAGACCACCCGGATAACAGCCGTCATCTCCTCGGCATTAAAGTCCTGCAGCTCAATCTCATCTATGATCAGCGTCTTGGCCTTCAGCTCCACCTCTTTCCCCTTGCGTGCCAGGTCGTAGGCGCGCTTGCCATCCACCTTGCAGGCAGAGAAGGTAGGTGGGACCTGCTCTATGGTACCCACAAACTGCTTCAGGGTTTCCTGCAGCAGCTCCAGGGTGATATGCTCCGTAGGATAGGTGGCATCCACCTCATGCTCCAAGTCGAACGATGGTGTGGTGGCCCCTAACTTCAGGGTAGCAATGTATTCTTTTGTATGCGCCTGCAGCTCGTCTATGCGCTTGGTAGCCTTACCCGTGCACAGGGTCATGACACCCGTAGCCAGCGGATCCAGCGTACCTGCATGACCCACCTTCAGCTTCTTCACGCCCAGCTTCTTACAAAGTAAGAAACGCACGCGCGCTACCACCTGGAAACTGGTCCAGGTCAGCGGCTTGTCTATGTATATAATCTCTCCTTCCTTGAAATGCATGGCTTACAGGAATAGTAAGGTGAGCAGACCCACAATGCCGCAATAGATGGCAAAATAGATCAGTTTACACTTCTTGACCAGCTCAATCATCCACTTGCAAGCTATGCAGCCACTGATGAACGCAGCCACAAATCCCACAGCTAACACCGATGCGGAGATAGGCTCTGTTACACCATGCTCCGCCAGATACTCAGCGCTTGGAGCTATCAGGTGCTTGGCATCCAGCAGTGCCTCGCCTAAGATAGGAGGGATGACCATCAGGAAAGAGAACTGCGCCAAGTGCTTCTTGCTGTTGCCTAACAGCAGACCAGTGGCAATGGTGGAACCACTTCGGGACAGGCCCGGCAGTACAGCCACCGCCTGTGCTATACCTATGATGAACGCATGCAGTGGAGAGATGGACTCCCGCTCCTTAGGCTGATAGTAATACGTCAGCGCCAGCAGGGTAGCCGTAATCAGCAGGCACACACCCACCACGGTAGTGCCGTGGAAGAGCGCCTCAATCTCATCCTTGAAACACAGGCCCACCACACCCACAGGAATCATGGAGACCAAGATGTTCAGGATATAGCGCTTCTCATCGTTCCACGCCTTCTGGAACAAGCCCACCAGCAGCCAGGACACCTCTTTCCAGAGAATGACCAGGGTAGAGAGCACGGTAGCCACATGCACCACAATGTCAAATGTCAGTCCACCCACCTCTGGGTCAATGCCCAACAGGGTCTGACCAATCTGCAGATGGCCGCTGCTGCTTACCGGCAAGTATTCCGTAAAACCCTGGACCAAGCCCAGGATAAGAGCTTCTAATTCATTCATTTCCGTACGTTTTTACTTCTTCTTAGGCTTGTACATAATGGCAAAGATAATGAACACAAAGCCCAGCAGGCTCATCACAGGAGCCACCTTGATGCGGGTAGCGCTGAAGATAGCCTCCTCAAAATGTGTCTCATCGGAACCAGCGCCACTCATGAGAATGAAACCCAAGACAATGACAGCCAAGCCAATGGCCACCAGTATAAAGTTGATCTTATTGAATGCAAGTTGAGGTTTTTCCATATTTAATATTATTATTGATTATGCAGTATAGATAGCCGATGTCTTCATGTGCAGGAACTTGTTCACGGAGAAGTACGCGCACACTAAGGTAATCAGCAAGCCGAAGAGCAGCACGGCGCCACCCACTATCAGCTGGTTTTCCAGTGGCACCACCTCCTGCAGGGCAGGCTCAATCTGTATCAGACCCATATACCCGGCATACAGCAGTGCATCGGCAGTAATGGCAGCTATGAGGCCTAACGCCATACCCTTGAGCAGGAACGGACGGCGGATAAAACTCCAGCGCGCACCCACCAGCTTCATGGTATGAATCAGGAAGCGCTTGCCATACACGCTCAGGCGCAGGGTATTGTTAATCAGCGCAAAAGAGATGAAGGTAAGCAGACCCGCCAAGATGAGCAGCACCAGGCTGATTTTGGTAATCCACTGATTGATGGTCTCCACCCATTCCTTCTGATAGATGAGGTCGATGACCTTAGGCGAAGCCTTCAGCTCCTTGGAAATCCAGTAGATGCTGTCCGGATTGGCATAGTCGGCTTTCAGACCTAACTCAAGTGAAGCCGTCAGCGGGTTAGAGCCCAGGAAATCCGAAGGGTCCGTACCCATATCCTTGCTCAGTTCCTTCAGCGCCTCCTCCTTAGAGTGGAAAGAGACATGCTTAATGTATTCCTTTTTCGTCAGTGCGTTCTGGAGGGTAGTCACATCGCCCTGCGTGGTATCATCGCTCAGCAGCAAGGTAATGTTGATATTCTCCTTGACCTGGTCCGACAGGTTCCGCGCCGTGAGCACAAAGAACACTACCGCACCTAACAAGACCAGCACCAGCGTCATGCTGATGCAGCTGGTCAGCGCCTGCATGTTAAAGAAACTATTTCCTTTTTTCATTTCTGTTCTTGTTTACGAAGGATGTAGATGATAGAGCTGCTGGCATCGGCATTTGAGACCGCTTTCAGCCATGCGCCGAACCCCACCAGTCCACCTTTCAGGAAGTAAGCGGAGCAGCCCTTGTACTTTTCGCTCAGCATGGACACGTAAAAGCCATCGAATGGCATCGGGAGCCTTTTCACCAGCTGGAACCCGTGTGCCGCTGCCATGAGCTGCAAGGTGTTAGGCGTGAAATGCCACAAGTGCCTTGGCACATCGTAAGCCGCCCAGAATGCCTGGTAGTGCGCAGCATCGGCACCCCCGCAGTTAGGCACGGCTATAATGGCCACACCATCCTCTTTCAGCAAGGCGTTCAGGGTATCCCATTCCTGTCCCACCTGCTCTATATGCTCCATGACGTGCCACATGGTAATCACGTCAAACTGCTGCTTGCCATAGCTGCTCAGCAGTTCCGGCGCCTTCACGTCCAGGTTGAAATGCTCCTTGGCAAAAGCCCGTGCCTGCGGACTCTTCTCCACGGCATCCACCTGCCAGCCCCTTTCCTGCATGGTATGGCTGAAATAGCCCGTACCCGTTCCAATGTCCAGAATCCTGCCGCCCTTCTTTCCCGCAGCCTGTTCCACCAGTTTCGCCTTGTTTTTCAGCATGTAGGCACGCACCTGATGGTAGATTTTGTTCATCAAGCCCTGGCGAGTGTCACTGTGGGAGATATAGTCGGGACTCTCATAATACCGTCCTATCTCTGCCTCCACCGGCGCGTCTTGCGTAAAGATAAAACCACACGTGCCGCACTGCAGGATGGAAAAGATTTCCCCTGTGGCATAATGGTCTTTGCAAGTCAGGAAAGGATGGAACTGATTACCCCCGCAGAGTGGACAGTTCTCTATATGTAGTTTATTACAGGACATACTAAGCCAAATTTGATGCAAAGTAACAAAACTTTTACCTTATATACTATACATTTTAAGGTTTATTTAGGAATTAGTTGGAAATGTAAAGAAATTGGAACAAAACAGGGGCTGTATCCCGGAATTGTTAAAGAGTGCTAAAAAACACGTTGTTTTCGCACACAACGCTTGCAGGATTCAAAAAAAGCCGTACCTTTGCACTGTGTTTTTCATAGTATTAGATTTAAGGTTAACAAAGGTTGG
>JAUNHZ010000124.1 GCA_030523705.1 Bacteroidales bacterium
GATGGGTACCAATCCGGAGGATTATCCCAGTTGCTGGAGATCTTAAAACCACTGAATTTACGACTGGTGGTCATGGCTCCAGATTCTGCTCGTTCTGGCTTTTCCATGGCTATGACATCTCAAAGTCCGGTTACTTTTCATAAAATTTCAGAGGATGATAATTTGACAATATACGCTTGTAGCGGAACTCCTGTTGATTGCGTTAAGTTAGCTTTTTATGCAATTCTGGGGGATGAGAAGCCTGATTTGGTAATAGCTGGAATTAATCATGGGGATAATGCATCTGTTAATGTGCATTATTCAGGTACGATGGGTGTTACGATAGAGGGGTGCCTAAAGGGTATTCCTTCCATCGCTTTCTCTTCTTGTGATGCCTCTCCTTCGGGAAATTATATGAATTATTCTCCATACATTCAAGATATAGTCCGTTTCGTCTTGCGTGAAGGCTTGCCGGAAAGAACATGCCTTAATGTGAATTTCCCTAAAGAAGAAAGCTGCAAAGGACTGAAAATCTGTAGGCAGGATAGGGGCGACTGGCATCAGGAATGGGAGGTGTGCAGACGAGAAAATGGCTCTGAACATTACTGGCTTTCTGGCTATTATGAATCACAGGAGCCTATGTCAACCGATACAGATAGATGGGCTTTGGAACATGGGTATATTGCGGTGACACCAACGACTGTTGATGTTACGTCGTATCCTCTTTTAGAAGCGTTAAAAAGTAAGTTTGAAGGATGAAGTACTATTTGATAGCAGGCGAGGCGTCGGGTGATTTACACGCATCTAACCTCATGAAGGCATTGAAGGCTATTGATGAGAAGGCTGAGTTTCGTTTTTTTGGTGGAGACTTGATGTCTTCAGTGGGAGGGCAGTGTGTGAAGCATTATAGGGAATTGGCATATATGGGCTTTATCCCTGTCTTGTTTCATTTGCGAACCATTCTTGCTAATATGCGGTATTGCAAACAGGACATTGTCTCTTTTCATCCTGATATTTTGATCTTGATTGATTATCCTGGCTTTAATCTGGGAATTGCGAAATACATCAAGAAGAACACTTCTATACCTGTCTATTATTACATTTCTCCTAAGATCTGGGCTTGGAAAGAATACAGAATTAAGGACATAAAGAGGGATGTGGAGGAACTGTTCTCCATCTTGCCCTTTGAGGTTCCTTTCTTCAAAAAATATAATTATCCTATTCATTATGTGGGGAATCCATGCGTAGATGCGGTATCAGATTTCCAATCAAAATACCAAGATACTTTTGGCACTTTCATACAGAAAAACGGTCTTTCAGAGAAGCCTGTTATCGCTCTTCTTGCAGGAAGTAGAAAGCAAGAAATCAAAGACAATTTGCCTAAGATGATAAAAGCTGCACAATCTTTCCCTGAATACCAGTTGGTCATAGCAGGAGCTCCGTCTATTCCTGCATCAATCTATGCTCCGTTTGTAGAGACTTGTGGCGCTAAAATTGTCTATGGCCAAACGTATGAAATTCTGTCGCATGCTACCGCCGCATTGGTCACATCGGGTACTGCAACGTTGGAAACTGCACTCTTTGGGGTGCCTCAAGTTGTGTGCTATGATATGCCTCTGCCTACCTTGATGTCATTCTTGCGCAAATATCTGTTGAAAGTTGAATTTATCTCTCTTGTTAACTTGGTATGCGGAAAAGAGGCAGTCAAGGAATTGGTTGCCAATGACATGAGGGTTCCTCTTCTGGAAAAAGAATTGGCGTCTATCTTACCGGGTGGAGATAAACGCCAACAAGTTATCGATGATTACCAATTGATGTCCGAGAAGCTAGGTGGTCCTGGTGCTTCTGAAAAAACAGCAACTAGTATGATTAGATGCTTACAGAATAGAAAGGGTAAATAGATAGATAACAGCTGCAGGGATTGCTGTCAATGAGCTGTCCATTCTGTCTAAGATACCTCCGTGTCCAGGCAGGATATTGCCAGAATCCTTTACTCCCAGTTGCCTTTTGAGCAGAGATTCTGTTAAATCGCCCCATGTACCAAATACAACTACAACCAGTGCAAAGCCTATCCATTCCAGCATGTCTGTCTTTACCCATAGGCTTATGGCAATACTTACCAGGATGGCAAGGACACCACCACCAATAGATCCTTCCCAGGATTTCTTTGGAGAGATACGTGGGAACAATCGATGTTTTCCTAAGAGCATGCCGCAGCAATAGGCTCCCGTGTCACTCGCCCAAAGGAAGACAAACAGAGACAGCGGATAGAGAGGGGTGAATGTTACGGCTTGGCTAGTAGATGAATACTGGAATGCCAGGGTGTTTAACAATGCAAAAGGAAGCGCTATGTATAATTGGGTTAACATGGCGTGTGCCCAGTTGTTGATAGGATTCTCTTGCTTAAGATATAATTCACTGACAAGAAGATAAATCAAGACAATGAGATATGGGATGAATATACTTGCTCCAGTGTAATTTATGGTAAAACCAAAAAATGCGAAAAACAAATAAACACCACCTACCGTGCAGATAAAACGATTAACATGAACATCGGGTCTTGCATTTAGCAATGTGCAGAATTCCCAGATGGCTAATGCTGTCAAAGCTGCGAAAACGACACCAAATAGTACAGGATTCAGCAAAATTGCAGCCAGAATCAGAGCCACGAATGCGATTCCTGTACATGCTCTTGTGATAAAGTTTTTCATAATTAAATTATTCGTTTGTTTTTTCTTCTTCAGATTGAATTGCAACCTCTGTGGTTACTTCTTCTTTGTTGTCCTCATTTACGGCATTGTCCAAAATTTCCTCGGAACGTGATGCCCAAATGCGCTTACCGAAAATTCGCTCTACATCTTCTGCAAAGATAACCTCTCTTTCAATCAGCAGATTAGCTAATTCTGCGTGGCCGTCTTTGTGCTCGTCCAAAATGACCTTAGCTCTCTCATATTGTTCAGAAATCATCTTTTTGACTTCTTCGTCTATGAGCTGAGCTGTTGCTTCACTGTATGGCTTGCTGAATGAGTATTCCTCATTGTTGTAATAGCAAAGGTTAGGTAACTTGCTGCTCATTCCAATATAAGCTATCATGTAGTAGGCTTGCTTGGTGACACGCTCCAAGTCGTTCATGGCTCCAGTGGAAATCTGTCCCACAAAGAGTTCCTCTGCGGCTCTACCTCCTAATGTGGCACACATTTCATCAAGCATCTGCTCCTTAGTTGTGATGGAACGCTCTTCTGGCATGTACCATGCAGCACCTAAGGCTCTTCCTCTAGGTACGATGGTTACCTTCACTAATGGATTTGCATGCTCAAGGAACCAAGAGATGGTAGCATGTCCCGCTTCGTGAAGTGCAATAGATCGTTTTTCTGCGGTGGTAAGAACCTTTGTCTTTTTCTCTAGACCTCCAATGATTCGGTCTACTGCATCCAGGAAATCTTGTTTTCCTACATAAGATTTTCCATGTCTTGCTGCAATCAAGGCGGCTTCGTTGCAGACATTAGCGATGTCTGCTCCAGAGAAACCTGGAGTTTGGCGTGCTAACATATCTACATCAACGGTGTTATCCAGCTTGATTGGTCTTAGGTGAACACCAAAGATATCTTTTCTCTCATTGAGATCTGGCAAGTCCACGTGAATCTGTCTGTCAAAACGACCAGCACGCAGTAAGGCTTTATCCAAGATGTCCACGCGGTTGGTGGCAGCCATGATAATGACACCACTATTGGTTCCGAATCCATCCATCTCGGTTAGCAATTGGTTCAATGTACTTTCACGCTCATCGTTGCCTCCCATAGACGAGTTCTTGCTTCTGGCTCTACCTATGGCATCAATCTCGTCGATGAAGATGATACAAGGTGCCTTTTCTTTGGCCTGACGGAACAAATCGCGTACTCGGGAAGCACCTACGCCGACAAACATTTCCACAAAATCAGAACCTGACAGTGAGAAGAATGGGACATCGGCCTCACCAGCTACAGCTTTTGCTAGCAAAGTCTTACCTGTTCCTGGAGGGCCAACAAGCAGTGCTCCCTTTGGAATCTTTCCTCCTAATTCTGTGTATTTCTCTGGCTTTTTAAGGAAGTCGACAATTTCTTGAACTTCTTCCTTGGCGCCTTCCTGTCCTGCTACGTCTTTAAAGGTAACACGTGTCTTTTCATCCTTGTCTACCAATTTTGCTTTAGAACGTCCTACATTGAAGATGCCGGAAGATCCACCCATTCCATTACCCATTCTGCGGAACATGAATGAAATGAGGAAGAAGAATATAAGGATAGGGCCGATATTGATGAGAAGCGAAGTCCAGAGTCCGCTAGCTCTTTCATAACTGATGCCACCCGTGAATTTGCCTTCCTTCTCCTGCTCGTCCAAGAAATCTTCTAGTTTCTCCAGTGCTCCATACTGTACAGTTATATAAGGCTGCAGTCCTGTTGTTTTTGCATCTTGTTTAAAAACATCTCGGATATGTGCCTTCGTAACAAACATTTTCAAGGTCCCTTCATCCTTGTTGGCTATAATCTTCTCAGCATAGCCTTTGGATACATATTCCTTGAATTCCGTATAGGTAGCACCTCTACTTGCACTCTCGTCTCCTTGCATGAGAAACAAGACGCCAATACCCATCAGGAGAATCATATATAACCACGTCAAACTAAAGCGTGGCATTTTGTTCTTTTCGTTTTTTTCTTCCATAGTTAGTCCAAATTTGGAATAGTCGTTAATTTTGCATCTGCCCACAAATTCTCTAATTGGTAGAATTCGCGAACACTTGGGAGGAATACATGTACAATGACATCAATATAGTCTATTGCAACCCATTCTGAATTACGGAATCCATCTAAGCCCACAGGCTTTTCTTTTAAGTCCTTCTCTGCAGTCTCTGCAATTGATCTCACAATTGCTTCAAGTTGAGCAGGCGAATTTCCTTGGCAGATGATGAAGAAATCACAAATGGAGTCATCAATATTCGTTAGGTCTGCTACGACGATATCCTTCCCTTTCTTTTCTTGAATACCTTTTATAATAGCAGCAACTAGTGCTTTTGTATTATTCATCTTTAGTGTAGTGCACATTTTTTGCAAAGATACTTTGTTTTTCTCATAAATGAGGTATAAATCCCTAGCTTTTCATGATTTTTTAGACTTTAAACTGCGGAAAACAGAAAAAAAGAGAATAAAATCAAAAAAAATGGGGAAAAGTTTTGTTGGTTTCCAAAAAAGCCTTACCTTTGCAACGCTTTAAAACAAAAAGCATAGGGCATTGGGATATGGTGTAATGGTAACACTACAGATTCTGGTCCTGTCATTCCAGGTTCGAATCCTGGTATCCCAACAAAGAGCTTCTTTAAGAGGCTCTTTTTTTTGTGCTAATTAGAGTGCAAAATAAGAGAGGAGTTGCCCCCTCTCTTATTCATTTATCCATCTTTTCTTTTATTTTCCTTGCTCTTTGAGACCTTCGTCGATAGCTGCAATCTTCTTCTTTAATAGTTCAAGGTCGTCTTTTAGCTTTTCTACCTTTCTTGTAATCTCAGCTACAAGGCCATTGCCCTTTTTAGAAGTAGAGGTCAAGAAACCAATGTTGTTCTCATAGGTCTGAATCTCAGCTTTCATGTTTTCAAATGAGCGAATTAGGCGCTCTCTTTCTTTCATGAGGCCATTTCCTTCTTGAACACGTTCTTTGATGGCGTTCTTGAATTTATTCAGGCGGTTGCTGCTATTTCTGGAGTTAATCTTCTTATAGATGCTGTCCACAACAGTCTTGTACTCCTCGTACAGTTTGTCTTTATCCTTGAAAGGAACGTGGCCTGTTTCATTCCATTCTTTCATGAAGGCGCGGAGAGAGGCCTGAAGGTCTTCGGCTTGCTCTTCTACAAGAGCTTTCAGCTTTTCTACAATCTCCTTTTTCTTCTTGAGGTTGTCTCGTTCTTCCTTATGGACATTTGATACGGTTTGCTCTTTCTTTTCAAAGAAGTAGTCGCATGCCTCAATGAATCTCTTCCAGACAATCTCAGATTCCTTCTTGGCTACAGGACCGATAGCCTTCCATTCTTTTTGGAGTTGAGTCAGAATCTCAGTCGTTTTCTTCCAGTCGGTGCTTTCTTTCAACTCTTCAGCCTTCTCGCATAAAGCAAGCTTCAGTTTCAAGTTCTGGCTTGTACTCTCTTTCAGATTCTTGAAGAATTCGCTTTTTGCTGTGAAGAACTTATCGCAAGCAGCTCTGAAACGCTCAAAGATTTTGCCATTTAATTTCTGAGGAGCAAAGCCAATCTTTTTCCATTCTTCCTGCAGCTCAATGACTTTCTGGGTCATGTCATTCCATTTCTGAGCTGAGTTCAACTCTGCCAGATCCACAGATTCAAGCTGCTCACACAAGGCAGTCTTAGCCTCAAGGTTTGCTTGCTCCTTGTTCTTGATCTCTTCGAAATGCTGCTGATGACGCTTATTGATGATGCTAGATGCATCCTTGAATCTTTTCCAGATTTCCTCTCTTAAATCCTTGGCTACTGGGCCACAATCACGGAACTCTACGTGCAGATTCTGGAGCTTGCGGAATGCTTCAATGACATCTGTCTCTTCGGTAAGTTTCTCTGCCTCTTCGCAAAGCGCAATCTTAACTTCCAGATTCTTCTTGAAGTCATACTCCCTGATTTCACTATTGATTTTCAATACATCATAGTATTGTTCAATGTGGAGCTGGTAGTTCTTCCAGATTTCTGTAGCCTTCTCTGCAGGAACAGCACCAATGCTCTTCCAGTCTGCCTGCAGCTGCTTTACCTCGTCATATGCTTGACTAGCCTCTTCTGCATGTTCTGCAAGATATTTGATGCGTTCAACAATCGCGAGCTTTTTCTCCAGATTGTCGGCCTTCATCTTATCTTGCTCCAATAGCAAGGCGTTTCTGCGCTCTTTTATTAGATTCATTTCTGCCTTGAAAGCTACTTCTTCCTCGTCAATGGCGGGAACGTAACTTGCAGGGTCACCTCCTTGGGCGATATATTCCTTGTGGGCTTTCTCTTGCTCTGCCATATGCAGTCTGTAGAAAACCTGCTTCAGTGTGTCTAATTCTGACTTACTGGTACCCTCTGTGTCCTGAACGATTTCTTTAAGGCGTTCAATGATGGCTGCTTTTGTGCCATAGGTAGGCTTCATAGATTCGGTTGAGTCCATCATGGTAGTTTTTTACTTTCAGTTTTTCCAATAATTTAAGTTTAACTTGACAAAGATAGTTTTTTTTGTCGGATTAACCTAAAAATCTGTTGTTTTTTCTCTGTCTAAGTCTTCCTTTACTTGATTTGTCAGTGTTATAAACTCCTGAACAGATAGTTGTTCGGGTCTCTTGTTCATGATTTCTAATCCAAGCAGGGGACTTTCTTTGCCAATTATAGGCTTAATGGAGTTTCTCAATGTCTTTCTGCGTTGATTAAAAGTGGTTTTGACAACCTGCCGGAAGAGTGCTTCGTCGCATCCTAAGTCTTTTGTGCTGTTTCGGGTCATGCGAATAACTGCACTCTTAACTTTTGGAGGTGGGTTGAAGACATTCTCATGGACAGTAAACAGGTATTCCACATCGTACCATGCCTGGATCAGGACACTCAAGATGCCAAATGTCTTACTTCCAGGTTTTGCGGCAAGTCTTTCTGCTACTTCTTTCTGAATCATGCCTGTACAGCATGGAATCTGCTCTTTGTATTCCAACATCTTAAAGAAAATCTGACTTGAGATGTTGTAAGGATAATTCCCCGTTAATACGAACTGCTGGCCATCGAAGAGTTTCTCTAAGTGCATTTTCAGAAAATCATCTTCTATGATGTCATCTTCTAGCTCTGGATAATG
>JAUNHZ010000125.1:0-4664 GCA_030523705.1 Bacteroidales bacterium
CCGATTATTCTAAAGAAATATGCTGAATACACTAAAGTCCTATTTTGGATATAACTCGTTCAGACCACAGCAGGAAGAAATCATTTCTCATTTGCTAAATAGAAAAGATGCATTAGTGTTAATGCCAACAGGTGGAGGAAAATCCATCTGCTACCAAATTCCTGCGCTTTTGATGGATGGAACAGCCATCGTTGTATCTCCACTTATCTCACTGATGAAAGATCAAGTTGAGAGTCTGAAAGCCAATGGCATAGCTGCAGAGGCTTTGAATAGCAATAACTCCGACAGTAAGAACATGAGCATCCGAATGGATTACAGATTAGGCCACATCAAACTACTCTATGTCTCTCCGGAACGACTTGTTGCAGAAAAGGATGGTTTGCTCAAGGAAATCAAAATCTCACTCATTGCTATTGATGAAGCCCATTGTATCTCCCAATGGGGACATGATTTCAGACCAGAATACACTCAGTTGGGAATGCTTAAGGCATCTTTTCCCGATGTTCCCATTGTAGCTCTCACAGCTACAGCAGATAAAACAACCCGAGAGGACATCCTTACCCAGCTGAGCCTAGATAATCCCAAGACATTTATCACGTCATTTGACCGGCCTAACCTTAGTTTGGATGTAAAAAGAGGTTTCACTGAAAAAGAAAAGATTAAAGCCATCATCCGGTTCATCGATGAGCATGCAAACGACAGTGGCATCATCTATTGTATGACCCGGAAGACCACAGAGAAAGTGGCCATGAAACTTCGGAGCGAAGGCATTATTGCAGGCGTTTACCATGCAGGCTTAACAGCGTTGGAACGCGATAAGATCCAAGAGGATTTCATCAACGACCGCATTCAGATTATCTGTGCAACCATTGCGTTCGGCATGGGTATAGACAAGAGTAATGTCCGTTGGGTCATCCATTTCAACTTACCTAAAAGTATTGAAAGTTTCTACCAGGAGATAGGACGCGCAGGGCGTGATGGGCTTCCAAGTGATACCTTACTGTTCTATTCACTGCAAGACATCATTATGCTTACCCAATTTGCTAATGAAAGTGGACAGCAGTCGCTTAACATGGACAAACTGAGGCTCATGCAAGACTATGCAGAGTCATCGGTATGCAGAAGACGGATACTGCTCAACTACTTTGGAGAAAACAGCAATTGCCAATGCGGGAACTGCGATGTCTGTAAAAATCCGCCCAAACAGTTTGACGGTACCATTTTAGTACAGAAAGCACTCTCGGCTATCATGCGCACCAATGAAAGCATAGGAGTGAACACCACCATAGATATACTTCGCGGGAATTTCTCTCCAGATGTTGTCCAGAAAGAATACGATAAACTGAAAACATTTGGTGTGGGAAGAGATATTCCTCGGAAAGATTGGCAGAATTATATCCTCCAGATGCTGCAAATGGGTTATTATGAAATAGCCTATTCCGAAGACAGGCACCTCAAAATAACGCCATTAGGGAAAGAGGTTCTATTCCAGAAGAGTCAAGCTAAACTTGCAGTCATTGAAGAGGAAGAGGTTACACCTAGAGGTCGGAGAAAGAAGAAAAAAGAAGAGACTCCTATCTTACAGACTATCACCCCAATACCTATGGGTATCGAGGACGATTTCTTGTTCGAGAAGTTAAGGGAACTGAGAAAGAAACTTGCCGAAGAGCAAGGCTATCCAGCCTATATTGTCCTATCCGACAAGGTTCTCCATTCACTAGCCACCATCAAGCCCCAAACGGTTGATGCGTTTGGAGAAATCAGTGGTATTGGAGAATTCAAGAAAGAGAAATACGGAGCTACGTTCGTAGAGCTAATTGTCAATCACCTAAAGTAACTATTTACATTTGTTGTAGTACTCTTCTAGTGAAGCACGGCTCAGTCCATCACGGACAGCTCTATCCAGCATTCGCTTGGCGCTTTTCTTCTTGTTCTGGTCCAGATAGACTTGTGCTTGCATGACATTATAGATCGGGTCGTTCTTACTAAGGCGACCCGCTTCTTCATAATCTATCAAGGCCAGTTCATACCACTTTGCCTCACGCTCCATGTTACCTCTTGCCTCGTAAAGGCTTGGATCTGCAGAATAACGTTCAATCAAGCGGGCAAAGCGGTCGGCAGATTCTTGGAATCGCCCTTGTTTCTGGCAGAGAATGGCTAAACCAAGCTCACCTTGCTTATGCTGTGGGTAATTCAGCAACAAGCCTTCAAAATCAAGACGTGCCTCTTGCAGCTTATGTTGCTGCATCAGTAAATATCCCCTTCCCAGAAGAGCCTGCACATGATCAGGTTCTTGACTCAAGATAGTCGTAAAATCTTGCAAGGCCCTACCTTCGTCTCCTTTGTCCAGATACAAACCTGCACGTTGCTCCAACACAGGAACCAACTTAGGCTGAATAGCCAATGCCTTGCTGTAATTTGCTAAAGCATCATCCGTTTTACCCATACGCTCATACACGCTGCCCAGATTACCATACACCAAACTATTCCCTTCGTTCGATGGATCCAGCTCCAGGACTTGATTGTAAAACTTGATGGCTTTCTCAAACCGATTGGTTGAAGAGGCAACCACTGCAGAGTCTAGCAGTTGCTGATATGCATTTGTATCCTGTGCCATTCCACATACTGCACAGCAGAGCAGACAAACGGTATAGATGCTTCGGAAAAATCTCATAATTAATGCCATTTTAAGTCAAATTTCATTAGACGTTGCAAACTTACAAACAGAATCTGAAACCAACTTAAAATGGCACTATGATTTAGGTATTTTTATGCTTTCTTAATGTAATCCACAATCCAGGCACCCACTTCCTTTGTGCCATATTTTGCTCCACCTTCTACTTGGATTTCTGGAGTCCTGATGTTTGCGTCCAATGATGCATCCACTGCTTGGCGAATCAGTGCACCTTCTTCCTGCAAGCCAAAATACTCATACAGCATTGCTACAGAAAGAATCTGAGCCAATGGATTTGCTATGTTCAATCCCTTTGCTTGTGGCCATGAACCATGGATAGGTTCAAATACAGGAGTGCTTGTACCAGTTGATGCCGATGGTAACAAACCCATTGAACCGGTAATGCAAGAACCCTCATCGGTTAAGATGTCGCCAAAGGTATTCTCTGTCACAATGACATCAAAGAATTTTGGATCCTGTATCATGCGCATGGAGGCATTATCTACATACATATAGTCAGTCAGCACCTCTGGGTACTTCACCGACATTTCCTGGGCAACCTTACGCCACAAACGACTGGAAGCAAGCACATTGGCCTTATCCACTACAGTCAGATGCTTTTTGCGCTGGAGCGCATACTTATACCCTGTCTCCAAAATACGCTCTACCTCTGGACGCGTGTAATAATTTGTATCTAATGCATCCTCTGTACCAATCTCTGCATTCATGGCAGGTTCTTGCTTCTTACCAAAATACATTCCCCCGGTGAGCTCCCGAATGCACACAAAATCGGCACCGCTCACAATTTCATCCTTTAGTGGCGACTTATGCACCAGGCATTTGAATGTAGTAATAGGGCGAATGTTAGCAAATAGGCCCAACTTCTTTCGCATGGCCAATAGTCCCTGTTCCGGACGGACTTTCGCACTTGGGTTATTATCATACTTTGGATCACCTACACTAGCAAACAGTACTGCGTCTGCAGCTTGGCAAACCTCAAAGGTCTCCTGAGGGAATGGATCACCAACCTCATCAATGGCATGTGCACCACACAAAGCCTCGGTACAAGTTATCTGATGGCCAAACTTATCTGCTACTGCATGCAGTACAGCAACACCCTGCTCCATAATCTCAGGACCAATACAATCACCCGCTAAAACCGCAATCTTCAAATCCATATCATCCTATCTATTAAGTTCAAATTGAGTAATCTTTTCTCTACTTTCCACCAAGAAATCTATATCATCCAAGGCATTCATCAAGCAGTATTTCTTATAGCCATTTATCTCAAACGTCTCCACACTACCTGTTGCACCATTCGTAACTGTCTGATGAGGCAAATCTACCACCACCCTGGTCTCTGGGTTGGCAGCTATGCTCTTGAATAATTCTTCCTGGAAAGCCTTGGTCACCACTACCGGCAAGACAAAGCTATTCAGCAAGTTATTCTTATGGATATCTGCAAATGAAGATGAAATGACAACCCTGACGCCATAACCGGCAATAGCCCAGGCGGCATGCTCTCTTGAGCTACCAGAGCCCCAATTCATACCTCCAACAATAATCTCATGAACGCCAGGCACAGGCTTTGATGCAAAAGCAGCCTGATTCATGATAAAATCTGCAATAGGCTTTCCTTCTGCGTCAAATCGCAAATCATGCATGAATGCATCACCAAAGAAATGCGGATCACGTGTGGTAGAAGACAAGTAACGTGCAGGGATAATCAAATCCGTATTACAATTGTCTATGGCAATTGGAATACATGTTGAATCTATAATGTCAAATTTTGCTTTCATGGTCATATCTTTCTTGGGTCCGTGATAACACCAGTAATAGCTGCTGCTGCAGCAGTCAATGGTGAGCAAAGAATAGTTCTGGCACCAGGGCCTTGTCGGCCTACAAAATTGCGGTTGCTAGTCGATACGCACAATTTACCCGATGGAATCTTGTCAGGGTTCATGGCCAGGCAAGCCGAGCAACCCGGTTG
>JAUNHZ010000125.1:4674-7800 GCA_030523705.1 Bacteroidales bacterium
CAAGAAGGCAACCTTAATTCAAATCCTGCATCTTCCAGGATTTTATCAATACCCTCAGCAACAATCATCCGGCGAACAGCCCAGCTACCCGGAACAAGCCATGCAGTCACATGGTCTGCTTTCTTTTTCCCTTTCACCACACTTGCAAATGCACGGAAATCTTCAATACGTCCATTTGTACATGCGCCTAAGAAAACATAATCCACAGGCTTTCCCTCCAGCTTCTCGCCAGGCTTGAACTGCATATAATCCAGCTGCGCCAAGAAACCCACCTGTTCATTCGCAAGAATTTCATCCAGGCTTGGTATGTTTCCATCAATAGGAATTCCCGCTCCTGGATTTGTGCCATAAGTAATACGTGGAGAGATATCTGCGGCATTGAAGGTAACCTCTTTATCAAACACAGCATCTTCCTCACTGCATAAGGTACGCCAATAAGCCACAGCCTTCTCCCATTCTTCTCCCTTAGGAGCATAGGCTCTATCCTTCAAGTATGCAAAGGTTATGTCATCGGGTGCAATAATACCCGCACGGCTTCCCATCTCTATAGAAAGGTTAGAAAGGGTAAGTCTGCCTTCCATGGACAAACCACGTATAGCAGAACCCGCATATTCCACCACATAACCCGTAGCTCCAGAAGTAGTCAGTTGAGACATGATATACAAAGCAATATCCTTTGCCGTTACACCAGCCTGTAATGTACCTTCCACATTGATACGCATGGACTTAGGCTTCTGTTGCAAGATGCACTGGCTAGCCAGCACCTCGGCCACCTCACTGGTACCTATACCCATGGCCAATGCACCTACAGCTCCATGTGTTGAAGTGTGAGAATCACCACAAACAATAGTCATTCCTGGCAGAGACAAGCCCTTCTCCGGACCTACCACATGAATGATGCCATTATCCGGAGAGCCCATAGGGAAATGGACAATCCCAGCCTCTTCACAGTTCTTCTTCAAGGTCTCCACCTGCTTCCTGCCCACAGGATCATGAATCACATCCTGCAGGTCCGATGGTGTATTATGATCGGGCATGGCAAAGATCTGCTGAGGGCGAAATACCTTCAGTCCCTTGTCCCGAAGTGTCTCAAATGCCTGAGGGGAAGTCACCTCATGACAATACAAGCGGTCTATATAGAGCTGTGTAGGGCCATCGTCCACCACCTGCACCACATGGGCATCCCAAATCTTATCAAATAAAGTCTTCATCTCCTACTTAGTCACAAACTTGTTGATACAATCAATATATGCCTCAATAGAAGCCACCACAATGTCGGTGTTTGCCCCGAAACCATAATAGACATGCCCATCGTATTCCACCTGCATGTGTACCTTACCCACATCATCGGAACCCTTACTGATAGCCTGGATGGTAAACTCCTTCAGCACCATGGTACGGTTAATGATTTTCTTCAAGGCCTTGATAGCTGCATCCACAGGTCCATTACCCGTTGCGGCAGCCTCAAATTTCTCGTTGGCTATCTTCAGGCCAATGCTGGCCACATTCCGTAAACCCATACCACTTGTAACCTGCAGGTAATCCAGTTTCACAAAATGATTCTCACTACGATCAGCACCCGCAAGCATCAGGATATCGTCATCGGTTACATCCTTCTTCTTGTCTGCCAATGCCAGAAAGTCTTGATAAATCTTATCCAGTCGTTCTTCATCCACTTCCACGCCGTTCACATGGAGACGATGTTTTAAAGCTGCACGTCCACTTCTTGCCGTGAGCACGATGCTGTTGTCGTCGATACCTACATCCTTAGGATCCATAATCTCATAGGTAGCCGCATTCTTCAGCACGCCATCCTGATGGATACCGCTGGAATGCGCAAATGCATTCCTTCCCACAACAGCCTTATTAGGTTGTATTGGCATATTCATCAGAGAAGAAACCATTCTACTGATCGGATAGATCTTCGTGGTATTGATATTCGTGTCTATACCCAGGTAAGGATGTGTCTTGAGAGCCATCACCACTTCCTCCAGCGATGTGTTACCAGCGCGCTCACCTATACCGTTAATTGTCACTTCCACCTGACGGGCACCATTAATGATACCAGCCAAAGAATTTGCCGTAGCCATACCCAGGTCATTATGGCAATGGGTAGAAAGGATAGCCTTTCCGGCGCTCAATCCATCCACATGCTCCATCAGGTATTTAATCTTCTCGCCATATTCCATCGGGATTCTGAATCCAGTAGTGTCCGGGATATTCACCACAGTAGCCCCAGCCTTCACCACGGCATCAACCACGCGTGCCAGATATTCATTGTCCGTACGACCGGCATCCTCTGCATAGAACTCCACATCCTCCACATAGCGCTTGGCATACTTCACGGCAGCCACAGCCCGTTCTATGATCTCCTCGGGCGTAGAATTAAACTTATACCTGATGTGAGATTCACTGGTACCTATACCCGTATGGATACGCTTATGCTTGGCATAACGAAGCGCATCGGCAGCCACATCGATATCCTTTTCCACGGCACGAGTCAGCGCACAGATGGTTGGCCATGTAACAGCCTTGGAGATTTCAATCACCGAATTAAAATCACCAGGACTAGAAATAGGGAAACCAGCCTCAATGACATCCACGCCCAGTGCCTCAAGCTGCTTGGCAACCTGAATCTTCTCTACAGTGTTCAGCTGGCATCCAGGCACTTGTTCACCATCTCGAAGCGTTGTATCAAAAATAAAAAGTCTGTCACTCATATCTTTTTTTAATTTATATCCAAAAAAAAAACCTTTCACACATGGAAGTGAGAAAGGCTCAATATCATTAAAGCAAAAAATTCAAGCACAACACTCACTTCCAGCTACAATTGCAGTCGGAGGCTTAGAGTTGCTAGAAATAGGCTTGAATAATTTGTCATATCACAATCTTAATTACTAATACGAGCACAAAGATAAACAAAAAAAAGCAAGTAACAAATAATCTATAAGCAAATCTTTACATATTTCTGCATTTCACAACTAAAACACACTCAAGTGTTACGATTCGTAATAAACAGCACATATTTATCAACTCTGCATCAAACAAAAAAAGACTCCAGAAGAAAATCTTCTGAAGTCTCTCTTGATAAAACGGCGCCTACCTACTCTCCCACATTGTATCGCA
>JAUNHZ010000126.1 GCA_030523705.1 Bacteroidales bacterium
TTAATGTTATAGTGCTGCGAAATTAAGGCTTACCTACATTTGTAAAGTGGCAGAGGAAATCATTATATCACTGACTTCGCATGGCAAACGAATTGAAAGAGTTCGTGAAACGCTGGATACGCTGGTGAACCAACACTGGCGGGCTTCACGCATCATTTTGTGGCTCTGTGAAAGAGTAGAAAACCTGAATATTCCTGAGGGTGTGGAAGTTAGATATTCCGAAGATTATGGACCTGCCACCAAGTCTATCCCTGCCCTGAGGGAATTCCCCGATGCCATAATTGTCACTGCCGATGACGATGTGCTTTACTCTCGCTGGTGGCTCTTCCATCTCTTGGTGCTGCATAAACTGCATCCACATGATATCATCTATGCGCGTGGACATAAAATCATTCCGGGTGCGCCTTATAAGAAATGGAAATGGGACCGCCGTCTTTGTCTGGCGGGACTCATGAACCACCCTACTGGTGTGGGTGGTGTATTATACCCTCCTGGGAGCTTGCACCCTGATGTGCTGGATGTGGAGACCATGCAGAGACTCTGCCCTATGGCCGATGATATCTGGATGAAGGTGCAGTCGTTCCGGGTTGGTACCATCTGCCGAAGGATTTTCTGGCCGCAGAAGTTGTTCAAGCCTAGTGACAGGTGTTATATTGATGCGATTTCAACGCACAACAATCGCATCCTGAGCGAAAAAGACACAGCCGCAGGACTCTGCAATGCCGATATCCAGCTGCAAGCCCTGCGGGAGTATTATGGGTTAGATTTTCCGCCTAAAACCTAGAAACGGATTTCTATATCTGATGCTGCAATTCCCTGCTCTGGGAAATCCACGGTAACCACCCTACTGTCGCCCGGCATGAGGGTGATATAGTTGTCGGAATAATGTACTGGCAAGATTCGCTTTCCGGTCTTCTTGTCAAACAACTTGATGCGATTGAAGAAACTGATCTGCTGTCCGGTCTTCAAGGTTATCTGCCCCGTGTATCTTCCGTCTTTCTTGGTCCATGAGGCCTGTACCTGTGGCTTTACGCGTGGCAACTGCTGAAACGTGGTGTAATCCCTAGGGGTTGTGGTAAGCCAATAGATGTTGTCTGTAACCTCTTTCCCATCTTTCAACAAGGTGAGTTTCAAGAAATAAACGCCTTTAACTTGATCCACGTCAGGCAGACGGAATAATGTTTGAACGGAATTTGCCTTAGCATCTGCCTGTGCCACCTGTTCCCACCAGACCTTTCCTTCTAGATTATAGTACTGGGCTTTTACCTGTACCTCACCAGCATCTTCTACGGTAGAGTTCAGGAGTTGTACATCGCGTGTCACTACATTATAGAAAGGATGGAGTGGCTCACATCCCTTCCGGGTACCATACAGGGTGGCGTTCACATCCAGATACCAGTCGTACATCTGGCCACGGAGTGCCGTCCAAGGATTCTGGGTCTTCCAGATGATGATGCCGGTGTACCAATCCCACATGTGACTTGCCCATCCTTCCATGAAACTGCGATACTGGTCATAGTTCACCAGTTGGGCATAGTAGCAATAGGTCTCAATGTCTGGAATGTCTCCGTAACGAAGCAGATGGTCTCCATAACCCAAATCTTTATGGTATGTCCAAACGGTGCTTCTTTTCTTCCCTGGAAGTGGGAATTCCTTCAATTCACGCTCAGTCATGAACTCGCGGAAGCTCTCCACCTCTGGAGAACCCACAGAGCCTGATTCTGGATTAAACGGATGAGAACGGAAACTGAAGAACCAATCGTTCTCCTGAATGCCGTAAGGTCCATCGCCATTATCGCCCAACAGGTTACGGGTAAAAAGGGTATCTGTAGAACAATGCACAAACAAGCGCTCTGGGTCCAGTCGTGGCATAAGGTCTTTCTCCAAGGCCTCATCAATATCCTTGGCTAAAGGCCATTCATTGGCTCCACACCAGAAGCAGAGACTAGGGTGATTTCTTACCATTTTCACCTGATCTTCTACCGAAGCCAAGAATAAGTCGTGGTTATCTGGGTATTCCCATCGGCGCTGACGGGATTCTCTCTTCATGGCATCTTCCCATGCGCCATTACAATCGCCACTGCCCCACAAGTCCTGGAACACCAGCATGCCTTCCTCATCACAAGCCTTATAGAAATCTGGGCGTTCCAAAAGGGCACCACCCCAAACACGAATCATGCGCAGGTTCATCTCTGCATGGAAACGGATTTCATCCTTATAGCGCTCAGGAGAAAGACGGAGCAGCCAGTCGCTGTTGATGTAATTACCACCTGTCATATATATTTTCTGGCCATTGACATAGAATAAACGTCCACCTGTAAGAGGGTCTTTCTCTGAAGTAATCTCACGCACACCATAATTCAAGGTAGTTTCATCGCTTACCTGGCCATTCTGCTCAAAACGGATGGACATGGCATACAGCGGATGCTCACCAATTCCATTCGGCCACCAGAGAGCAGGATTTTTCAGTACAATATCTTTCAGGGAAACGGTTCTCTTTTCCTTGGCTCCCAAGGTGATTTTCTGCTTGAGAGTCAGTCCGGCAGTTTCCAAGACAAGCATACCTTCCTGAGGAGCATTCTGCACATTCTCCAGTTCTACTGTCGTTTTTACCGTGGCATCGGCCTGTCGGGAAGCAGAAGGTTTGCGCACACCTGGAACTTTTGTAACCACATACGGAGAAGCTACCTTTACGGTTCCAGTAGTAGTCAGGGACACCTCATCCCAGATACCCGTATTACGATCTCTGACCGGTTGAATCCAATCCCATCCCGGCGTATATTGCATGGTGTTGTTACGGGCTATCATACCGTCACCACCCTGACCTCCATTTGGATTTCCGGGATATAGAGGTGGATAGACAATGACAGCCAGCACATTCAGGGAATCAGTACGCAAAAGGTGGGTTACATTGAAACTCTTACGCAGGAACATACCTTCATGCGTAACGGTATTTACTCGTTTCCCATTCAAGTAAATGTCTGCCATATAGTTGATACCTCTGAAATTGAGCCACACCTGCTTTCCGGCAGGAATGGATTTCATTTGAAAAGGTTTGGCAAACCAATAGGTATAGAAATCACGGCCCACCTCAAACATGTCCGGAATCAGATTGTTGTTCATGCTCTTCTCTGGTTCTGGATAGAGCCCGTTCTCCAACAAGGTGGTCAAGACGGTTCCCGGAACACGTGCCTTCATCCATCCGGATGGATTCCATGCTTTGGAACTGATCATATTTCCATCCACCAGGATATCACTGGCTTTTCTGGCCAACCATCCTTGATTCAACACCACTTTCTTTCCTGGGATTTCCAACTGTAAGACTTCGGGTTCCTGAGCGCCCAATGCCATGAATGCACTCCAGAAAACCACTAAAAGTAGAGACAAACGTTTCATGTTTTTCATTCTTTAGATTCTACTGCAAAGATAAGTCTTTCTTTCTAGTTGGCAAAGGCGATATTCCAAAATGCCAAATCTTAAAAGATGTTAACAAACGTGCAAATTCTAAGTCCTAGATAAAATACACAGTATCTTTGCATTGAAACAAACCTATATCTATGAAAAAGACACTTTTTCTGCTTCTGTTTTGCTTAAATCTGGTAGCAGTAGCACAAACACCTAACTACACAAAAGATTCACAACGGATTTACTTGGATTCTCCAATTCAGCATGGGGGAACTACGGAATGGACCATGAAGAAAGCATCGGAAATCACAACCGGTGCCGAACAACTTTCCCAACCGGATTACTCCACACATGGATGGATCTCTGCTATTGTGCCGGGTACCGTATTGAACTCATTGGTGTATCATGGAATCTACCCGGATCCTTATCACGGCATCAACAACAAGAAAGAGCAGCACTTGATACCAGACTTGGCCGATACGGGACGGGATTTCTATACCTATTGGTTCCGTTCTGAATTCCTGATTCCTGAGTCATTCCAGGGGAAAACCATCTGGATGGAAGTAGAAGGTATCAACTATAGGGCAGAAATCTGGGTTAACGGGCATCTGGTCAGCCACATGAATGGCATGTTCAAACCAGATGTCATCAACCTGACGGATGTGGTGAAAGCAGGTGAAAAAAGTGCCTTGGCTATCAAGGTTTTCCCTGTAGATGTACCAGGAACTACCATGCCTAAAAGCTGGGGCGCTACCGGAGAATGGCACAATGGCGGTGATGGAAATATAGGTTTGAATACCACCATGCTCATGAGTGTGGGATGGGATTTTACGTTCAATGATGGCATTCGCGACCGAAATACAGGCATTTGGAAAAGCATCAGTCTGTTTACCACAAAAGATATCCGCGTGAAAGACCCATTTGTGAAATCTGCGCTGAACGCAACTTACGACAGGGCGCAAGAAACTATTTCTGTAGATGTAGAGAATACCACACATAACACCAAGGAATGTACAGTGAAAGGTGAGATTTCTGGCACGGGCATTCAGTTTGAAAAGAAAATAAAGGTAGTCAGGGGCATGACAGAGACCGTTACCTTTACCCCAGAAGAGTTCAAGCAGCTGATTATTGACCAACCTCGTCTTTGGTGGCCTATCCATAAGGGTGAGCAGCATTTGTATGAGCTGAAAGTGGTAGCCGAAGTGGATGGTGTAGCTTGCGACAGCTTGAAAACACGGTTTGGTATCCGTGAGATTGTATCCAACCAAAATACGCCTGATGGTTCACGCCAGTTCTATGTCAACGGAAAGAAACTGTTTGTGCATGGAACAAACTGGATTCCAGAGGCTATGCTCAAGAGTAACGATTGGCGTACTTACATGGAGTTGAAATATACCCAACAGTCGGGCATCAACTTCATTCGTTTCTGGGGTGGTGGTATAGCAGAAAGTGATTATTTCTACCAGCTCTGCGATGAAATGGGATTCCTGGTCTGGCAAGAATTCTGGATGACGGGTGACACCAAACATCCACACGACGGAAGCCTCTATTTAAGTAATATGGAAGCAACGGTGAAACGCATTCGGAATCACCCTAGCATTGCCTATTACGTTTCTTCGAACGAGAGTACAGAAATGCCTGGAGCTAAGGAACTCATCCATCGCTTAGACGGTACCAGAGGCTACCAGATGGCATCGGAGGTAGATGGTATTCATGATGGTAGTCCTTACAAACAGGTAAACCCAATGCAGCATTATGAGAATACGGCATCGGACAGAGGAAGTCGCATTGATGGTTTCAATCCGGAATATGGGGCTCCTACCCTTCCATTGGTGAGTTCCTTGCGCAAAATGATGGATGAAAAGGACTTGTGGCCTATCAACAAAGAAGTATGGGATTACCTGGATGGTGGCGGGTTCCACTTGATGAGTACCCTCTATACCGACATGACCAATGCATATGGTGCCTCATCGTCCATCGAGGAATTTGCCCGCAAGGCTCAATATGTGGGTGCCATGAATTCCAAATCTATCTGGGAAGCTTGGAATGAGCAGAAACTGCATTATGGAGACCGTTATGCTTCCGGATTGCTCTTCTGGTACCACAACTGCCCTGTGCCTCAAGTCTGCGGACGTATGTGGGATTATTATCTGGTTCCGACCTCTTCTTTATATTATACCAAGAATGCATTGGAGCCTT
This sequence comes from Bacteroidales bacterium, assembly GCA_030523705.1. Taxonomy (GTDB): domain Bacteria; phylum Bacteroidota; class Bacteroidia; order Bacteroidales; family Bacteroidaceae; genus Minthousia. Next base: position 5,605 of record JAUNHZ010000126.1, read on the forward strand.
TGCATCCACAATTCGATTACCTGACCAATACCGTTTCTGTAGTGAACAACCTTTACCAATCCTTCCAGGATATGACCGTTCAAGCCGATGTCTATGACTTCCAGAGCAAGAAGGTATGGTCGCATAAGGATAAGGTGAACCTCCCCGAGGATGGGGTAGCCAATGATGTTTTCAAGATTGATTTCCCGGCTTCCATCTCACAAGTACATTTCATCAAATTATACTTATATAATAAACAAGGTGAAAAGGTGGGCGAGAATTTCTATTGGCGTTCCAAGGATCAATACGAAGGACGCACAACACTGACGGGCCCTTGTACTTCTGGATTTGAGCAACTAGGCAGTATGCCTGCCGTTAAACTGACCACCAAGCTGATGAAGACGGAGAAGTTGGCTGGCCATGACAAACTAACCGTAAAGGTCAAGAACAGTTCTAAAAAGATAGCATTCTTTAACCAACTGGCACTGATTAATGCAGATGGAGAAATGAACAACCAGTGTTTCTGGAGCGACAATTTCTTCTCCCTGCTGCCTAGTGAAGAGAAAATCATTCAGATAGAAGTACCAGAAAAAATGTGCAGTACCTCCTATCACATCCAACAAATCTGGTAAACAGACCTATAGAAAAAGAGGATGCATTTTCAAGATGCATCCTCTTTTTCTATCTGTGTACTGAATTATTGCTGTACGAATACTGGGTGACGGAACAACTTGAGTGAACCTACCTTATTTGATGAGCCTGCAGGCTGACCAGAGAACTCATAGAAGTAGAATCCTTTCACTTCACGTTCCTTGTTAAACAAGTGTGCACTCTCATAGATAGAGAAATGAGCCTTGTTGTTCTCATCTATCTCATAATCCAAGATGATGTCATAATTCGATGAGGTGCTCGTTCCGTAATAGTTGGACTTGCCATCCAGTGTGGTATAGCTCAAGGCCACATTCACATAGTTGCTTCCATCCATACCTAAGTAATAGACGTTAGGGCAGCGGAACTTGTCCATCTCTTCGTCCAGAGTGAACTTCATGGTGTAATCCTTTCCTGGAATCAAGCCACTGACATAGAGGACAAGGTCGTCTTCCGGGTCTACGGTTACGGTCACTGTGCCTGTAGCCTGCTTGGTCTCTGCGTTATCGGTATAATAAGTCACATCGTAGGTTCCTGCAAACGAGAACTCTGGTTCAACCTCACTTGCGCTCTGGGTAATGGTTACCTTTACACGCTCGGTACCTGCAAAGATGACGAGTTCTGCCGTACGCTCCACTGGTTCTGGATTCTCCTGGACGTTTACGCTAACCTTACCCTTTTCCCAAGATGGGGTAAGCCAGTCGGCCTCGGTCTGGAATGAAGGTGCACACTCACTGGTTCCGTCAAGTACAAGCTTGCCACCATCTACACCAATTTCATATTCGCCTTCTTCCATGGCAAATTTCCAGCCACTCTGTATCAGGGTTACGGTACAATCCATACCGTTGGCAGTTACTTTCACAGTACCTATACGCTCGTCTGGGGTATCATTTGGTGCCAAGGTAAACACAAACTTACCTTCAGAGTAAGGCTCTGTGGTAATCCATTCTACATCTGGAGTCAGGGTACATTCAAAGGTAGATTTACCTGGGAAGCAGACATCCTCACCCTTCCAGGAGAGATCCAAGAAGGTAGCATCCTGGAAATTGAACACCCAGCCTTTCTGCTGCACCACAGCCGTGGTGCTACCCTTTCCGCAAGTCAGGGTAACCATAGCCATACGGCCTTCCAGATTAGGGTTTGCCGTTACGCTCACCTGAATGCTGTTTCCGGTCTGTGAAATGGTACACCAATCCTTGTCCGAAGTGGCAGTTACGGTACCATCGGCCGTAAAATTAATATAGCCTGTGCTGGCATCGGCAGGGAACACTACATCGCTGGAGGTGATGCTTACGGTTACTGGAGCCTCCTCAAAGACATAGCCATCTTCAGAACAGGAAGTCGCAAACAATGCACAAAGTGCAGTCAAAAACAGATAATCCTCAAATCCGCAAGTAAACTTCAAAAGGACTCTTTGAAGCCGAAGAGTC
>JAUNHZ010000127.1 GCA_030523705.1 Bacteroidales bacterium
GACGGAGATAAGCATTCACCAAGCGGAGTGTTTCTATATCCTTCTCCTCTTTCAGTTTCTTGCCTAACTTAGTCTTGAGTTCCTCGGCATTGGCATATAATGTCTGTTTCTCTTTCAGTTCCAGATTCAAGTTTTCTAATTTCTCTTGGAAAAGCTTTTCTGCCTGAGCAGTATCTGGAACCACCATTCGGACTTTTATTTCCTTTTGGTTTGCCAGATATTTTACTCCACTGGTATTCAACTGAGCAGAGCATATCAAAGGAACAAGAAAACAGCTAAGAGAGAGTATAAGTTTATTCATTTTATATTATGCATCGAAAAATACTTTACCATCGGCACTTTCTGGACGAGCCAAGCCTGGATATTCACAACAGAACTCGTTTTTCAGTCGTTCTACATAACGCTTTGCTTCCCACTTGGCCATTGGAAGGTCATGAAGCAAGTAATTACCACAAGATGCAGGAGTTGTTCCTGGCACTTCATCAGCATAATCTACCACATGCTGGAAGGCTGCAATCATTAAATCACGAACCTCCTCGCAAGGGAATGCACCCTTCATAATCAGGTAGTTTCCTGTCAAGCAGCCCATAGGGCCCCAATATATGATATTCTCTTTCCACTCGTCATTATTTCGCAAATATGTAGCAACAATATGCTCAATGGTATGAATGGCAGATGGAGCCAAAGCAGGTTCCTGGTTTGGAGAAGTCATTCGGATATCATAAGTTGTCACAGGAGTTCCGTTTACAGAATCTGTTCTTGAGATATAGATGCCAGGGCGAAGATTAGTATGGTCCACCTGGAAGCTTGCAATTAATTTATTCATAAATTGTTTGTATTTGGTTTTGTTGCAAAGATAGAGCAAATCTTGGAATACTGCAAGAACAAAAAGGTTTCTTAATCTTTATTTAAGGAATTTTGTGGGCTATAAATGTTCCAAAAAGAGAAAAATAATGCCAATCAGAATCTTGTTCCTAAATTTGGAATCATTTTATGATACTATTTTAACTATTATATATTAAATTTGACCAAACAATTTCAAAAACATAAAAGCCATGTACAGTGATCCAAAAGAATGTCTCTATTGCACAAACAACGAGACCCAGAAAAAATTAATGATTGAAGTTTGTCATCTTTCAGTTTCCAGATTGTTTGTCTTCAAGGAACAGACTTATCATGGAAGATGCTTGGTAGCATACGATGGCCATGTGAATGATCTGAATGAACTGAGTGACAGCCAGCGCAATGCCTTCATGGCCGATGTGACTAAGGTTACACGTGCCATGCAGAAAGTCTTCAATCCAGAGAAAATCAATTATGGTGCATATTCTGACACATTGTGCCATTTACATTTCCACTTAGTGCCTAAATATGTAGGAGGTCCCGACTTTGGTGGCGTGTTCCGCATGAACCCACAAGAGACTTACCTGACTGACGCTGAGTATCAGGAAATGATTGAAAAAATCAAAAAAGAACTATAGGTATGAAAATCAAATTCTTCCTTTTAGGCACATTGTGCCTTTCTCTGATGGGTTGTGGTGGGCAGAAAACGGAGCCTGAAACCGAGGCCATACCAAACCTAACAGAAGAAGGAACTCTGCCTCGTGGAGATTCCGACGAGAAGTTAGACACCGCTTTCCAGCATTTCTTGAACATCATAGAAAGAGACAGCCTTGACCTTCATTCTGTGATGGTCCTACAGCATGGAAAGGTAGTCAAGGAGCAGTGGCTAAGCGAAGGAGCCCCTGAGAAGCCTCATATTATGTATAGCGTGAGCAAGACCTTTACCTCTACTGCTATTGGCCTGGCTATCAGCGAGGGCAAACTCAAGATAGAGGATAAGCTCGTAGATCTGTTCCCTGAGTATGCTCCAGCAGAGCCAAGCGAGAATACCAAGAGTATTACCGTGAAAGACTTGCTCACCATGGATACGGGTATGGAAGTAGACCCTTTGTGGACACTAAGCAAAGATACTACCAAGAACTGGATTCAAGGTTTCATGGAGCAGCCAGTTTTGCATGAGCCTGGCACTTGGTACTGCTACAACAATATTGCCAGCTACACACTTTCTGCTATCGTTCAAAAAGTTACAGGAGAGAAGGTGGTAGATTACCTACAGCCTCGACTGTTTGAGCCTCTTCACATTGACACACCAAGATGGGATGAGCACGATGGCATCAACCTTGGTGGTTGGGGTCTCTTTGTAAAGACAGAAGATATGGCCAAATTAGGTCAACTTCTGCTACAGAAGGGTATGTGGAATGGACAGCAGCTTCTACCAGAAGGATGGGTAGATGAAGCATCTGCCTTGCATGTGGCTTGCTGCCCTGCAAACACACGTCCTGACGAAATTGAGAAGAATAATTACACAGAGGCAAACTGCGATTACATCTATGGATACGGCTACCAGATGTGGCGTGGACGCAACAATACGTTCCGTGCAGATGGCTTGCAAGGCCAATTCATCATTGTTATCCCAGATTTGGATGCTGTAATCATAACCACAGCTAAGGTTGCAGAGAACCAGAACCTGCTGAATGCTATCTGGGAAGGCTTATATCCTGGCTTAGAATAACACATTTTTCAAATGAAACTCAACAAACTATTCATAACGACTTGCATGGCACTCAGCTGCAGTGCCATGCAAGCACAAGAGGTCTATAAGATCTACGACGGTGTAGCTCCTGGAAGTGAAGGTGCAAATTATAAAGAGATTGTCATACCAAGTATGTTCAACCGCCCTTTGATTACCAATGTCACAGAACCTACCATTACCGTATATAGACCAGAACCAGAGATTAATACGGGTGCTTGCGTGATTGTTGCACCTGGAGGTGGCAACGTATACCTGACATGGGAAGAAGAGGGCGTGAATGTAGCCCAGTGGTTCCAGCGCCATGGAGTAACAGGTATTGTACTGAAATACAGAACCAAATTTGTGGGTAATACAGAGGCAGAAGTAAAAGAAGGTACCAAATGGCTGTTCGAAAGCCTGAGTGCTAACTATGCAACCATTGGAAAGAAGCCTACCACCAAGCCTGTTACTAACCCTGCAGACATCAGAAAGAAGCCAGACCCAACCATACAAGGTGATGACGGACGTCAGGCTATCCGCTACATTAGAGCACATGCAAAAGAACTGGGCATTGATCCACAGAAAATTGCCATCACTGGTTTCTCTGCTGGAGGTTCACTAGTTGTCAATGTCATGGAGCACAACGATGATGCATGCCGTCCTAACCTGGCTGCCCCAATCTATGGTGTATTCAACAACCCAGGTTTACCTGAGCACCCTGTCCCAACCTTCATTTGCGCCCCAGAATGGGACTTGGGAGGTCCAGAGGGTCCAGAGTTCCTCTACAATGAATTCCGAGCAGAGGCCATCCCTGCAGAGCTTCATTTCATCTATGAGTCTTGGCATGGCGAAGGTTTGCTGTACGACGGAAAGAACTGGGAGAACTGGATTGTCCTTCTCCATAACTTTATGAGAGCAAACAAACTTGTTCCTTGATAAACATCGTCATAGACGACCCATGAAGGTCATCAATGAAAACCAATAAAAAACCACCGTCGTGTTCTCGACGGTGGTTTTCTTTTCCTTTCTATGTTTTGTTAGCAATAAACAGCCAAATAAACCACTGCAGCTAAAGCGCCACCCAAGATAGGACCAACTACAGGAACCCAAGAGTAACCCCAGTCTGAGCCTTTCTTACCCTTGATAGGCAGAACAGCGTGAGCAATACGTGGAGCCAGGTCACGTGCAGCATTCATGGCATAACCCGTAGTAGCACCCAAAGACATACCGATAGCCATGATCAACAAGGTAACAGGAAGTGCACTTGTTGCACCAATGTTTGCAGTGTCACCATAAGTGCTGAAGCACAGAATACCCAACAGCAAGACAAAAGTGGCAACAACCTCACTGAATACATTATTCCAAATGTTCTTGATAGCAGGAGCTGTACAGAAACAACCTAAGACAGTAGAAGGATCATCGGCAGTAGCATCGAAATGATCTTTGTAGAACAACCATACAAGCACAGCACCACAGAAACCACCTAACATCTGTGCTACGATATAAGGCAATACGCCATCCCATCCAAACTGTCCAGCAATAGCCAAGGCTACAGACACAGCAGGATTCAAATGAGCACCAGAATCATGAGCTACGAATACACCGCACATCACAGCGAATCCCCAACCCAAGGCTACAACTACCCATCCTGCTCCTTTAGCCTTACATTTGTTCAATGAAGTGGCAGCACAAACGCCATCACCCATGAGCACCAATACCAATGTGCCTAAAAACTCCAGCACACAATTGTGCAATAATGTTGCATCCATAAATAAAAACCCTTCCATATAATCTCATTAAAGACGGCTCGAACAAGGGTCTGGAGCCTATGTTTTACATTATTTTCTTGACAAAGCACGACCCATGGCATCTGCCCAGCCGTCTTTTACTTGCTGTGCCTTCTCTGCAGACATGGCAGGTACAAATGTCTTATCGATAGCCCACTGTGCCTTGATTTCATCAATGCTACCCCAGAAACCTACAGCCAGACCTGCTAAATAAGCAGCACCCTTAGCGGTTGTCTCTACGCAAGTAGGACGAACCACATTTGTATTCAGGATATCAGACTGGAACTGCATGAGGTAATTATTCTTAGACGCACCACCATCAACCTTCAAATCTCCCAGGTCAACTCCTGCATCGGCCTTCATGGCATTTACAATATCCATGGTCTGGAATGCAATGCCCTCTAAGGCTGCACGTGCAATGTGTGCGCGAGTGGTACCACGGGTAATACCTGTGATTGTACCCTTAGCATAAGGATCCCAATAAGGAGCACCCATACCTGTTAGTGCTGGCACGAAATAAACACCGGCATTATCTTCTACACTCTCGGCCATAGCCTCAGTCTCTGGACTTTCCTTTACAATCTGAAGACCATCTCTTAACCACTGAATGACAGAGCCACCTACGAAAATAGAGCCTTCCAAAGCATAATTCACGGTTTCACCAATCTTCCATGCAATGGTAGTCAGCAAGTTGTTCTTAGAAAGGATAGCCTTGTCACCGGTATTCATCAAGAGGAAGCAACCTGTACCATAGGTGTTCTTTACAGAACCAGGCTCAGTACACATCTGGCCAAACAATGCAGCCTGTTGGTCGCCTGCAATACCAGAGATTGGTACCTCATGAGCAAATAATGATGGAGAAGTTACGCCATAAACCTCGCTTGAAGACTTCACTTCAGGAAGCATGCTTGCTGGGATATTCAGCAGTTCTAGCATCTCCTTATCCCACTCCAGGGTATGGATGTTATACAATAAGGTACGGGAAGCATTAGAAACATCGGTAACATGAACCTGGCCACGGGTCAGATTCCAAATGAGCCATGTATCAACTGTACCAAAACGCAGTTTTCCTGCTTCGGCCTTCTCACGTGCACCTGGCACATTCTCCAGAATCCAGCGTACCTTAGTACCACTGAAATAAGCATCCAGGATCAAACCGGTTTTTGAACGAATCATATCGGTCAATCCCTGAGCTACCAACTCATCGCAGTACTCTGCTGTACGACGGTCCTGCCATACTATAGCATTATAGACAGGAGCTCCAGTCTCTGCATCCCAGACAATGGTTGTCTCACGCTGATTGGTAATACCAATGGCTGCAATCTGTTCGCCATTGATTCCGATGTTTGTGACAGCCTCGGCTATTGTAGAAGCTTGAGACGACCATATCTCAAGTGGGTTATGCTCCACCCATCCTGGTTTTGGGAAAATCTGGGTAAATTCCTTTTGGGCTACAGAACAAATCTCGCCATCATGTCCAAAAATGATGGTTCTGGAACTGGTTGTTCCCTGGTCCAGTGCTAATACGTACTTTTTCATAGTGATTGATTTATAGTTTTTTATTTCTTGTTCAAACGAATTGTTTCTTCTACATCCAATGCATCGGCAATGATGGATATTGGGTTCTCAACAGGAATACCGGTGGACATCTCTATCTGCCATTTACAAGTCTCACAGTCTGTTGACACAGACTCAACTCCTGCTTGTCTAATCTTTTCAAACAGAGATTCTCCAATAGCCTGAGAAACCTCATAGTTCTCTTTCTTGAAACCATAAGTTCCCGCTATTCCACAGCACTGAGAATCTAATACTACTAGGTCTAAACCTGGTATCTGCTTGAGCAGGCCAATGCTATAAACAGACCAACCAAGTTTCTCCATGTGGCAAGCCGTATGGTAGGCTACACGACGCTGATAATCCTTTCTGAAGGCCAATTTCACTTCACCGGCATCGATTAACCGATAGATGAAACGCGTAGCCAAAGACAAATGTGGTACCACATCATCGTTCTCCACATGGAGCAGATGTTTATATTCATCCCTCATGGTAAAGGTACAGGTACTACTTGTGGTCAAAACTTCCTCACCGCGGGCAATGGCCTTTCTCATGGATGCCATATTTATTTCACCCTGTTTCTTGGCCTGTTTAGGAATGCCATTGGAAATCAATGCCACACCACAGCATTTCTCCTTTTCCAGCAGATGGACACCATAACCGATGGCATTCATGACCTTCACAAAATCTTTAGCCAGCTTTGGATAGTTGTAATTCGCATAACAGCCATGGAAATAGCTCACAAAACGAGTGAACTCCTCCTGTTTCTTGGCAGCATGTTTCTTATACCAAGTCGTAAATTTCTGTGAGGAATACGAAGGGAATGTACGGTGCTGATCTATACCCATGACATGATGGAGTCCCCATTTCACTGGAGCAAGCCCTAAGGAATAATTCACCACGGGGGCAACCATATTAGCCATTGTACCTACAAAATCCGTATTTGCCAGCATAACATCGCGCAAAGATGGCAAATGATGGGTGTAATAGATACGAGCAGATTGAATGATGTCACCAATCTTCACATTCTGAGGACAAGCCACCTCACAGCGCTTACAGTTCAGACAGAGCTTCAAAGCCTTCTCATCGAAGTACCTACGACTCTTCATTCTATATCGCTCTCCATCGGGACCTGCATGCTTTGGGCCCGGATAATCAGGAGTAACGGCTGCCACAGGGCAATAGGCTGTACAGATGGAGCACTTCAGACATTGCTCCAATTCATTCTTGCTGATATGCAGTAATTGTATAGGTTCTGCCATAGTCTATTTGTTCATTATGGTTTGAGCCACTTTCAGCCCGGTCAACATGGACACACCTTCGCCATCGGCTCTTTTTATCTGGTTATGGCCATTCAATATCTGGCCTATTGCATATAGATTCTCAATGGTCTTACCCTCTTTCTGGGTGCGGAACTGATTATCTGTCACCACACCATATTCCATATAAGGCTGAGCATCGAATACATTATGGCATGTCCAGTCTGAGCGTGTCTCTCCAGATGCTACATCCAAATCGAATATAGGTTCAAATACACGTTCATAATTTGACTGAAGTCCCTGACTTATAAAGGAACCGGAAGCCAAAACATAATTGGATGCCAATAGAGGGTCACCCGCAAGATTATTGGTTTCTACCTGAATGAGTTTTCCTTGGTCAAATTGCCCCTTTACTACTTTGTCGCCTTGCAAGAATGTTCCTCCCAAGGACACAAAATAATGCTGC
>JAUNHZ010000128.1 GCA_030523705.1 Bacteroidales bacterium
TGCGATACAATGTGGGAGAGTAGGTAGGCGCCGTTTTATCAGGAAAGACTTCAGAGAAGAAATTCTCTGGAGTTTTTTTTTGCTCAATATCAGTATAGAGATTACCGACAATAAAAGTTAATTACTAAAATTGGATGTTAATAATCAATCTGAAATAAGAGAAAAGAACGTCCGTTTACTTTTTATACATTGATTTTTCCTAATTTTACAAAGAAAATGATCTCCGTGTGGATAGGAAGCATACGGAATGGCAATAAATTAACTAAAAGCCTATGATAAAAAGTTTTGCATATTTTGTATTATTGGGATTATTCTTCATTTCCTGCACCCAAGATGCTGGCGTGTCAGAAAGTTCTTTAGTTCTTTCTGATACATTATCCTTGAACATTGACGAAGAAACTTTCTATGAGACAATGTCCACTTTTCAATTTGAAGAAAATGGGAAAGAGTATCTGTTTCACTTAAACGACAGAAAGGGCAAGCTTCAAGGAATAGTATTTGACTTGGAAAAAGGAACGATAGCTTATAAGGTCCCGATTTTCCAGGATGGTCCGAACAGCATATCTACACCATTGGGTATAGCAAGGATGGGAAAAGACAGATACTTGATCCCTTCCTCCTCTTCTTACATCTACCAGATTAATTCAGAAGGGGAGATAACTGATAAATGGAGCCTCTGGGATAAAGAGTCCTTTTTTAAGGATTTCTGCAGAACTCAAGTAATCAGCGGTTTGAATGCTCCTCTACTTATGAAGGATTCCACCTGGTACTTTATGCAGGCACATGTGGGCTTTCCAAAGAAAAAGGAACAGTGGACGCAAACTCCAATTTTTGCATTCCTCAACCTGTCTGGAGACAAGCTTGGGAAGACTGGCTTCTGCTATCCTGATATCTTCTTGGAAGATGAGGCAGAAGGGGTGAGAGCCTATTCTTCAGAATTCAGCTATGACTCAGATGGCAGCCGTACCGCGGTATCGTTTGAATACGCTGACAGCATCTATGTCTCATCTGATTTTGCCCATGTGAAAGCAATCTGTGCGAAGAGTTGTTACCTGGAACATCTTCAGTATAAACCCTACGATGTGCAACAGGACTTGATGTCCAGATTGAGGGATAGTGAAAGCAAGCCCAGATACTGGCATCTGATTTATGACAAATACAGAAAGGTTTGGTATAGGTTTGCTCTTCATGAATATGACATGCCTAAGACGGAAAGCCCGCAGGAATTTACAAAGACAGGGCAGCCGTTTTCTATTATCATATTGGACAAGAACTTCAATGTCATAGGGGAGACGGTGTTTCCTGCAGGACAATATGCATACCGTATGTGGTTTGTTGGCAGAAAAGGCTTATACCTATCTATGAATAATGTCAAGAATCCCATTCATGATGAAAACCGGTTGGTATTCCAGTGCTTGGAACTCAATCCATAGATTCGTTTCTCACTAACACCGATGTTTTTGCGATACAATGTGGGAGATCTATCTGAGCCATCATATGAAATTGATGAATCTCAAATTCGATTGAACCGGGATAGAAATCTTGAAGGTTTCGGGGGGCTATGTGTGGTTGATGATTTTATCTTAGCCACTTATACAGGAATTTCTGCACCTTTAAAACTTGGCTCCCAAGAACATTTACCGAAGAATCTGCTTGTTTTCAATAAGGATGGGGAATTGTTGCGTAAACTTCATCTTGATGTGTATGGTACGTATTTGACAGTAACCGAGGATAAAAAGACGTTAATCATGAAGTGTTACGATCCTGAGATTACGTATCGTACCTATAATTTGGACGAAATCCTTGCAAATCTCTGATAGATAAACTCTAAAAACAAAAAAAAGTGCTACCTTTGTGGCACTTTTTTTAATTTGACACTTATGAACGCGAGATTTCTATTTTCAGCGCTGTTGCTTGGTTCCCTGAGCATGGCGCATGCAGAAGAAGGTCGTCTGCTTCGTTTCCCTTCTACAAATGGTAATGAGGTGGTCTTTTCTTATGCAGGTGACCTTTACAAGGCACCAATCAATGGTGGTGAGGCTGTTCGCCTGACTTCTCATGTGGGGTATGAAATGTTTGCACGTTTCTCTCCTGATGGCAAGACTATTGCCTTTACTGGAGAATACGATGGAAACAGAGAGGTTTACTCTATGTCTGTGAATGGCGGTGAACCTGTTCGTCTGACCTATACTTCTACCAACAGCCGTGACGACTTAGGCGACCGTATGGGCCCTAACAACATGGTCATGGGTTGGAATCCTGACGGAAAGACCATCATTTATCGTAACCGTATTGGCGAGAGCTTCGATGGTCAGCTTTGGACTGTTTCCAAGGATGGTGGCATGAGTACTAAGGTAGCTCTTCCTGAAGGTGGCTTCTGCTGCTATTCTCCAGACGGTAAGCTGCTGGCTTATAACCGCACCATGCGTGAGTTCCGTACATGGAAGTATTACCGTGGCGGACAGGCCGATGATATCTGGATCTACGATGAGAAGGCTAAAACCGTAAAGAATATCACAAATAACGAGGCACAGGATATCATGCCTATGTGGATTGGCGATGAGATTTTCTTCATCTCTGACCGCGACCGCACCATGAACTTGTTTGTGTATAACACCAAGACTCAGAAGACTGAGAAGGTTACCAACTTCTCAGACTATGACATCAAGTTCCCAAGCACAAACGGTAAACTGATTGTATTCGAGCAGGGTGGCTATATATTCAAGTTTGATCCTGCTAGCCGTCAGAGCGTGAAGATCAACATCCAGATGAATGCAGAGGGTAACTATGCGCGCATCGAGCGCCGTAACCTGAAGAACAACATTACTTCTTTCAGCGTGTCTAATGAGGGTAACCGCCTGGCAGTGACTGCTCGTGGTGAAGTGTTCAATGTACCTCTCTATACGGGTGTGACCAAGAACATCACGCGTACTGCCGGTGCAAATGAGCGTGGCGCTTCTTTCAGCCCTGACGGCAAGTACATTGCCTATATCTCTGACAAGACTGGTGAGACCGAGGTTTACCTTTATAATGCAGAGACTGCAGAGGTAAGTCAGCTGACCAAGAATAATGATACCTATATCAGCAGCTTGTTCTGGAGCCCAGACAGCAAGACCCTGCTGTACACAGACCGTAAGAACCGCCTGGTTTCTCTGGCTATCCCTACTGGTACCAAGAAGGTGCTCATGACTAGCACTGTTACACAGTTCCGTGGCGTTTCTTTCTCTCCAGACAGCAAGTGGATTGCCTATACCAAGCCTGCTAAGAATAACATGAGCATCGTTGTGGCTTATAACATGCAGACCGGTAAGGAGATTGAGATTACCGAAAAGTGGTATAACTCAAGCTCTCCTATCTTCAGTGCAGATGGTAAGTATTTGATCTATACTGCTGAGCGTGACTTTAATCCTACTTATGGCTCTTTGGAGTGGAACCACACCTACAACAACCTGAGTGCACTGTATGTAACCATGCTGGCTAAGGACACTCCTTCACCTCAGTTGCCTAACGATGGTGTGAAGGCCGAGAAGAAAAAGCCTGCAGAGGAGGTTTCTGTAGTGATTGATGAAGATGGTATCTTCGGTCGCGTGGTGAAACTGAAGTCTGGTGCTGCTCGTCCTATCTACAGCGATGGCCAGAAGGTCTGGTATTCAGGCAGAGGCACGAACGTACTGAACATGCGTACGCTGGAAGATGAGAACATCTCTACTTCTTCTATGAGCGTATTCGGCGGCAAGCGTGCGGCATTCATGGATCGCAGAGCTGGTAAGGTTTATGTATTTGATAACATCCCTTCTAATAAGGTGAAACTGGATGGTGGCGTTGATTTGAGCAATATGGTTGCTGAGATTGACTACAAGCAGGAGTGGGCACAGATCTTTGACGAGGCATGGCGTGCATTCCGCGATGGCTTCTATCTGGAGAACATGCACGGTTACGACTGGAAGGCTATCAAGAAGAAATATGAGGTTCTGGTTCCTTATGCAAAGACTCGCCTGGATCTGAACTACCTGATTGGTGAGATGATTGGTGAGTTGACTTGCGGCCATTGCTACGTAACTCCAGGTGAATATCCTAAGCCTGAGCGCATCAAGATGGGTCTGCTGGGTGCAGAGATTACCCGTGAGAGCAATGGCTACTATCGCATTGGCCATATCCTTCAGGGTGCTCCATACTCTAAGACACTGCGTTCTCCTCTCACTGAGCAGGGCATGAACATCAAGGAAGGTGACTATATCACTGCTATCGATGGCATCTCCGTGACTACTACCAATAACATTTACTCTATGCTGGTAGGCAAGGCTGACGTCCTGACTGAGCTGACTATCAACAGCAAGCCTGCCGCTGGTGGCCGCAAGGTGGTTGTAAAGCCTATCGACGACGAGTATCCTTTGACTCACTATGAGTGGGTACAGAAGAACATCGCTTACGTGGACAAGAAGAGTAACGGTAAGATTGGATACGTTTACATCCCAGATATGTCTCAGGAAGGTCTGAACGAGTTTGCGCGTTATTTCTACGCACAGCTGGATAAGGAGGCACTGATTGTGGACGACCGTGCCAACGGTGGCGGTAACGTGAGCCCAATGATTCTGGAGCGTCTGCTCCGTGAGCCATACCGTGTAACCATGCGCCGTGGTAGCGACAGAGTAGAAACTGTTCCAGATGCTACACTGGTAGGTCCAAAGGTTTGTCTGGTCAACAAGTATTCTGCATCAGACGGCGACTTGTTCCCATGGAGCTTCAAGGCTACTAATGCCGGTAAGGTTATCGGTACCCGTACCTGGGGTGGTATTGTAGGTATCAGCGGTTCTCTTCCTTACCTGGATGGAACAGATATCCGTGTACCATTCTTTACGAACTTTGACTACAAGACTGGTCAGTGGATTGTAGAGAACCATGGTGTGGATCCTGATATTGTCATTGACAATGACCCAATCAAGGAACAGCAAGGCATAGACCAGCAGTTGGATAAGGCTATTGAGGTGCTGCTTGAGGAAATCAAGACCCGCAAGCCAGTTCCTGGTATTCCTGCTCCAAGAAACTTTGCAAAATAAGAAACAATACGTTATAGAATTAGGCCTTCGGTCCCCTACAGGACCGGAGGCTTATTTTTATGTGTAATGTGTCAAAAAAGGCTAAAATAATACCACTTTTAGAGATATGAAAGAAAAACTCTGATTCTAAAGGAATTTCTAAAGAGAAATTTATTATATTTGTAGTACATCTTTGATAATCTACTATGGAAAATAATCAGGGCAAACATTACGATGTCATCATAATTGGTGGAGGCATTACGGGTGCAGGAACGGCGCGTGACTGTTCACTCCGCGGCTTGTCCACACTATTGGTTGAACGTTTCGACTTCACAGAGGGAGCTACTGGCAGAAACCATGGCCTTCTGCATTCCGGTGCTCGTTATGCTGTAACCGACAAGGAATCGGCTACAGAATGTATTCAGGAAAACATGATCTTGCGTAAGATTGCCCGCCATTGTGTGGAAGAGCGCGATGGCCTGTTCATCACACTGCCAGAAGATGACCTGAATTATCAGGCCAAGTTCGTGGAGTCTTGTCTGGCTGCCGGTATTCGTGCCGATATCATAGATCCTAAGGAGGCCTTGAAGCTTGAGCCTTCTGTGAATCCAACCTTGATTGGTGCCGTGCGTGTTCCTGATGGCTCTGTTGACCCTTTCCGCCTTACCATCTCTAATGTCATGGATGCTGAGATTCATGGTGCAGATGTCATGACTTTCCATGAAGTGACCGGCTTGATTATAGAGCAGAACCGCTGTGTGGGTGTACGTTTGAGAAATAACATCACCGGAGAAATGACAGAGCGATATGCAGATATTGTAGTGAATGCTGCGGGTATCTGGGGCATGCTTGTAGCTAAGATGGCAGGGTGTACAGTGAATATGTTCCCAGCAAAGGGTTCTCTGTTGATTTTTGGCCATCGTGTGAACAACATGGTCATTAACCGCTGTAGAAAACCTGCTAATGCTGACATCTTGGTGCCTGGCGATGTGATTACGGTGATTGGTACCACATCGGACCGTGTGCCTATTGAGACTGTAGATGACATGCGCATTACCCCAGAGGAAGTGGAGATTTTGTTGCGTGAAGGCGCGCAATTGGCTCCAGCCCTGGCTACCACCCGAATCATCAGAGCTTATGCAGGTGTCCGTCCATTGGTGGCTTCGGATGATGACCCTTCAGGAAGAAATATCAGTCGTGGAATTGTATGCTTAGACCATGAGACGCGTGATGGCCTTGCTGGTTTCATCACTATTACCGGTGGTAAGCTTATGACCTATAGATTGATGGCTGAAATGGCTACCGATTTGGTTTGCAAGAAACTGAATAGAAACCAGGCTTGCGAGACTGCAGAGAAACCACTTCCTGGAAGTGAAGAGGTCCCACAGGATGTTCTGGGTCATAAGAACATGTATGCCTTAAATGCCAGAATTGGACGTCATGGCACCCGATATAACAAGATTGCTGCAGAGACAGAGCTTGATAATTCCCTGATTTGTGAATGCGAGGAGGTAACCGTAGGTGAAGTTCGCTATGCTGTAGAACAGCAGCATGTGGCTAAGTTGACCCAGTTGCGCAGAAGAACCCGTGTAGGCATGGGTACTTGCCAGGGAGAGCTTTGTGCCATAAGGGCAGCCGGTGTCCTATGCAAGAATCAACGTGCAGAGGATTCGCTGGATGATTTGGCGCACTTTACTGCTGAGCGCTGGAAAGGTATGTATCCAGTAGGTTGGGGTGAATCACTTGCCGAAGGCCAGTTGATAGCCCACGTTTACCAAGGATTGTGTGGATTAGATCTTGTAGCAAAAAGAAAGGAGGGAAAGGTATGAAATTTGATACTGTGATTATAGGTGGTGGCTTAAGTGGCCTGTTCTGCGGTATTGAACTGGCTAAGGCAAACCAGAAAGTGGCTATTGTCTCCGCTGGTCAAAGTACATTGCCTATTCGTTTTGCATCGTTTGATTTGTTGGGTTACGATGAGGAGGGAAATGTGGTTTCAAATCCTATTGCTGCTATTCCATCGCTTTCTGCATCGCATCCTTATCATAAAGTGGGAGATTCTCTTGTAGAGCCATTATTTAAGCATGCCCAGGAATTGTTGACCGAGGCTGGTGTGGAGTTTAAGGGCAGTATGGAGCGAAATCATTTCAGAATGACACCTGTAGGACTGCTTAAGCCTACTTGTTTGAGCCTTACTCCTTCGGCTATGATAGAGAACGAAGATTCCTTCCCATGGAAGAATGTGGTGTTGGTAGATATTATAGGTTTCTTGGATTTCCCAGTGGAATTCATTGCTGCGGGTATTGAGAAACTGGGTTCTACATGCACCATTAAGCATCTGTCTATCCCAGAATTGAAAGTCAGGAGAAAAAGCCCATCAGAGAATCGCTCGGTGAATGTAGGCCGAATACTATCAACGCCAAAAGTATTACAGCGTGTGGTAGAAGAAGTGAAGAATGCAGCACATGGTGATGTTGTTCTCCTGCCGGCAATCATCTGGCAAGAACTGCGTAGCCTCTATGATGAACTGAAGAAAGAAATCCCAGTTCCAATCTATTGTATCT
>JAUNHZ010000129.1:0-1980 GCA_030523705.1 Bacteroidales bacterium
CCTTACAATCTATCCTGATTTTGTAAAAGGAATTAATGAAATGCTCAAACCAGAGGAACAAATCCAACTCAAGCAAGAGAATGAACTAACTACAGAAATACGTATCTATGCTCTTATCCGATTGGGCATTACAGATACCAATCGTATTGCAGACTTCCTACGTTGTAATCCTCATACGATTTACAACTACCGAATGAAAATGCGTAATAAAATCACAGTTTCCAAGGAAGCCTTTATGGATTATGTACGAAATCTATAGATATACAACACCTAATAAAATGTACTCAAAACAACTACTAATAAATTGATTATCAATAAAACCTATTTAATATTACAATTTAATATAATATACACCTAATAGGGTTATTTGCTATCTTTGCAGAAAATATATTTCTCTATGCTTATACGCAAACACACCAATATATTTTAACTACAGACAACAAACAACTATAATTAGGGAAATTAGTAAATTTATTAGGTCCTGTACTTACAAGGTACAGGACCTAATTTTATTTTTCACCCTCCTTTTCCCACAAAAACAAGTGGTGGAAAATCTGTGGAGAGTTGGACAAACAGCTTCTCAGTGAAAAGTGAATAGGTATATTAAGATAGTTTACGTTTTTTAACTTTTCTTTTTGTCAGAGAATGTCAAAACTATTTTATACCTTTGCAGCAGATAAAAATTAAATCAAGATTAAAATGGGAAAAACAGAAACTGCAGACAAAATGCAAGCGCTTCAAGCTGCAATGAGTAAGATTGAGAAAAATTTTGGTAAAGGCGCTATCATGCGCATGGGTGATGAACATGTAGAAAAGGTAGAAGTTGTCCCTACCGGCTCTATGGGACTGGATTTGGCACTGGGTGTAGGAGGCTATCCTAAAGGACGTATCATAGAAATCTACGGTCCCGAGTCTTCTGGTAAGACCACCCTGGCTATCCATGCCATGGCCGAAGCTCAGAAACAAGGAGGACTGGTAGCTTTCATTGATGCTGAGCATGCCTTCGACAGATTTTATGCAGAAAAACTGGGCGTGGATGTGGATAATCTGTATATTGCACAACCGGATAATGGTGAGCAGGCACTGGATATAGCAGAACAACTCATTAATTCTTCGGCTATCGATGTACTTGTCATCGATTCTGTAGCTGCACTTACGCCAAAAGCAGAAATCGAAGGAGATATGGGTGACAACAGAGTGGGCCTGCAAGCCAGACTCATGAGTCAGGCTCTTCGAAAACTGACGGCAAGTATCAGCAAGACCAAAACAACTTGCATCTTCATCAATCAACTTCGCGAAAAGATTGGTGTCATGTTCGGTAATCCCGAGACAACAACAGGTGGAAATGCCTTGAAGTTCTACGCAAGTGTACGCTTGGATATCCGACGTGTCACCAGCATCAAAGACGGTGACGAGGTTATAGGTAACCAAGTGCGCGTGAAAGTGGTCAAGAACAAGGTTGCCCCTCCTTTCCGCAAATGCGAATTTGAGATTTCTTTCGGTGAAGGCATAAGCCGAATAGGAGAAGTCATGGATTTAGGCGTGGAGTTTGGCATCATCCAGAAAAGCGGTTCCTGGTTCAGCTATGGAGGAAATAAACTGGCTCAAGGAAGAGAAGCTACCAAGCAATTACTGAAAGACAATGAAGAACTATGCCTGGAAATTGAGCAACAAATTACAGAAAAGGCAAAACTAGTACCTGCAGAAAGCTGAAATTCTTAAATAAATTGACTATTTTTGCACGCTGTTTCTATATAATAGAAAAAACATGAAATAATAAAACAAAATAGTATATGAAAAAAATTCTACTGTCTGCAGCTATATTGATGGCTACAACTGGCTCTGCTATGGCACAAAATCCATTCTTGCAGAAACGATATGGCACTCCTTATGAGATTCCGCCATTTGAGAAGATCACGATGGACAACTATCGTGAAGGTATGATTAAGGGAATGGAAGAGCAAAAGAAGGAGATTCAAG
>JAUNHZ010000129.1:1990-7561 GCA_030523705.1 Bacteroidales bacterium
TAGACAACAAGGAGGAGGCAAATTTTGAGAATGTGATTGCAGCCCTTGACCAATGCGGTGAATTACTCTCTAAGGCTCGCGGTGTCTATAGCACATTGAGCAGCTCCAATTCTAATGATGAGTTTCAGGCATTGGCAAAAGAGATGTCGCCACTGAGTTCAGCACATAGTGACTTCATTAACTTGAACCCAGACTTGTTCAAGAAAGTGAAATACGTTTATGACAACCAAGGAAAATGGAACCTGAATGCAGAACAGAAGAAATTGTTGGAATCTACCTACAAGCGCTTTGTAAACAGCGGTGCCTTATTGAATGAGGACCAAAAGAAACGCATGATGGAAATCAATGCAGAGATGAGTAAGTTGAGCCTGCAATTCTCTCAGAACCTGATGCATGACACCAATAACTCATATGTGATTGCTGACACTAAGGCTGAATTAGAGGGTCTTCCAGAGGCTAACGTTCAACAAGCGGCTGAACTGGCTAAAAAGATTGGAAAGCCTGGCAAATATGCATTCAACATGCAACGCCCAAGCTGCAACCCTGTATTGCAGTATTGTAAAAACCGTGAACTGCGCAAAAAGGTCTACTTGATGTATAACGACCGATGCAATCATAACGACCAATACGATAATAAAGCTATTGCCAAGCGTATCATTGAATTACGCCTGGAACGTGCCCAGATTATGGGCAAGAAAAACTATGCAGAGATGCAGCTGGAAAGTCGTATGGCCGAGAACCAAGAGAACGTATATGACTTGTTGAACCAGCTTTGGGATCCTGCCGTTGAGAAAGCAAAAGAGGAAATTGCTGATATCAAAGCAGAGATGAAGAAAGATGGTATCAAGGGCGAGCCTCAGCGCTGGGACTACATGTACTATCTGTCAAAAGCTAAGGAGGCTAAATTTGCCTACGATGAATCAAAGATATCTGAATATCTGGAAATCAACAACGTACAGCAAGGTATCTTCTATGTAGCTAACCGCCTATATGGCTTGAGTTTCAACGAACGTACAGAAGATTATCCAGTATATGACTCTACTGCTAAGTCTTGGGATGTCATTGATAAAGATGGAAATGTGATTGCCATCTTCTATAGCGATTATTTCCCACGCGATGGTAAGGGTGCAGGTGCCTGGTGCGGTGGCTTCCGTAGTCAAAGCTATGATGGTGCACAGCGCGTTCAACCTATCGTAACCAATGTCTGCAACATGTCTTTGCCTTCAGGGGACAAGCCTGCCCTGCAGACACCAGATAATGTGGAAACCATGTTCCATGAATTCGGACATGCCCTCCACAGCTTCTTCCGCAATGTGCATTATAATGGTACTGCACGCACAGAGCAGGATTTCGTAGAGCTTCCTTCTCAAATCAACGAGCACTGGGCATTTGAGCCAGAAGTGCTGAAAGTGTATGCAAAACACTACAAGACCGGTGAAATCATTCCTCAGGAACTGGTAGATAAGATTGACGCAGTAGGCAAGTATGGACAGGGATTTGCTACCGTGGAGTATCTGGCAGCTTCATTGGTAGATATGGATTTGCATGCATTGACCACTGTAGACAAGAAAATGGATGTCATGGACTTCCAGGATAAGGTACTGAAGGCTCGCGGTATACCACAGCAGATTCTGCCAAGATATAGCGTTACTAATTTCTCCCACTCTATTGGTGGAGGATACAGTGCAGGCTATTACAGCTACATCTGGTCAGAGGTGCTGGATTGCGATGCTTATCAGGCATTCAAAGAAACTGGAGATATCTTTAACCAAGAGGTAGCACAGCGATTCAAGCAAAGTGTATTGGTTCCTGGTAGTATTAATAAGGGTATGGACATGTATAAGGCATTCCGCGGAAGAGAGCCTAAGATTGACGGTCTGCTGGAGAACCGTGGCCTTACCATAAAGCCTCAGGCTGTAAAGACAAAGGACGTAGAAAAACGAAAATAATCAATCAATTTAACCATAGAGAAAATGAAAAAAATCATTACATTGGCCATGATGGCCAGTCTTTTTGCTCTTCCTTCTTTTGCCGAGGGTGAACCAGAGAAGGATGTAAAAAATGAGACTATCGAAGAAAATGCTTTAGCTCAAGTTGATGGTGATGAAATTAAGTATGGCAGAACCATTACAGATTACACTACTGGACCTAAGTTCGGAGGCTATGTAATCGGCAAGTACGATTATACTGATCAAGAGGGCAAGCATGATGGCAACGGCTTTACACAGCGCCTCGTACGCTTCTACGTTGATGGTACCATACTCAAAGATTTTGCATATCGTATCCAAATCCAGACCAATAATTCAAGCTTCCACATGAAAGATTTCTTTGTAGAGTGGAAGAAATATGCAGCATTCAAGGTAAAAATTGGTCAGTTCAAGCGTTCTTTCTGTTTTGATAACCCAATGAACCCTTGGGATATCTATACCGTTGCTTATTCACTCATGACCAAGTACCTTACCGGTCATAGCGATTACTTGAACTGCGATGCAGCATCGAATGGTGGTCGTGACCAAGGTATTCAGGTACAGGGCGACTTCCTTCCTGTAGGTAGCGACAAGCACAACCTTATCCATTACCAGGTGATGGTATCAAATGGTTCTGGTATCAATTCAAGCGATAACGACAGCAAGAAGGACGTTACTGCTACCCTCCAATTCCAGCCTGTCAAGAACCTTTATATAGGTGCATTCGGTTGGAAGGGTACATTCCACAACACTACTGGTGACCATACTCGTAACCGCTACGCTTTTGGTGTAAAATACGATAACAAAGGCTACTGCTTCCGTTCTGAGTATGCACACGGCCAGTCTGATCTGGGTAATGCCGATGCTTGGTATGTAGTGGGAGCTGCTCCTGTCAACTCTTGGTTCCGTGTTTCTGCTCAGTACCAGCAGTATCGCAAGGACAAGACTGCAGAGAATGCTCAGAATGTCTTCTCTATCATTCCAGAGTTCCAGATTCACAAGAACTTGAAACTCCAGTTGCAGTATAACTTAAACAATAATAAGGCTGTTGCTGATAAAAATTATAACGAGCTTTGGGCTGAGGTTTACTTCAGATTCTAAAGATAAATTCATAAAAAACGGGGTACCCATTTCCTGAGTACCCCGTTTTTTTGTGCCTTACATCAGAATAAGGCAGCTATCTTCTCCAACCATTTCTGGTCGGTCTCATCAAAAGTTGATAGAAATTCACTATCTATATCCAAGACACCTGTTACCTCACCGTCTTTCATGAGAGGTACCACAATCTCACTCTTCGATGCACTGCTACAGGCAATATGTCCAGGGAACTGCTCTACATCGGGAACCAACTGAGTCTTTTTTTCTTTCCAGGCAGTACCACATACACCTTTTCCACACTTAATGCGCGTACAAGCCAAAGGACCCTGAAAAGGTCCTAAGACTAACACACCATCGAGCACCCGATAGAATCCAGTCCACCAGAAATGAAAGGTATCCTGAATCATGGCACTGACATTTGCCATATTAGCAATGGTATCAGGCTCATCTTCCATCAAGTCTACCACCTGACGGTACAAAACCTCATACTTCTCTTCCTTGCCACCCTGGGCAATTTCTAAATGCTCTGCCATGAATTACTTCTTGATAACTGGCAAGATGACGCGTGAAGCTGCACCCTGCTGGTGATAGATACTAATGGTCTCGTTCTTCAAGTCATCCTTGGTTGCTGTGTAAGTATTGATGAACTGCTGTGGGTTACGGTCAATCAATGGGAACCAAGTGCTGTGAATCTGAATCATGATCTTATGACCAGGAGCAAAGGTATGTGCTACATCGTACAGACGGAAGTTCACTGGTGTAACCTGATTTGGAACAAATGCCTGAGGCTTGTCAAAACCTTCGCGATAACGGCCACGGAATACCTCACCACGAACCATGAGCTGATAGCCACTCATATTATACTGAGGCATCTTCTGAGCAACCTCGCGTGGATAGTTGAAGTTTTCTGGGTAAACATCAATTACCTTTACGATGAAGTCAGCATCGGAACCGGTCATAGAGGTAAAGAGCTCTACATCGATAGGACCACCAAGCTGTACAGAATCAGTCAGGACATCACTGCAGAATGTAATGACATCAGGACGAGCAGCAGCAAAACGCTGGTCATCGGTCATGTAGCTAGTTGTACGTGAACGTACTGGAACACCAGTGAAAGGAACAGGAGCACTCAAATCGCTATAATAGCTGGTTTTGCTATTCATCTCTACTGGAGCAGTAGTGTCAACCTTTCCATTAGCATGGATATAATATGGTGTGAAATTCACGTTGTTTACAGGCCAGTTGTTATAGAACTCCCACTTATTAGCACCTGAATAATAAATACTTACAGTATTTGGCTTCTCACCCTTACCTTCCAGATAGTAACGGAAGAAAGGATATTCAATCTCATCCAGGAAATAATCGCTTGCCTTCTCGCCGAAATAAACATTACCCAAACTGCTGTAACCACGACGGCTCCAACCACCATGATACCAAGGACCAAAAGCCAGATACAGTTCAGTTTCTGGAGACTGCTTTTTGATTGCCTCGTAAGTACCCCAGGCACCATAGCAGTCCTCTGAGTCATAAGTTCCACCTACAACCAGCATGGCTGGCTTCAGGTTATAGCATGAAGTACGTGCATCGTGCTCCTGCCAAAATGCATCAAAATCTGGATGCTCTCTGATATTGTTCCACATAGGAACGGTAGGGCCAATCAACTTATCAGCATCGGCAAAGGTACCCAACTTTAGATAATCCTGATAAACATCATTCTTCACAATGAGTGGAGTAACGCCACGACCCATACGCTCACCTTCCATAGTAGGTAAGTAGTTTACAGTCTGCAAGAAAGTAAATGCACCATTATGATGACGGTCGTCACCACGGAAATAATCTGTTACAGGAGCCTGTGGAGAAACAGCCTTCAATGCGGGGTGTGCACTGCTGGCAGCCATGGTAGCATAAAAACCATCCAGGGAAATACCAGAACAACCTACATTACCATTGCTCCAAGTGTGGTGAATAAGCCACTCTACGGTATCATACGTATCAGTAGCCTCATCAATATTTACCTTGTCCTTCAAAGCCTTCTTACCCGTACGAACCTTGATGTTCTTGTTCAAAGGACGGATAAGCTCATAATCACCCTCACTTGGTGCACGGCCACGTACATCCTGTTCTACAATGATGTACTTTGCCTTACCAAAATTAGACTGAGCGCT
This sequence comes from Bacteroidales bacterium, assembly GCA_030523705.1. Taxonomy (GTDB): domain Bacteria; phylum Bacteroidota; class Bacteroidia; order Bacteroidales; family Bacteroidaceae; genus Minthousia. The sequence continues at coordinate 7,221 of JAUNHZ010000129.1, forward strand.
CAACTTTCCAAAAGGGAAAGAATCAGGTCCTGATCCTGTACCATAAGCTGTACGCAACATTAAGATAGGGTGTCTCTCTGTAGAATCCTTTGGCGTATAGATGGAAGTGTGCAATTTTACACCGTCTCTCATAGGAACCATTACTTCTTCCTTGGTGTAATTTGCCTTGATATCCTTCAGCATCTGCTCTCTACCATTAGGACGGTTCTGTGCAATAGTGGTAAGACCCACTAATGCAATCATAAAACTAAAAACCAGTCGTTTTGTGTTCATCTTTCTCTTATTTTTAAATGATTTTGCCACAAAGGTAGTGCTTTTGCTATAAACTCAAAAGCTATAAA
>JAUNHZ010000130.1 GCA_030523705.1 Bacteroidales bacterium
CTTCACTACTTCCACTGGTTTTGCAGTCTCCACCACTACAGGAGTGCTCTCCACTAGCTTGGCAGTGGTAATGGTCTGGCTGCCAAAAGCCTTTGAGGCTTCGCTGAACAGTTCGTCCTTCAGGTCAATGGTCTTGCGGCGGAATTTGGCGTAGCCTTTGAACAGTTTCTTCTTGTCCTTGGTCAGGGTCACCTTGTCGGTGATTTGTTCCTCGGCGCTCATACGCTCTGCGTCCCTTCCTTCGTTGTACAGGTAGCGCAGGTTGGTTAGGTAAATGTTGCACAGGTTGTCCTCACAGATCATGCGCAGGGTGTAATATACACGGGTGCGGTCCAGGGAGAGGGCTCCGCTGGAGAACACCATCCACTCTTCGCCTACCACCACAATTTCTCCCTTGGCTTCATCGGTGTAGCCTACACGGGTGTGGTTTTCAATATTGGTTGGGCGTGCAGACAGCGTCTCTGCCCATTTCAGCATGCCTTGATATACGGCGGCTTTTGGCTGGTTCACCATCAGCTTGGTGCTGAACTGTACTTTTCCGTTCACTTCTGGAACTGCACCTTCCAGGTACTTAGGGTCTTCCTGTGCCATTACGTTCACAGAAATCAAAAAGACCAATAAAGTCAAAATGTGTTTCATGTTACAGTATAGAATGTTGATTGATATACGTTTGTATCATTTCTCTGTTGCTGTCGGAGATGGGGATATAGGTATCTCCAAACACAATCCTTCCGCGTTCCACCACCGCTATCTTGTTCAGGTTGATGATGAACGACCGGTGCACGCGCTTGAACATGCTGGCGGGAAGAAAGTCTTCCAGGGCGCGCATGCTCAGCAGGGAGAGAATGGCTTTGGGCTGTCCGGTGAGGTAGATTTTCACATAGTCCTTCAGGCCCTCTATATAGATAATATCTTTCATCTCAATGCGGATTTGGCGGTACTCGCTCTTCACGTAGAAGAAGGTTGGTTTCTCCTCTGGGTTCATTTCTTCCTCTTGCTTCCTGCTACTGAGCTCAAACCATTGCTGGGCCTTGGTGGCTGCCTGCAGGAAATCGGCATAGCTGATGGGCTTGAGCAGATAGTCCAGGGCATTGGCGCGGAATCCCTCCAGGGCATACTGGCTGAATGCGGTGGTAAAGATGATGCGGGTGTCATTATCCACCAGCTTGGCCAGCTCCAGTCCGGAGAGCTCAGGCATCTGAATGTCCAGGAAGAGCAGGTCCACAGGTTCTTCCTTGATGCCGTTCAGGGCCTGGATGGCATTGGTGTAGGTGCTCACCAGGGTCAGGAAGTCGGTCTTGCCGACGTAATTCTCCAGCAGGCTCACCGCCAGTGGCTCATCGTCTATGATAGCGCATCTCAGTTTCATGGGTTCAGTTGTAGTTTGATGATGGAATAATAGGTGTTGTCTCTCACGCCTTTTTCCCACGTGTAGTGTCCGGGATAGATCAGGTCCAGTCTGCGCTGTACCTGCTCCAGTCCTATGCCGCTGCCGCTCTTGTCGTCGCGGTTCTTGGGAAAGTTGCTGTTCTCTATCTGGAAGTGCAAGAGCTTGTTCTCATAGCCTATGTGGATATGGATAAAGCTTTTCTCGCTGGTTCGCACACCGTGCTTGAACGCGTTCTCCAGCAGGGAGATGAACAGCAGGGGGGCCACCTTCACGTTGTTGGGTATCGGGATCTCCTTGGTAAAGGTCAGCTCGGTATTGTCGGTCAGGCGGATTTTCATCAGGTCTATGTAGTTCTCCAGGAACGCTATCTCACTGTCCAGCGTCACCTCGCTCTGGCTGTTGTCGTATAGCACGTGCCGCAGCAGCTTGCTCAGGTCGCCCACCGCATTCTGGGCCTTTTCCTGGTCAAACAGGATCAGGGCATAGATGTTGTTCAGCGTATTCAGCAGGAAGTGGGGGTTGATCTGGTTGCGCAGGTTTATGAGCTCAGCTTCTGTCTTGCCTAGCTCGGCTTCCTTGCGGGCTTCCAGCTCCTCGCGCCATTTCTTGCCGGTATAGGTGGTGGCGGCTAGCACCACACAGAGCATCATCATCAGGTAGTCGCGCACAATGGAGAAGATGGGTAGCTCGGTGCCGAAATAGTTCACGGTCATGCTATAAACCGACTGGCTGCGGTTGGGTCCTATCGGTATGATCTCAGAGAGACGGGGAGCCTGGAAGGCTTGCTCTTCCCATTGCACGATGGCCACGCTCAGGAAGACCATGAAGGCCAGGTTGATGAGCACGAACGGGATGTGCTTGCTTTTCAGGAAATAACGGGGTACCAGCAGCAGGTAGTTCATGTAGAACAGGAAGAAGAGGGCCAGTGGCCAGCCGGTGTGGTGGAGTACGTGGCTCCAGTCTATACCTTCGCTGCTCCGTTCCAGGAACAGGAGCGGGGAGGCAAAAAGGAAGGTCCATATAGCGGCATGGATACCTCCTTCGGCTAGGTTACTTATTCTGATGCTCTTCATGCGTACCTAAAAATAGTGAAGCGTACATGCAAAAATAATGGAAACTTTTCATGTGATGGTAATTTTTCTCCTTTTTTCCTTGTTCTTTCGGCACGAAATATGCTTTTTTGGCAGAAATATACCTGCGATGTGGCAAAAATCTGCCATATTGTCGGTGGAGTAGAATGGCTTTCCCTCATCTCTCCCCCTTGTGGCACGCAAATTGTAATCTATTCCACGAAAAGAAATTTTCACAAGTAGAACATTAATTTGAGTAAAAACGAAAAAAAATAAATATTATGGGAAAGATTATTGGAATCGACTTAGGTACAACTAACTCTTGTGTATCTGTTTTTGAAGGCAATGAGCCTGTAGTAATCGCTAATAGCGAGGGTAAGAGAACTACTCCTTCTATCGTGGCATTCGTAGATGGTGGTGAGCGTAAGATTGGTGATCCAGCTAAGCGTCAGGCTGTAACTAACCCAAAGCGTACCGTTTTCTCTATCAAGCGTTTCATGGGTGAGACCTATGATCAGGTGCAGAAGGAGATCACTCGCGTACCTTATTCAGTAGTACGTGGTTCTAACAACACTCCACGTGTGGCTATCGATGACCGTGAGTACACTCCACAGGAAATCTCTGCCATGATCCTGCAGAAGATGAAGAAGACCGCAGAGGATTATCTGGGTCAGGAGGTTACCGAGGCAGTCATCACTGTTCCTGCATACTTCTCTGATTCTCAGCGTCAGGCTACCAAGGAGGCTGGTCAGATTGCTGGTCTGGATGTAAAGCGTATCGTAAATGAGCCTACCGCAGCTGCTTTGGCTTACGGTGTAGATAAGGCTAACAAGGATATGAAGATTGCTGTGTTCGACTTAGGTGGTGGTACTTTCGATATCTCTATCCTGGAGTTCGGCGGAGGTGTGTTCGAGGTACTTTCTACCAATGGTGATACTCACCTGGGTGGTGACGACTTCGACCAGGTTATCATCGACTGGCTGGTTCAGGAGTTCAAGGCTGCCGAGGGTATGGACCTGACTACAGACCCAATGGCACTCCAGCGCTTGAAGGAGGCTGCTGAGAAGGCTAAGATTGAGTTGTCAAGCTCTTCTTCTACAGAGATCAACTTGCCTTACATCACTGCTACCGCTACTGGTCCTAAGCACTTGGTTAAGACCTTGACTCGCGCTCAGTTCGAGCAGTTGGCACACGGTTTGATCCAGGCTTGTCTGGAGCCATGTCGCAAGGCTATGCAGGATGCAGGTCTGAATAACGCAGATATCGATGAGGTAATCCTGGTAGGTGGTTCAAGCCGTATCCCAGCTATCCAGAAGTTGGTTGAGGACTTCTTCGGTAAGGTTCCTTCTAAGGGTGTGAACCCAGACGAGGTAGTTGCAGTAGGTGCTTCTATCCAGGGTGCTATCTTGAATAAGGAGGGTGGTGTAGGTGACATTGTATTGCTGGATGTAACTCCACTGACCATGGGTATTGAGACTATGGGTGGTGTCATGACCAAGCTGATTGATGCTAACACTACTATCCCTTGCAAGAAGAGCGAGATCTTCTCTACCGCAGCTGATAACCAGACCGCAGTAACAATCCACGTACTGCAGGGTGAGCGTCCAATGGCAGCTCAGAACAAGTCTATCGGTCAGTTCAACCTGGAGGGTATCGCACCAGCACGCCGTGGTGTTCCTCAGATTGAGGTAACCTTCGATATCGATGCTAACGGTATCCTGAAGGTATCTGCTAAGGATAAGGCTACCGGTAAGGAGCAGGCTATCCGCATCGAGGCATCAAGCGGTCTGTCTAAGGAGGAAATTGATCGTATGAAGGCTGAGGCTGAGGCTAATGCTGATGCAGATAAGAAGGAGCGTGAGAAGATTGACAAGCTGAACCAGGCAGACTCTATGATCTTCCAGACTGAGAATATGCTGAAGGAGTCTGGCGACAAGCTTCCTGCTGATGTAAAGGCAGAGGTTGAGGGTGCTGTGGCTAAGCTGAAGGAAGCTCACAAGAACCAGGATCTGGCTGCTATCGATGCTGCAACTGCTGAGCTGAATGCTGCTGCTCAGAAGATGTACCAGGCTGGTGCTGGTGCACAGGCAGGCCCACAGGCTGGTCCTGACATGAACGCTGGCGCTCAGGGTGGTCAGCAGCAGGGTCCAGATGTACAGGATGCTGATTTTGAGGAGGTTAAATAAATTCTCTTTGAATAATAATTGTCCAAGCGTGCTGCTCTCAGGAGTAGCACGCTTTTTTTTATGTTCAATAATTTATGAAAATTGCCAAAAAAACAGTGCGCTTGTTGGATTTCTGTCGGAAATATCTTACCTTTGAATGAAATTTTAATAAGAAAACAACATAGAAGTATGAAAAAACATGTATTCATGGCAATGGCCCTGCTGAGTGTATCGGCCGTTGCACACGCACAGTTTGCCTGGCAGACTCCTCCTCCCGAGGAACCTGCTCCTGTAAAGGGTAAGGCTGTAGAGAACGTAGAGGTATTCACTGCCGTTGACGACTGGGGTACCGTGGTGAAGAAAATTGAGGTTACCGTAAAGAACCCTAAGGTCCTGAAGAAACTCACAGCAGCCGATTTTGACATTCAGAACAATGCGGCTAACACCTTGTACGATGTAGAGACCGGCTTGAACTCCGCTCCTTATACCGATGACCAGGTGGCTATCCAGGTGGACGGAAAGGTACTGACCATCACCGCTAAGCCTTTCGATGCCGAGGGTGCGCGTAACGCTCGCTTCCGTAAGGACCCTTGGAAGGTGGTTTGCTCTAACCCAGACCTGAACTTCTCTGCTGCCGATGTGAACAAGACCAACATCGAGGTAATCGATGATTGCATCAAGGGTTCCTATACTTTTGGCGGCATCACCCGTGAATATATGCTGTACTTGCCAAAGGATGCCAACGGAAATGTCATCCCTAACGTGCCATTGTTTGTCTGGCAGATTGGCGGAGGCGAGTATAACCAGTCGCTCATGACCGTAGCCCTGGCCAACCGCTGTCTGGCTTCTCTGCCACAGCACAACCAGAAGTGCGCTACCTTGGTGTTTGCCTTGGCTAACCCTAACTACTCTTATAGTGCTTCGCTGGACCCAGAGAAGATCAAGCTGGTGGACTTGAATAACGCTCTCCAGATGGCCTTCATCGATGAGCTGATAGCGCAAGGTAAGGTCGATGGCAGCAAGCTCTTCTGCGCTGGTGCATCCAGCGGTGGTGGCTGTACCATGCGTTTCATGATGCAGTTTGCCAACCGTTTCAAGGCAGCTATCCCTATCTGTGCCATGGACCCAATTGTACCTATCCACATGCCATTGCGTGAGAAGCCTGGCACTAACGCAGGCGAGTTCACCAACCAGGTGGAGCAGGTTTGGCGTAGTGCACAGGCAGTCTACAAGTGGAACGGTACCGAGATGGTGGCTCAGCCTATGGACTTGGCTGCTTTTGCTAAGCTGCCTATGTATTTCGTACACGCACAGGACGATAACACCTGCTACGTGCAGAGTACCTATATCTATTCCGATGCCCGCAAGCGTCTGGGCGCCAAGGATGATATCATTCGCATCTATAGTGATGATGAGATGCGTGCCTATGGCTTCGGTGGCATGCTTAGCCACTTCAGCTGGTGCCGCATGCTGAACGACTATGGTCAGGGTTCTGCTATGGACTGGCTCATCAAGAAATTCTGATTTCTCTTGGAATTTATCATAGAATCTCCCGCTCGTCTGTCCCGATGAGCGGGAGATTTTTATCATTTGAGCCATAATTCTTGTGAAATCTGCCAGAAAATTTGCCAGCCCCTTAAATTCCTCTTATATTTGCACTTAGACATGTTAACTATAAAACACATTACGATGAAAAAATTATTCCAGTTTATGCTCATGACCTTGGCATTTGCGGTTTGCGCTCCTGCCCAGGCACAGCAGATTACAGGACCTCGTGGTTCTGACGACATGAAGATTGGTGTGGCAGGTTTCTCTTACCGCAAGTATCGTAACATTGATGAGGCTGGTGCTCTCCTCAAGAGCATGGAGGTAAAGTACCTGTCTGTAAAGGATTGGTGGTTGCCACTGACCGCTACCGTAGAGGAAATGAATGCCTTCAAGGCTAAGCTGGCTGAATATGGGGTAGAGGGTTACACCCTTGGTCCTATCTACATGCGCTCAGAGGCCGATGTGGACAAGACTTTCGCTTATGCTCAGCGTTATGGTGCCAAGATGTTCATCGGCGTGCCAAACTATGAGCTGATAGATTATGTAAAGGCTAAGGTAAAGGAGACCGGTATCAAGGTGGCTATTCATACGCACGGACCTGACGGTGCTGCTTTCCCAGATATCCGTACCGTAGTAGAGAAGGTAAAGGACGTGAATGCAGGTATTGGCTGCTGCATGGACCTGGGTCATACTTTCCGTTCGGGTTACAACTGTGCCGAGGATATCGTGACTTATAAGGATTGGATCTATGACATCCACATCAAGGATGAGACTGCAGCTTCTAAGGAGGGTACTACCTGGGAGATGGGTCGTGGTGTCATCGATTTCCGCCCTATCATCCAGGCACTTCGCCAGATCAACTATAAGGGTGTAATCTCATTTGAGTTTGAGAAGAACCCAGATAACCCACATCCAGGTGTAGCAGAGTCTATCGGTTACCTGCGTGCCGCATTGGATTTCACCAAGTAAACTTTGTAGATTTTTGAAAAAGGCTCTGAGTCTATGGATTCAGGGCCTTTTTTGTTTTTTGGGGAGCATTTTATTTCGTTGGAGTGAGGGTTTGATGAGTAGAATATCGTTATCGCAAGAAGAGTTTTAAAATGCATAAAATGCTATATCTTTCTGTATTTTTTATGTCATCTTTTGTAGTCTGAAGGTCAAAACATCAAAAAGGCTATGATTTGATGTTTTGGTTTTGCCTAATTGGTGGAAAGGGCTATTTTTGCAAGTAGTAATTATAGGACTCTGTGAGAAAAGTAAAAATTTATTATGAAAAAACTCATTCATCCTTAATTTCGCAGCACTATAACATTAAACATATTTTAAGGTCCTGAGCA
>JAUNHZ010000131.1:0-7171 GCA_030523705.1 Bacteroidales bacterium
GATATATTAATGGATGGATATCTATATTGTTTTGATGATACAGACTGGCAGCAAATTAAAAAAGCCAATTTGGTCACAGATAAAACCTGGCATAGCAAATGGATTGATTATTATGTAAAAAACGACTCTTCTAATGTAACGAGTTATTATACCCTCGGCTTTGAAGATATAAGACTTGAAGGTAGTAATCTGAATTTGGATACCTTAATAAACAATCTGACTTTCGAAGTTCCAGATTCTTTCTCTGTCAGTATAGTTTACTTTGATGACTGCGAATTAATCATTCAATAGTCCAAATTAACCCTACATTATATCCCCTTAATCCGGGTTAGGATGTTTTTATTTCTAATGTTAACAATCTTGAAAACATAGTCTGTGCAGAATATCGATTATCTATATAGAATTTGTAAAATGTGAAATTCAATACTGGTTGGCGATGAAAAAAGCTCCAATTTTCTATGTATTCAAAATGGAGTGTCTTTTGTTTTAGGGAAGGTTACGCTTGGGCAAAGCTACATATTCTCAAACAGAAAAGCAAGGGCAGAATAAAGAAAAATTCCGCTAACCGTTATTGATAATCTGATTTTTTTTTTATCTTTGCCAATCGTCATACATAATGAAGATAGAAAGATGGGAAAATCAATGAACAAGTCAACGAAAAAATCAGCGAAATCTCGGGCTGAAATGGTGAAGGCATGGGATGCATACAGGACCAAGGCGGAGATGTACGAGAAAATGTACATGAGAATCAGAAACGTTTGTGGTCTGTTGGGTGTCATATTGCCATGGCTGGCCTTGTTCTCTGCAGGTATAGCAGAGCATCCAAGCAATGAGTGGTGGTGGAGTATCTCTGCTACTTATTACCAGTCTCCGGCACTGGTGGGCGTGCTGGTTCCTGCCAGCATCGTGCTGATTTCCTATATAGGATATACCGCTGTAGATGACTGGATCACGGGTCTGAGCGGCGTGTTCGGTCTGGGCATCGTCTTGTTCCCTTGCCAGGTAAGCTGGATTGAGGAAAGCACAAGAGTGGGGTTCTTCCAGCTTCCTATAGAGACCTCTAATATCTTGCACATGATCTGTGCGTCAGCCTTCTTCTTCCTGTTGGCCTATAACAGCATCTTCCTCTTTACCAGGACAAACAAAGAAGGAAACATGACAGAACGGAAAAAGCTGAGAAACAAGATTTACAAAGGCTGCGGCTGGGGCATGATAGGCCTGGAGGTCTTGTTCGTGTTATTGGCAGTCACACCTGCACCGGGCTACTGCACCATGATTACAGAAATCATCCTGCTCTTCCTCTTCGGTATGTCGTGGTTGGTGAAAGGCGACTTCTTCCCTTGCTTCAGGGACAAAGAAGAATGAAATAAAAAGAAATCCCGTTTTGCGACGGGATTTTCTTTTTTTAGTAATTTGGAACAAAAAAATGTCTTTTTGTTTGGTTAACTCATAGAAAAAGGCCACTTTTGCAGAACGTTTGAGAATGAGAACAAATATCAATACTAAGTTATAAACACGATGGATACTAAAATTCCTTACAAGATTTATCTGAGTGAGAATGAAATCCCTACTCAGTGGTACAATGTACGTGCCGACATGAAGAACAAGCCAGCTCCACTGTTGAATCCTGGAACCTTGCAGCCTCTGACCCTGGATGACTTGGCTCCTATCTTCTGTGAAGAGCTCAACAAGCAGGAACTGGATAATGATACTCCATATTTCGACATCCCAGAGGAAATCCAGAATTTCTATAAGATGTATCGCCCATCTCCACTGGTGAGAGCCTATTTCCTGGAGAAGGCCCTGGGTACTCCTGCCAAGATCTATTACAAGTTCGAGGGTAACAACACCAGCGGAAGCCACAAGCTGAACTCAGCCATCGCTCAGGCTTATTATGCCAAGAAGCAGGGCTTGAAGGGTGTGACCACAGAGACTGGTGCCGGACAGTGGGGTACTGCCTTGAGTATGGCTTGCTCTTATTTTGATCTGGATTGTCAGGTATATATGGTAAAGTGCTCTTATGAGCAGAAGCCATTCCGCCGTGAGGTGATGCGTACCTATGGTGCCAAGATCACTCCTTCACCAAGTCAGACTACAAACGTGGGTCGTAAGATTCTGTCTGAGCATCCAGATACCACCGGTAGTTTGGGTTGTGCTATCTCTGAGGCTGTAGAGGCTGCAGTAACACAGGAAGGCTACAGATATGTATTAGGTTCTGTATTGAACCAGGTGCTGTTGCATCAGACCATCATCGGTCTGGAGACCAAGAAGGCACTTGACAAGTATAACATCAAGCCAGATATCATCATCGGTTGTGCTGGTGGTGGTTCAAACTTGGGTGGTCTGGTTTCTCCATTCATGGGTGAGAAGCTCCGTGGTGAGGCCGACTATCAGATCATCGCGGTAGAGCCAGCATCTTGCCCAAGCTTCACTCGTGGTAAGTTTGCATACGATTTCTGCGATACCGGTATGATTTGTCCTTTGGCTAAGATGTACACTTTGGGTAGCCAGTTCATTCCATCGGCTAACCATGCAGGTGGCTTGCGCTTCCATGGTATGAGTACCATTCTCTCTCAGTTGTATCACGACGGTTTGTTCGAGGCACGTGCCGTAGAGCAGACTCAGGTATTCGATGCTGCCGTTCAGTTTGCAAGAGTAGAGGGTATCCTGCCAGCTCCAGAGAGTTGCCACGCTATCCGTGTAGCTATTGATGAGGCCTTGAAGTGCAAGGAGACAGGTGAGGAGAAGACCATCGTATTCGGTCTGACCGGTACGGGTTACTTCGACTTATATGCTTACGAGCAGTTCAACTCTGGCACTATGTCTGACGTTATCCCTACAGACGAGACGATAGCTACTTATCTGGCTAAGCTCCCTAAGGTTGACAAATAAGAATTTTGACTGATGCGCGCTCAAAATGGGGCGCGCATCCTTTTTATGTTAAGACACGATATAATCACTAATTTTGGTATAATGAAGAGTAAAGTATTGGCGTGCGCCATCTGGTTGCTCGCGTCCATGGCTTGGGCTGGGCCTAAGGTGGACATCAAATTCGACCGCTTCCATGGTTACACGGGTACCGTGGAATATCTGAAAGCGGTGCAGAAAGCCTATCCGGGCATTACGGAACTCCTGGAAATTGGTAAGAGCGTGCATGGAAGACCTATGTACGTGCTGGCTATTACCAACAAGAAGACAGGAACTACCGTAGACAGAGAGAAGAAACTGCAGTTTGAGCGCAAGCTCGAAGTTCCAAATCCACCAGTGACTGCATTGGATCAGGGTAAGGCTGCCTATATGATTACCGGATGTACACATGGAAATGAGCTGACTGGAAATGAGGTCTGCCTGTATTTCATCGACAAGATGGTAAGTGGATATGACACAGACCCTGAGATTAAGCAGCTGATTGACAATCGTGTGTTCTACGTATGCCCTGCCATCAATGTGGATGGCTTGTATAATACGGTAGAGCTTGGTGCTACCCAGCGTGTCAACAGTATGAACGGTTTTGGTACCCAGCGCAAGGATCTGAATGGTGACGGCAAGTGGAGCCAGGTTCGCTATAAGGACCCTAAGGGCTACTATCGCATTGATCCTGAAGATCCTCGACTGATGACCGCTATCCGTTCCGTGGATGAAGTTCCAGAGTCTGAACGCTATTCTGTAATCTGGGAAACGGAGTCAGACAAGGGTATCGACTTGAACCGTAACTTCCCAGAGGCTTGGTGGAACATGCAGACCCGTATGCCTGCCGGCAGTGGTGAATATGCTACCTCCGCTCCTGAGACACAGGCTATCTGTGAGTTTATCATTACACATACTAACATTTTGATGGTCAATGAGTATCATACACAGGGGGGGTATACCTACCGTCCTCTGGGTAGTGGTGCAGACAAGGGCATGAACCCACGTGACGTAGTGGTATATGACCAGATTCTGGGTAAGAAGTATCAGGAACTCATGGGTGTGAAGGATTTGCACACAGCATGGCGTGCTGCCTACAGCAATACGGCTTCGTATGCAGGCCTCCTTCTGGATTGGCTGTATAAGCAGTGTGGCATCTACAGTATGGCTACTGAGCTTTGGAATCCTGCTTATGAGATTGCAGAACTGAAGGACCTGAAGGGTGCAGAGCTGCAGAAGGGTATCTTGAAGTATGTGGCAGACAAGGGCTTGTATTTGCCTTGGAAACCTGCTAAGCATCCGGTGCACGGAAACGTGGAGGTAGGAGGATGGCTTTCTGCTCCAGGTCCAAACAATGCTTATCCAGGTGAGCCATTGCTTAAGATCTGTGAGCGTCAGTATCAGTTCGACCGCTATTGCATTTCTTTGTTGCCTCAGATGGATATTCAGAATGTCTCTGCCAAGGTGACTGCATCTGCAGGAGGTACCAAGGTGGTAGAGATTACTGCAGACATTGTGAACACAGGTGCACTGCCAAGCGGTTTGCAGAATACGGAGAACATGGCATTCTGCCGTGGTGACGTGGCTTGGCTTGTTGGAGCAAACAATAAGATGAAGGTCATCAGTGGTGAGGCTTGCACCCGTCTGGGTAACCTCTATGGTACCAAGCAGATTCCTGGTTTCAGAGGTTCTAACAAGCAGACCGTGAAATGGGTCGTTGCCGTAGAAGGTAATGAGGCCTTGAAGATTGTAGCATCGTCGCTGAAAGGTGGCACTGTGGTTAAACCTGTAAAATACTGATTGCCATGAAGAAATATTTACTTTTGGCCTTGATGGCCTTTGTGACTGTGGTAGCACCAGCTCAGACCAAGAAGGCAGGTGCCTTTGGCGATGCGCATGGTGAGAGTGATTTCTTTATCAACTGGAAGAAATATTATAATTATGAGGAGTGGTGCGATATCATGCAGCGATTGGCAAAGCAGTATCCAGACCTCTGCTCTGTAGAGAGCATTGGAAAGAGTCGCATGGGTCGTGATCAGCTCTTGCTGACCATTACCAACAAGAAGACTGGCAAGGATACCGAGAAGCCTGCGGCTTATGTGGATGGCGCCATTCATGGCAATGAGGTGAACGGTGTGACCGATGCCATGTACCTGGCTTGGTATCTGCTTACTCGCTACAAATATGATCCAGAAGTTGCTGCTGTAGTAGATAGAAGCACCGTTTATATCCTGCCTGCCTTGAATGTGGATGCAGTGGACAGCTATGTGCGTTTCCCTAATACGGAGAACAATCCTCGTGAGCCATTCCGCCCTATCGATGACGATAAGGATGGTCTTTACGATGACGATATGACCGAAGATGTAGATGGCGATGGTGAACTTTCCAATATGTACATGGAAGATGCTGCTGGTGATTATCGCTTGAGCAAGGATGGTCTCCGCTTCTTGCGTATTGGCAAGGACGACTGGTGGGAAGGCAAGCGTTTCCGCTTGATTGGTACCGAAGGCTATGATAATGACGGTGATGGCAGAATGGCTGAAGATGATCTGGGTGGTATTGACCCTAACCGCGTCTATCCATTCGATTTCCGAAAGAACATGGGTAAGTCTTATCCATTGTCGGAGCCTGTAACCCGTAACCAGTGGAATTTTGTGATGAAGCATAAGAACATCATGTTCGATGTGAACTATCATAACTATGGTCGTGAGATTATGTACATGTACCCACCAAGCAACGGTGTGCAGCGTCAGGTGGATACCCGTAGCCCACGTCCTGGAGAAACGGTAGACCGCTTTGCTTTCAGAGCGCCATATAGCGTACAGTCTTCTTACCAGCACGATGCACAGGTCATGAACCAGATTGTAAGCGATGCAACCTTCATCCTGAATGACTATCACCCAGTACCTGGTAATGAGTATGGTGAGACCTTGAGCAGTATGTACTATATCTTAGGTGCTTACTCTCTGCTGATTGAGTTGTGGGACCGTAATGTTCCTTATGCCGATGCCAATGGTGACGGTTATGTGAACGATGAGGAATATGCTAAATGGGTAGCTTTGGATTTAGGTGAGGATGCCTGGGTAAAGCCACACAAGTTCAATCATCCACAGTTGGGTGAAATCTGGATTGGCGGTACCAACAAGAAGCACATCGGCCGTACCCCTCCTCCACGCTATATGGAAGATGAGGCTATGCGTCAGAGCCGTCTGGTTCTGCACGTCATGAAGCAGTTCCCAGAGCTGAAGCTGAAGAACGCTGTGGTAAAGAAGGCTGGAAACAACCTTTATCAGGTAGAAGTAGACGTGGTGAACGACCGTTTCATGCCTACTGCCAGCGACCGTCTGGTACTGATGAAGAAGCATACTCCAGACGTACTGAAGGCTACTGTAAATGGAGGTACGCTGGTAGAGCCTGCACAGGGTGGACAGACAACTCGCGGTTATGAGAAATCAGCAACAGCTGCTGGCCAAAAGGTTGAGTTCCGCACTCGTGGAAACAGTGTAACTACCTTCCGTTACACCATAGTCACTACCAATCCAAAGGGTACAACCCTGAACCTGGATTTGAGCTCACTTACAGGTGGTAAGGATCAGTTGAAGGTAACACTTCAATAAGGATATAAGAAAAAAGCCCCATTCAACCGTTCGTTGGATGGGGCTTTTTCTGTTTAGGAGAGAAGGGCAAGCAAGCCACAAATCGCCATATAGAAATAGATAATCTTTTTCAGGGTAGGGGTAGAGATACGCTGGAACACTTTAGCGCCTAAGGCTGTTCCTATTATTACTCCTAATAGGCCATAGAGCCATGCGATACCCACAGCTGGGGTGAGATAACCATTATAATAACGGAAGATTGTCATAAAGATGTTGCCTGTCAGGAAATAGCACTGGGAGATGGCTACATACTCCTCTTTCGTCTTGGTAGATGCAATGAAGTACAATACGGCAGGAGGGCCTTGCATGGCAAAGAAACCACCCATGAGTCCGGATATTGTACCCATGCTTATCTGGGTAGGAATGGTAGGCTTAACCTTAATCTTCTCACTCAGGAAGAAGAAATAGAGGCTCACCAGAATCAATACAGCACCTAAAATACGCTTGAGCAGTACGTCGCCTGCTTGCGATAGCATCTGGACAGCAAAAAAGGAGATGATCAAGAATGTGAGCAAGATTGGCCATAGCTTATGCCAACTGATGTGCTTCCACATCTTTACCACAATAATAATAGAGGTAACACTACCCATAAGGCCGGATAGTGTGGT
>JAUNHZ010000131.1:7181-7488 GCA_030523705.1 Bacteroidales bacterium
CATTCTCCATAAGAAGGCATGATGTATGGCAGAATGGTCATGATGAAAATGCCAAAACCAAATCCACTGACACGCTGGATGAAAGCACCTCCTATGGCAAAGAGGAATAAGATGAGACTACTGGTAGCCGACATGTTTGTATGTTTTGTGTTTGCAAAAATACTTTTTTTTTATATCTTTGTATATTCTTCTTGCAACTGATGCATTTTCTATTGTTAATATTATTTTATTTTTTTTAATTTGGCTTGAATATCTTATAAATGCTGATAATTCAACTAATGATGATATTGTATCAATATCTATTTTT
>JAUNHZ010000132.1 GCA_030523705.1 Bacteroidales bacterium
AAAGGATGACAAAAATGACAAGGATGACAAAATCCGGGACACCTTCTTCTCGGAGTTCTGGACAACCCATGGTTTTGCATGATTCTGGTTGTATCTTTGCATTGTCAAAAGAACAGAAGGCCTTCAGCTTCTTTGGCGCGTGAACTTAACCAACAATCAAAAACTAACCAAAAAGAAAGGAAACAAATTATGGCAATCAAAGTCAAGGCAGTAGAACGTAACGTATCGTTCGACAAGAATGCAGAGAAGTGGGCATACGTGCTCCAGGCAGAACTCTACAACAAGCTCACCCAGGCAAAAGTTATTCAGGAAGCGAGCCTACGCTCAGGTATTCCTAAGGGTAGCATCAATGCTGCATGGGAGGTCATCGGCGAAGTCATCAAGGCATGGGCCACCGAGGGTCATGCGGTAGCAGTACCAGGACTGGGTACCATGCGCTTCGGCATCCGCTCTACTTCTGTAGCAAACGTGAACAGTGTGGGCACCGACCTGATCACCTCTCGCCGAGTAATCTTCACCCCATCGTCCGACATCAAGGAGGAACTTCGCAGGACTTCCATCAATATCACCTGCTACGACCGTAACGGTGAGATTGTGAAGCGTGTCACCTCAAGCGATGATGGTGATGTGGAGGACCCAGAGAATGAAACCCCAACTGGCGGCAGCACCGGTGGTAACACCCAGAGTGGTAGCACTCCAGTAACCCCACCAGCAGGCGACAACGGATTGGGAGAGTGATCCTAAACTAAAGCCTTATGAAAACCTTCTACGTGTTACTAACCATTAGCGTTTGCCTCATTGTAGGAGGTTTTCTCCTCCCTCCTACCGGCATCATAGATGGCAGCGTACTTTCAGCAGTAGGAGAACTGTTAGCCTTTGCAGTGGTGGCTCAGGTACCAGGCATCATGCAAATGGCCAGACACGGCAAGTCCATCAGATTGCAGAAAGGAGATTTCTCTGCAGAGATTGGAGCATCAAAGTAAAAATTAAAGGGAGTCGGTTTCGGCTCCCTTTTCTGTCAATGTGGATTATCAGCAAAGGACAACGAAGAAGGTTAAAATATGTAAATAAGCTACGTCTTTTGACCATTACGCTTGGATAATTGTAAAGTTTACTATACTTTTGCACTATCAAACTTATACAAAAACAGATAATCTCTAAAACGTAGTTGTATGAAGAATTCATTACTTTTCCCTCATTGGGTTCAGAAAACCGGTTGGTTTTTGCTATTATGCTGGATTCTATGGATAGCACTTGCCACATCTATGCGCTTATTCCATCTGTCAGATCCTGATTATCCTATGTGGATAAGAAAAGGTATGCTAATTATCTATTCCTTCCTGCCATCCATTGCAACGCTGATGATATGCTTATCTAAGGAGAAGAACGAAGATGAATATATAGGATATATCAGGGGACGCTCCGTTTTCCTCATGGTAGTGCTGTATTTCTCTGCATTACTGTTCAATGTTTCATTGACAAACGTGGGGTTACGCTTGTGGGGATTCTCTCCAGACAACGGATATCTGATGTTCTCATGGCTCTATACTAATCCTTTTATTATTACGCTGCTTTACATCGTGGTTTTCAAGGGCTCCCTATTCATTAACTGGTTAAAGACTCGTGACGATGCTGGACAATAATCTTAGAGTAGAACGTGCCATCAAGCGTATAAGCCAAGCACAGCTGGCAGAGGCTATAGGCGTAAGCCGACAAACTATTTTCGCCATAGAAAACAATAAGTTCGTACCCAGTACAGAACTAGCGTTGAAGCTCTCTGCTTACTTCGGCAAAACCGTGAATGAACTCTTCTGGCTGACAAAATAACGCACCTGGGGGCATTCTTTTCCCTCCTACCGGCATCATAGATGGCAGCGTACTTTCAGCAATAGGAGAACTGTTTGCCTTTGCAGTGGTGGCTCAGGTACCAGGCATCATGCAAATGGCCAGACACGGCAAGTCCATCAAGCTACAAAAAGGAGATTTCTCAGCAGAGATTGGAGCATCAGAGTAAAATTAAAGGGAGCTATTCGGCTCCCTTTTTTACATAGCAACTTTCCAATTGCAATAGGCTTGATGATAATGTCCATAATGCGTAAATTAATAACAAGCAAAAAATCCTGAAACTAAATTTGGTTATCTCAAAGGAAAAGAGTTTCTTTGCATTTAAATTAAAAGCAATACGTATGGATAAGACAACTATTCAACTCACAATTCCAAATTCCGATTTAAGCATGTTAAAAAAACTCATCGCAGGAATGGGATGGTCAATGAGTATCCTGACTAAGAAGAAAAAGTCCGGGATAGAAAAGGGGCTTGAAGACATTGAGAAGGGAAATGTCTTTCATGCAGAAAATTCTGCTGATCTTGTTAAGCAAATATTGGGGTAACAATGTATAGTGTAATTTATACTGGACAATTCAAAAAATCACTGAAGAGATGTGTAAAGAGAGGTTTGGATATAAAAGTATTTACTGATACTTTGGATATTCTCCAAGCAACAGGAACACTTCCTCCTTCTTACAAGGCTCACAGACTCTATGGCGATTATGCTGGCTGTTGGGAATGTCACATGCAACCTGATTGGCTATTGGTATGGCGCCAGAATGATGAAGAATTAGAATTATTATTAATTGATACAGGTTCTCATTCTGATTTATTTTAAGAAATGAGAAGGAATTTATTTTTTATTAATCATCATATACACACAACCTTACCTTTAATCCCCTCAGAAGCAAATTGTTCCTGAGTTCGTTTCAAGGCATCTTCTCTATGCTTGAGCGCTAATTTTAATGATTTAATAAGCTCCTCTTTTGTTTTCTTCTTCGTTTCCATAATTATCTTCTTTGTTAATGCAAAAATAATAATAATTCTGTATATCCTCCTAGCAGACGCTAAAGATGTTAAGAAAAATCCTCTCCCAACTTTTGAGGTGCCATTTTGGCACCGCAAATAAGAAATCATTTGGTTTTCAACAAATTGCAATTCTTTCGATTTCTGCCCCCCTACTTTCTGTAAGACGATAGATACAATCCTAAATAGGTTAATCCACCATTCAGGATAAGTAATTCATAACCAAACTTATACCCGAAGGCCTGACTGGTATAGCTGTCCAGCAGATAGCAAACTATAGGTGAGGCTATGGCTATCCATGGAACCAACTTCTCATAAGGCTTGCGCTTGCTTACAATGCCAAAGGTGTACATGCCTAACAGTGGGCCGTAAGTGTAGCTTACCATGGTGAGCAGCACATCGATGACACTGGTGCTGCCTAAGGCCTTGAAGAACATAATGAAGAAAACAAACAAGGCTGCCATGATGATGTGGACCGTCTTTCTCACCCGCTCTGGGGCAAAGTTCTTCAGCTTGGCATGGCAGCGGTCTTTATCTTCCAGCTCCAGAATGTCAATGCAGAAACTGGTGGTGAGAGCGGTCAGGGCTGAATCTGCACTGGAGAATGCAGAGGCTATCATGCCCAGGGTGAAGAAGACCAGCACCCACTGCCCCATCACGCCACTGGCTATGAAATCCGGAATCAGACTGTCGCCAGCTGCTGGCAAGTCGTATCCCACATGCGCATATAGCAAGGTCATCAGGACACCGAGCATCATGACCAGACCGATGACCGGAACGAACAGAATGCCGGAGACACACATATCCTTCTGGGCATCCTTGAGATTCTTGCAGGTCAGGTTCTTCTGCATCATGTCCTGATCCAGACCGGTCATGACGATGACAATGAAGATTCCACTCAGGAACTGCTTCCAGAAATAGTTCCGGCTGGTCCAGTCGGAGAACTCAAAGATCCGGCTATGGCCATCGGCCCAGATGGCATTCCAAGTCTCACTCAGGTTAAAGTCCAGCATCTGGGCAGCCTTAATCAGAATGAGCAGGATGGTGATGATGAAACATAAGGTCTGCAGAGAGTCCGTCCACACCAAGGTGCGAATGCCACTCTTACGCGTGTACAGCCAGATGAGCAGCAGGGTGACCAGGACCGTAACGATATAAGGGATGCCCAAGTCGTCGAACACGTAATTCTGTAGAATCAGGCACACCAGGTACAGACGGGCTGCCGCACCCGTGAGCTTGGACAAGAGGAAGAAGCTGGCTCCCGTCTTGTAGCTTACCTTACCAAATCTGTGGTCAAGATACGTATAGATAGAGGTAAGGTTCATGCCGTAATAGATAGGCAGCAGAATGAACGCAATGGCAAAATAGCCCAGCAGATAGCCCAGGCACATTTGCATATACCCCATGTTTGAACTGAGCACCATGCCCGGGACACTCACGAAAGTGACACCCGATAAGGTGGCTCCAATCATGCCGAAGGCTACCAATGGCCATGGGGACTGTCGGTTTCCGCGGAAAAAAGCATCATTGCCTCCCCTACCCGTCAGTCTGGATATGAGAAGCAATAATGAGAAATAGATAAGTGTAGTAACTAAAACTATCATTTGTTGATGCTAAAGAAAATTTGAACGTCTTTTGGGAAGATCTCATCAAAAGCCTTATAAAAGACCACACTGAAATCATTCTGAATCTTCTCACAGACAAATTCACTTGGGACACATATGGTAAGCTCATTATCCTGCAGGGAACCGAACTCCATATATTTCAGATAGACATCCCAGTCAAGTTCTACAGAATACTCCTGCAGCCTCTCCATGAAGGAATCCCACTTCTTCCGGTTCTCCGGATTCTCTGACTTTATGATTTCTGGTTCTGCCTGAGCCATCTGAGCAAAATCATCGGTTTCCGTCTTCATCTCCACCGGACTTTCCTCGGCTACTGGTATGAGATTCTCTACCCAAGACTTCATGGTCACGAATGCATAAGACTTAGGTTTCTCTATCTTACCCTGATGCTCGTCCAGGTACTGCTTGAGCTCATGGCACTTCTTGAGCATCTCGGACAAATGTTCATCATCTACCAGTCTCAACAGTGCATTACATTCCTGAAGGTTGAACCTGAAGTTCTGACGCATGTACTGCTGAATCTCTATCTTGCCTTTTGCTATCTCCGTACGTGCCTGCTCCAGCTTACCCATCTCTGTGATATGAATGAAGAACCTGAGACGATCTGGATTTCCCCTGCGGATGCCACCTGGGAAAACTTCCTCATAGGTGAAGTAGCAGTCTACCTCTCCCCTCTCCTCTAGTTCCTTGAGTTCTTTCATGGCACCATTCAGGACACGCTTACGGAAATCTGTATAGACCGGATACTTGGCCGTTACCCATTTTCTGGTGGCATTATCATATCGGTCGGCACCCATGATCTGTCTGAATTCAGAATAAGAAATTTCCCAGATTCCGGTCTGACTGTATTTCTTAGCTGTAATACACATGTAGATACGGCTGGTGTACAAGCTGCAGTTACGGGCCACCTCCTTGATATATTTGTTGTATTGCTTCATGTTAAAGAGATAGGGAACTATTTCAGTGTTCAGGTCTATCTCTATAAATGAACCACGACGAGGGGTATGCTTGCTTGGTGCCTCTACCTTTCCTTCGATGGCACGTTCATTCAAGACGCTTCTTCTAGGAATGGCAATGCGCTTGAATAATGGAGCAAAGACCTTGCTGGGCTGCCCATCGATGGTAGATTCATATTCTATAGTCTGGGAGGTCATGCTACGGACAGCATCTTCCAACCTGTCATAATATTGTGGTAGCACGCCCAATGAAGATAAAGGAATGCGAATGGCAGGAATGCCTGCCTCTAGTTCTTCCTTGGAGAATAATGAAGGCTGGAGTTCCTTTTGCTGGGTACCCATACCCAACCACTTCTCTACCCTATCCTGCATCTGGTCCATGACTTCTATCACAGCAGAAAGCTGCATGTTAGACAACTCTCCACGCATAAAAGTCAGGTTATAAGGCTGCTTAATATAACTGATCTCAGGTACGTTACGCAAGACAGCCTTCTCTACCATGAGGTCCTTTTTCTCAGACTTTTTCTTTGCCATTCTCTAAAAAATAATGATTCCGGTGGCAAAAGTATGATACTTTTTTCGGATTTGCAAGTATATTGTTAACTTTTTTTCCCGAATTAGATATTTTTTTGTCTTGAGTAAAATTAAAGTTTGTCTTGAATGAAATAAAAGTTTGTCCAAGTTTAGTTCATATTTTGTCCGACATTAATTCACTTTTTGTCCGAAGCAGTACACCTTTTTTCCGTGCATGGATTTTCCGTTAGTTCACATTCTGTCCGAGTTGAAAGCGTATAATGGGGCTTATACAGACATTTAAGTTCATATTTTGTCCGGAAAACGTAAAAAACAAGATTAAGTTTATTTTTTGTCCGAAAGGAGTATCTATTTTGTCCGAGAAGTAATTTGAAGTATATATTTTGTCCTGGCAAGTATATAATTTGTCTGTCTTTTATTACATTTTGTCCGAGTTTAGACTATATTTTGTCCGGGTAGGTTTATATTTTGTCCGGAATGAATGGTTTATGTGGTTGGTTTTCAACATGTTATATACTCCCCTAATATTATATCTTATTTATTTGTCCATAAAAAAAAGAAGAATCGATCATTCGGTCTTTTATTCAGTAATATCTATTCATATTATTTAGATTAAGTGGTATATCTGGTTATTTTTTTAACAGGGCAAATTGTTATTTAATTTTCTGTTTTTTAGGAGAATATTATTAGTTTATTAAAGTTTTTATTTTAGTTTCTCGGACAAAAAGTTAACCTATTTTTTATAGTACTCGGACAAATTGTGAACTATTTCTCTATTTTGATGAAACTCGGACAAATAATGAACTAAATAATTTATCTGGATTTTCGGAAAATATATGTAATATACTGATTAAGTGGTGTTTATATTTTCATTTGTTTTTCTTGTTCTCCTTTATTGTCATTCTGAGTGAAACGAAGTAATCGAACTTGTTCGCTCTCATAGCGAAGCGGAGAGAGAATCTCGTCCAATCTGGTCTAGTAGTATTGGACGAGATCCTTCACTCCGTTCAGGATGACAATGGACTAACTTCTCCTCTCCTCTCTTTTGTCATTCTGAGTGAAACGAAGAATCCCGTCCAATCTAGCTTAGTAGTATTGGACGAGATCCTTCACTCTGTTCAGGATGACAATGGGTGAGCGTTCAGGTTGACATGGACCGTCTCCTTTAGTCTATTTTTTATCCTAGTTTGCAGGTTTCTTGTACCAGTTCCCTACCCTTTTCATTTAATTTATTGTCTTCACAATATTTGTCCAGGAATTGTACTACAGCTGTGTAAATAATACTTGTAGCATCAATGTTCTGAAGATATTTTATTGCTCTGAACTTGTTCTGG
>JAUNHZ010000006.1:0-26835 GCA_030523705.1 Bacteroidales bacterium
TTCCGTGAAGGCGGAATTTAGTGCTTGTCTATTTTACTTTCCTGAAAATAGCATGGGTAAGCATGGAATAGCCCCCAGGGGATAAGTTCGCGGGGAACTTATCCCTTCCTATCAAACTTTAAAAGATTTCAGGTTAGCTCTTAGAATGCGAAAGCAAATATACATACTATTATTCAAGACTGAAAGTTTTTGTAGCAATTTTTTGAATATTTGTAAGTGTTTAGATGAAAATAATGAGAGTTTGTAAATATTTTTAATTTAAGAGAGATTTTTTATGAAAAAAAGAATCATGCTTTTCTTTGCTTGCCTTTTCGCAATGGCAAGTATGGCAATGGCTCAGTCTAAGGTATCAGGTAATGTTACCTCTTCCGAAGACGGTCTGCCTATCGTAGGAGCCTCTATCATGGTCAAGGGTACCACTACTGGTACTGTAACAGACCTGGATGGTAACTTCACCATCACTGGCATTCCTAGTTCTGCAAAGACTCTGGTTGTTTCATACGTAGGTATGAAGACCAAGGAAGTTGCAATCAAAGCAAATTTGAACATTGTGCTGGACCCAGACCAGGAAGTCCTGGAAGAGGTTGTGGTAACTGCTCAGGGTCTTACCCGTAAGGATAAGTCTATCGGTTACGCAGCTCAGAAGGTTGATGGTGAGAAACTTCAGATAGCTCGCCAGACCGACCTGGGTAACGCATTGGCAGGTAAGATTGCCGGTGCTCGTTTCGTAGGTGGTTCCGGTGCATCTTTCGATTCTGGTTCTATCGTTTTGCGTGGTACTAACGGTTGGTCAAGCCCTGCAGGTTCTGAGCCTATCTACGTTATCGATGGTACTATCACCAACAAGAACGCCCTGAACATGGATGATGTTGCATCAATCAACGTATTGAAGGGTTCTGCAGCTACCGCACTTTATGGTTCTCAGGGTGGTAACGGTGCCGTTATCATTACTACCAAGGCTGCTGCTATGGACGATGGTAAGGGTCATGTAGATTTCAGCCACACACTGCAGTGGGAGTCTGCTTATGACCACTTTGATGTTCAGAAACTCTATGGTGGTGGTTCTCAGGGTCTTTATGGTCAGATGTATGGCCAGATGGAAGCATACAAGGACGTTGATACCATGGATCCAGCATGGTTGCTTGGCAAGCGTGTAGGTAAGGATGCAAACGGTGTTTACTACTATGATATGGCATCAGATGAGTCTTGGGGTCCAAGATATAACCCAGACGTAAAGGTGGCTGACCCTCTGTACCTGGAAGGTCTCTGCGAGGCTCAGGGCTGGACTCACGGTTTGGATCTGGCCGACTTGTACCGCACTGGTGTGACCAACACTACTAACGTGGCATTCTCTAAGAGCAACAAGGATAACAACGTACGTATTTCTTTCACTAACACTGACCGTAACGGTATTCAGTACAACTCTTTCGCAAAGCGTCGCTACCTGACTGCAAAGACTACTTTCAAGCCAGCTAAGTGGATGAACGTATCTTTGGACTACAAGTTCACATGGCGTAAGACTCAGAACGGTGCTGAGACTGGTTATGGTGCATTGTTCTCTGAGTACACTCAGTGGGGTCAGACTAACGTAAACCTGAAGGATTACAAGAATGACTATACCCGTGCCGATGGTACTTTCCGTACTTGGAACTGGACTAAGTATAACAACAGCCGCGCTCGTTTCCACGATAACCCATATGCTATCATGGAGCAGAATGAGTATATCAACACTTATACTTGGAACGTAATTGCTGGTGATGTTGAGATTCTGTTGCCTTACAACTTGAAGGCTGGTTTCCGTGTAAACGGTAACTTGCGTAACCAGCAGACTACCGACAAGATTCCTGCAAACTTGATCAACTATGGTACTCCTCGTTACTACGAGAACCAGAACTGGGTAAGCGATATGACTCTTCAGGGCCGCTTGACTTGGGGAGATCGTTTCTTGGAGGATCAGTTCACTGTCGATGCTGCAGTGTTCGGTGAGGAGCGTCAGTATCACTATGGTACCTTGACTGCTCAGACTGCTAAGGGTCTGACTATTCCTAACTGGTTCAACCTGGCTAACTCTGTAGATTATGTTTCTGCATCTAACAGCAAGACTGAGTACATCACTCGCGCTATCTTTGCAAACGTAACTATGGGTTACAAGGATACTTTCTTCTTGGATGCAAACATCCGTAACGACTGGGATTCTCGTCTTGCCAAGAGCGACAACAGCTTCCTTTACGGTGGTCTTTCTGCATCTGTAATGCTGAACAACCTGATTGCAAAGGACTCTAAGTGGTTGAACTACTGGAAACTCCGTGCATCTCTTGCACAGGTAGGTTCTACCTTGAGTGCATACGCACTGTCTGACTACTTCTCTACTGGTAAGTATAACAGCGATATTACATTGTCATATCGTACCACTCAGATCAACCAGAACATCAAGCCTACCATCTCTACTTCTTATGAGGTTGGTACTGAGTTCCGTTTGTTCGACAACCGTTTCTGGGGTGATATCAACTTGTACCGTCAGGACACTAAGAACCAGATCATGAGCTTAAGTGTTGCTAGCCAGTCTGGTTTCTCTTCTCGTCAGATTAACGCAGGTTTGATCCGCAACCAGGGTATCGAGGTTAGCTTGGGTGTTACTGCAGTCAAGACTCGTGATTTCCAGTGGGATATTGATTTGAACGTAGCTCACAACATGAACAAGCTGATTGAGCTGGGTAACGAGGATGGCTACTACCGTTTGGGTTACAATGGTTTTGGTAGCTACTCAAGATGGTTCCAGTATGCTGTAGAGGGTAAGCCTGTAGGTGAAATCTACGGTGGTGGTTTCTTGGACCGCGATGCTAATGGCAACATTCTGCTGTATGCTGCTGACGATGAGTCATACTGGGGTGGCAAATACATGCCAGGTGTACATCTTGAGACTGCAGAGGATCAGATGAAGGAAGGCAAGAGCCTGGGTAACTATCAGCCAGACTTGACTGGTGGTTTCGGTACTACTATCCGTTACAAGCAGTTCTCTCTGGGTGTAAACTTCGACTTCATGATTGGTGGCCAGATTGCATCTTGGACCAACAAGTATTCAATCACTAGTGGTACCGGTGCAGCATCTGCTAAGGTCAACGACCGTGGCGTTAACGAGCGTGAGCCAGTAGCCAAGGGTGGTGGTGTACACATCATCGGTGTTGATGCAGAGACAGGTCAGAAGGTTGATACCTATATCAACTCTTATGCATATTATCATGACATCTATGATCAGAATTCAGAGGCTTGTATGTACGACCGTACTTACTTGAAGCTGCGTGAAATGTCACTGGGCTATGCATTCACCAAGAAGCAGCTGAACAAATTGACTAAGGGCTTCCTGACAAACGCAAGCGTATCATTCGTTGCAACTAACCCTTGGTTGATCTACTCAGCAGTACCAATGGTTGATGGTTCAGAAATTACCGGTTCATACGTAGAAGGTGGTTCTACTATCTCAACCCGCTCATTCGGTTTGACTGTTAAGCTTGGTTTCTAATTAATTAAAGGAGAATAAAGATATGAAATATATTAAATCAATTAGCGCTTCTTTGGTACTTGCTGGTGCCTTGGCAGTATCCAGCTGTGATCCAAGTGATTTTGGAAACATCAACGATACCCCAAATAACCCAACCCAGAGTTATACTTACATGCTGTTCAAGTCTGCATGTACCTCACTGCCAACCTATATTATGAGTAGCTCAAGCTATGACCCATGGGCACAGGAGTGGTCAGGTTACTTGGCAGAGGCAAAGAACAACCAGTACGGTGGTCTGATTACCACTATGGAGTATGCATCAGGTGGTATATACACTGGTCCTATCAGAACTCTTACTGAGATCATCAAGTCTAATACTGACGAGGCTACCAAGGGTGATCCTGCAGTAACTATGTTTGGTACTAACAACAACCAGATTGCAGCTTGTGTAACCTTGCGTTCATTCTATTACATGACCATCTCTGATATCTTGGGTCCTATCGTTTACTCAGAGGCTTTGCAGTCTGGTGAGGAGAACTGGGCTCCTAAGTATGATTCTCAGAAGGATGTATATGCTGGTCTGGAAAAGGAACTTAATGAGGCTTATGCATTGTTCGATGAAAAGAGCAACCTGACTAGCGACGACCTTATCTTCAAGGGTAACATTGCTAGATGGAAGAAGTTCAACGCAACACTTCGTATGATGATGGCTATCAAGCTGTCTGACGTAGCTCCTGCCGACGGTAAGGCTCGTTTCGCTAAGGCTTATGCCGATGGTGGTATGGAGACTGCTGATGACTCATTCACTTGGACTTACCACACTGGTAGCAACGCTCCATTCTACTCAATTGGTAACATGGGCTATGCTTCTCGTTCAAACTACTTTGCACCAAACAAGATTTTTGTCGATGCACTGAAGGAGTACAAGGACCCACGTTTGTTCACTTACTGTAATGTAGGCGATAACGCTTACATGGGTAAGGTAGCTGGTGATCCACATGATTTCAACACTTATAAGGGTGTTCCTCATGGTCTGGCTTCAAACGGTGACGTAGATATTGCTATCGTTGGTGCTTGTAGTACTGCTGCTAAATATTGTGAGCCTACTCCAACTTATGGTTTGATTACTGCTGCTCGCTGCTTGCTGGTTGAGGCAGAGGCTGCACAGCGCGGTTGGATTGACGCAAAACCTGCAGAACTGTACGCTAAGGGTATCCAGGCATCATTCGACTTTGAGGCTAAGAGCGATGACGCATGGGCTAAGGAGTTCAAGAATGCTAAAGATTACATTGCTGCTCACCCACTTCCACAGGATAATGATGCTGCTCTGAAGGAAATTGCTATGCAGCGTTTCTTGGCAGGCTTCTTGACCGATGGTATTGAGGCTTGGTCAGACTGGCGTCGTTTGAACGTTCCTACTATGGTAATGTATCCAGGTCAGTCTAACACTGGTAAGACTACTTACCCATATCGTCTGACTTTCGCATCTAACGACTACTCTGTAAACCGCGACAACACAAATGCTGCAGCTGCAGATTTGCAGGGTGGCAAGGGTGATGACAAGTGGAGCCGTGTATGGTGGGACGTAGCTGAGAACCCATGTCCAAAGGCTGAGTAATTCATCTACACAGTATATAAAGAAAAGAGGATACCCCCGGGTTATCCTCTTTTTTTATGTCATAACGTATAGTTCCTTAACAGCCACTCTTTCAAGACCGGGTCCTGGATTTCATAGTCATCCTTAAATCTCAAATCTACCAAGTCGCGTTCTATGACGGCTTTCTTTAGGTTTTTCACATTGGCCGAAGTTCCCAAGTTGTAGTCTCTTAATGTTTTTGCGCTACTGAAATTTTTCTCTCCATGAGCTATACTCAGCAAAAAATTGATCTGACGGGGCTTGAGATTGTCTATCAGATTACTATAAACTAACGAGGAACGGTCTATCAACTGCTCATAGGCTAAGTCAACTGTTTCCATAGATGCTGTTTTATTAGTAAGCAACCAAACTAACTGGCTGTATTGCTGCACGTAGAAAGAATGACATTCCACACGTTCTGCTATGATTTTTGCAAGTTCGGGAGTAATACATTTTCCCGTTTGATTAAAACGGCGAACAATAAATTCCACCCATTCTTGCAACGGAATTTTATCCAGCATCATCATGTCTCCAAATTTATAGAAAGGCATTTCATAGTCTCCAAACATACTCAAGAGCATGTGACGCTTGCTTCCGTATAGGCAGTAGCAACAATGCTGCTGCACTTGCCAATGTGCGCGAAGCTTAGCTTGAAATCCTCTGGGATCATCAAAATCATCTATATGCTGGAACTCATCAATGGAAATGATAAAGTTCTTCTCTTTTTCCTTTGCTATCTTTTCTGGCAGTGAAAGGATTTCATCTACAGAATAATGTTTTTCTTTAAAATCCATTCCTATGCTGAAGGAAGTTGTAGCTCCAACATCGGATACAGTAAACTTGGGCCCTACAGAACCCATATATTTTTTGACTAATTCTATGAAATCCGTCAGTTTTGATGATGAGGCGTTAAGCACGGCATTCAGAAATGCTTTGTAGAAATCTTCCTCGGAGCGGCAGTTGAAAACATCTACTTTACATACCAGGCAGTTAGAATCTTGTTCCAACTCCTTCATTACCTGGTTTACCAGTGAGGTTTTTCCCCATCGACGAGGGGAGATGAGAATGGTGTTTATGCCTCCTTGCAAATTGGCTTTCAAGCGGGCGATATCCTTTTCTCTTCCCGTAAAATCTTCTGCCTCAGCAGTTTTTCCATATACAAAAGGAATCTTCATGACGTAAGTTTATTTATTTCTGCTGCAAATGTAATCAACTTATTTGAAATAAACTAATTTGAAATCAATTAATTTGAAATAGACTCGTTTCATCATGGTTTTATATAATCGATATCCTTTCTTTCAATGCCATCCTCTGAACGAAAGTGAAGAATGACAATCTGATGATTAATAGAATGCCAATCTAATGGTTTCTATGCCCAATTACAGTGCCAAGACAAAGTCAATGACCTGAAGGGCCTCACCAGCATTCAGCATGGAAAGTTTCTTTTCCTCTACAAATGCCTTAATCTTATCCTGCTGTGAGGAGAATGCCTTATATACGTTCTTCAAGGTCTTTACCTTATAGTCTTTTCCGTTCTTGGAGAAAATATATTCATTATCCGATTTCTGCTGGAACACGTCTTTCTGGTAAACAGGATGCTCATAATCTCCCACGGTTGTACCGCCACCTGGCAATGTGGTGATACGCAATGATGTAACGGCTGCCTGAGTGGTGGTTCCGTATGCACCCACATTACCCACGTTCACCTCTTTCAGCTTCCAGTAGATCTCAACCGTAGAGCCATTCTCGCGACGAATCTGCTCATAGAACTTGTTAGGGCTGTGCTGGATGAACGTTCTTCCACCAGGGAACACAATGCTGGTCATGTTATTGTCATCGGGTACTTCCATGAGTTCTCCGTCCAAGAGGTACTGCACCTTTCCGGTGGTCAGCTCATAGTTCACACGACCCTCGGCAAACGTTCCGTTTGAGAAATACATCTTAGCCTCCGTAAACCTCTCCAACAGATACACAGGATCTGTAGCTCCTGCCTTTCCGGCAAAAAGCACTAGACATAAAATAAAAATAATACGTTTCATACTCGTCTTGTATTGATTATATCTGCAAATATACAGTTTTTTTAGAGAACCGATATCAATTTTTGAACCTTTTTTCAGACTGACGCCTGACATTTGACATTAAGCCCCCCTTCTTACAAGATTTTATGTAAATAATCGGAATAAAAATGCAAGCATCTGCACAAAATTATTACCAAAACTTGAATTTTGTTTGCAAATTGTTACTATACTATTGTTTTTTTCGTATCTTTGCAGTCCATTCCCTTAGGAAAATAGGTATAGTATAAATTAAATAACCAACAAAATTATGAACGCAAAAGAAGTATTAGAGAGCCTGAAACAGCGCTTTCCTAATGAACCTGAGTATCATCAGGCAGTAGAAGAGGTATTAGGTACAATTGAGGAGGAATACAACAAACATCCTGAGTTTGACAAATTCAACCTGATTGAGCGCCTGTGCATTCCAGACCGTATCTACACTTTCCGTGTAAACTGGGTGGACGACAAGGGTAACTATCAGACTAACATGGGTTACCGTGTACAGCATAACAATGCCATTGGCCCTTACAAAGGTGGTATCCGTTTCCACGCTTCTGTGAACCTTTCTATCCTGAAGTTCCTGGCATTTGAGCAGACTTTCAAGAACTCTCTGACTACACTGCCTATGGGTGGTGCAAAGGGTGGTTCCGACTTCTCTCCTCGCGGCAAGAGCACTGCAGAGGTTATGCGTTTCTGCCAAGCATTCATGCTGGAGTTGTGGCGTCACATTGGTCCAGACGTGGACGTTCCTGCTGGTGATATTGGTGTAGGTGGACGTGAGGTTGGCTTCATGTTCGGTGCTTACAAGAAGCATACACATGAGTTCAGCGGCGTGCTCACTGGTAAGGGTCGTGAGTTTGGTGGTTCTCTCATCCGTCCAGAGGCTACCGGTTACGGTAACGTTTACTTCCTGATGGAGATGCTGAAGACTAAGGGTACAGACCTGAAGGGCAAGACCGTATTGATCTCTGGTTCTGGTAATGTGGCTCAGTACACCGCAGAGAAGGTGCTGCAGCTGGGTGGCAAGGTCCTGACCATGTCTGACTCTAACGGTTATGTTTACGATCCAAATGGTATTGACGCTGAGAAGCTGGCTTGGATCATGGAGCTGAAGAACCAGTACCGTGGACGTATCCGCGAATATGCAGAGGAGTTCGAGGGCGTGAAGTATGTAGAGGGTGCTAAGCCTTGGTTTGAGAAGGCAGACATTGCTCTCCCATGCGCAACCCAGAACGAGTTGAACGAAGAGGCTGCTAAGGCGCTGATTGCCAATGGTTGTATGGCTGTTTCCGAGGGTGCTAACATGCCTTCTACCCCAGGTGCCATCAAGGTATTCCAGGAGGCTAAGATCCTGTATGCTCCAGGTAAGGCTTCGAATGCAGGTGGTGTTTCTGTATCTGGTCTGGAAATGACTCAGAACTCTATCCGCCTGGCTTGGACTTCAGAGGAGGTTGACGCTAAGCTGCACAGCATTATGGAGAATATCCATGAGAACTGCGTGAAGTATGGTACAGAGGCTGATGGCTATGTGAACTACGTAAAGGGTGCTAACGTGGCAGGTTTCATGAAGGTGGCTAAAGCTATGATGGCGCAGGGCGTTATCTAATTTAAGATATTGGTATATGAAGATGGGGTGGCTTGAAACCACCCCATCTTTTTTTTATTTTGCTGGTTTTAAGACCACGCCTATCTTTTTCTTTCCATCCATCTTGATGACTATAGGTTCCTCAAAATGGACATGGCGCAAGTACTGGGTTTCCTCTACTGCTGGGAGTGAATCTAACCATGCCTGCTCATAGATTCCATCGTTACGGTAGGCATTTATGGTGAAATAACCCACACCAAACGAGGTCAGGTTCTGGAAGAAATGGGTTCCCTGACTTGGATCCACCCGATAATTAGTCAGGCCTGCCTCTACAATCACCTTGGCAGCACTGATATGTGGCCATTT
The DNA here is from genome assembly GCA_030523705.1 of Bacteroidales bacterium. Lineage (GTDB taxonomy): Bacteria > Bacteroidota > Bacteroidia > Bacteroidales > Bacteroidaceae > Minthousia. The sequence continues at coordinate 9,144 of JAUNHZ010000006.1, forward strand.
CACAGGGATACCCAGATAAGGGTCACTACTACCCCATCGGCCTGGACCTACAAGCACGTAATTCTGCTCGGCATCCAGGAACTTGCGGTTCATGCGCTCAACCTCCTCTGCAATCTGTGGATTGGTATACTGCTGATAGCCATCGGTCTTTACATAGACCACATCGTATACATTATTTATAATACCATTTCCTAGAGAATTATCGCTTCGGAGTATGCATTCCTGTGCAGAAAGCAGGGAAAGGTCTTCGTTAATAGCCTGATTATTATCTACTATAGGTCTGATTTGCAACAAGTAGAAGGTTCCACCGCGCTTCCCGTTTCCATCTAAGTTCACGGCAAACTCAATCTCCACAGGACGGCGCATCTCTCCCTGACCATATTTCAATGCCAGCTTGAGAATGTCTGGCAATGGGAACATGTCATATTTCAAGACACCCGCAAAGGTAAGCAACTTGCGCCCACCAGGGTAGAAGCCATCGCGAATGACCATATCATCGAAATCATAGGTGCTGCAAATGGAATTCAGCACACCCCATTTCTCGGCCTCACGAAGACGCAGGGTCTTGAGGTTAAAGCCATCGTCCACCTTAAAGTCTTCGGTATGCTGCTTGAGGTCTATGGCATAGAACTTGGTCTGAGTCTCTCGCAAAGTAATTTCCATCTCACTGGTCTGCAAGCACTTATCAGGATGATATGGACTCACGCGCAAGGTCAATCCACCGTCCACGATATATTTTCCCAAGCCTAAGGCCAGGTTCACGATACCCTCTTCAGGCTTCTCCTCACCCAATGGATAATGATTGGTGCTTCTGGCCACACCTGAAATAGCAGGGTAATAATAGTCGCCATACTGCTGTCCAACAACCTCTTGAAGGACTACTGCCATTTTCTCTTGGTCAATGACATTGCTGGTAGCAGTCATGTACGCCTTACTATCCTTATAATATACAGAAGCATATACACTCTTGATGGCATCGCTCAACAAACGCAGCATTTCATACTTATCCGGCACATAAGGAATCATATAGGTTGAGTAGATTCCTGCAAATGGCTGATAATGTGAATCTTCAAGCAAACTTGAGGAACGGATGGCAATAGGTGCATGCACCACCTCAATGAAGGTGAAGAAGTCCTCTATGAGTCTGGAAGGCAACTTGGCATGCAAGAAATGCTTGAGGATAACCTCGTTATCGGCATTACTTAAAGCAATGGAATACAAGTCGTTACTCTCCATGAACTCATCAAATATATCCGTACACAGCACCACCGTCTTAGGGATGAGAACATCTACGTCATCGAAATTATCAAACTCTTCATGACGCTTCAGGATATGGTCAATGAATGCCAAGCCACGGCCTTTACCACCCAAGGAGCCTTCGCCAATACGGGTAAAGTTGGAATAGCGGTCAAAACGCTCACGCAAAAAGACGGCTACCACACCCTGGTTCTTCATCTTACGATACGCCACAATGGCATCGAAAATAATCTGGCGGTGGGACTCAATATCCTGATTCTCACGCCAGGTAACCTGCTTCAGGAACTCGGACATGGAGAACATGGCGCGTGAACAGAGCCAACGGGAGATATTGTTATGAGACACATGCATTTGGAGAGAATCCTCGGGTATGCTCAAGATATTATCCTGTAAATCACGGAGGTTATGCACTCGGACTATCTCCTCCATGGTGGTAGGATTACGGAAAATCAAATCGCCAAAACCGAAATCACTCTCCACTACTTTACGCAAGTCCAAATCCATGGTCTTGGAATTCTTATCCACAAAAGTGGCACCCAACAGACGTGCAGCCTCTCTGTTCTGGCTCTCACTGCTCTGAAGAACCAATGGAATATACTCGTCCTGCGCACGGATAGATGTAAGCAGCTTGACACCTGCCGTAGGATCCTCTACCCCATCGTGCAAGTAACGCGCATCGGAAATAACACCTAACGTATTATCCTTAAACTGATTATAAAGTGATATGGCCTCTTCATAGTTACGCGCCAGTACAATTTTTGGTCGTCCACGCTTACGCAGATTGGTCTCCTGTACGTTCAGACCCTCGGTAGCAAAGGCCTGCATCTGCTCCAGCACATAACGATACAGGTTTGGCAAGATAGAGGAATAGAAACGGATGGAATCCTCTACAAGCAGAATCATATGAACGCCGGCCTCACGAATATCATGCTCCAGATTCATCTTGTCCTCCATCAATTTAATAATGGAAAGCAAAAGTTCTGTATTTCCTAACCAGCAGAACACATACTCAAAAATGGACAGGTCCTCGTGTTCCATGCGTTTGTGAATACCATGCGAGAACGGAGTCAGAACCACCAAACGAGTCTCCGGATATCGCTCCTTAATGTCACGCGCAATGTCAAAAACGTCGCTATTATCTGTTCCTGGCATGACAATGACCAGCTCAAAACGGTTCTTGGAAAGCTCTGCATCGGCAGCCTGAGCATCGGAGACAAGGGTAAAACGCGGCGGAGTACTCAACCCCAAACCGGCATACTCAGAGAAAATTTTCTCATCAATTCGTCCGTCATCCTCCAGCATAAAAGCGTCATAAGGATTAGCAACAAGCAAGACTCTGTAGATTCTTCTTGTCATCAAATTCACGAACGGAGTATCTTTCAAATATGGGCCACGACTTTTCATACAGTGTACAAAGTTACATAAAATTGTCATATTTTTCCGGTAGAAGGCCTTTTTTTTAGCGAAAAAATTGGAGGTGTTCCACAAATTCTCTATATTTGCACCGACAAAATGTCAAAAAGGACATTGTAAAGAAACCTAAATAAACAACCTTAAAAAAGAAGAAAAACATGTTAAATATAGATTCCGTATTAGCATCACTAGAAGCTAAGCATCCAGGCGAATCTGAATACTTGCAAGCAGTAAAAGAAGTCCTCCTGTCAATTAAGGACGTGTACGATCAGCACCCAGAATTTGAGAAGGCTGCCCTGATTGAGCGTTTGGTAGAACCAGAGCGCATTATTACTTTCAGAGTACCTTGGGTTGACGACAACGGAAAAGTACAGGTGAACTTAGGCTATCGTGTGCAGTATAACTCTGCCATTGGCCCTTACAAAGGTGGCTTGCGCTTCCATGCATCTGTAAACTTGTCAATCTTAAAGTTCTTAGGATTTGAGCAGACTTTCAAGAATGCACTGACTACACTGCCTATGGGTGGTGGCAAGGGTGGTTCCGACTTCTCTCCAAGAGGTAAGAGCGATGCTGAAATCATGCGTTTCTGCCAAGCTTTCATGAACGAGCTGTTCCGCTATATTGGTCCTGAAATCGACGTACCTGCTGGTGATATTGGTGTAGGTGGCCGTGAAATTGGTTATCTGTTTGGCCAGTACAAGAAGCTGACCCGTGATTTCTCTGGCGTTTTAACAGGAAAGAACCTGGAATTCGGCGGTTCACTGGTTAGACCAGAGGCTACAGGCTTTGGTGGTTTGTACTTCGTAAATGAAATGCTGCAGACTGCAGGTCACGATATCAAGGGTAAGACCGTGGCTATTTCTGGATTCGGAAATGTAGCCTGGGGTGCTGCCACAAAAGCAACTCAGCTTGGCGCTAAGGTTGTAACCATCTCTGGTCCTGACGGATACGTTTATGACCCAGAAGGCATCAGCGGCGAAAAGATTGATTACATGCTGGAGCTCCGTGCTTCAGGCAACGATATTGTAGCTCCTTACGCAGAGGAGTTCCCAGAGGCAACCTTCGTAGAGGGCAAGCGCCCATGGGAAGTTAAGGTAGATATTGCACTTCCATGCGCTACTCAGAATGAGCTGAATGGCGAGGATGCAAAGAAACTGATTGAGAACGGTGTTCTCTGCGTAGGTGAGATCTCTAACATGGGCTGTACACCAGAAGCTATCGACTTGTTTATTGAGAACAAGATGCTTTATGCTCCAGGTAAGGCAGTCAATGCTGGTGGTGTTGCTACATCAGGCTTGGAAATGTCTCAGAATGCCATGCATTTAAGCTGGTCTGCTGAAGACGTTGATGCAAGACTGCACGGTATTATGCACGGAATTCACAGCCAGTGTGTAGAGTATGGCAAACAGCCAGACGGCTACATCAACTATGTGAAGGGCGCTAATATCGCAGGCTTCATGAAGGTTGCCAAGGCCATGATGGCGCAAGGTATCGTATAACATAAAATGAATAATAAATCTCGTTTAGTTGTATTTGTATTTTGTATTGTAGCGTGCGTTACTCATTCTCTGGGACAGAGCGTGGGTAACGCTTCTTATTATGCAGACAAATTCCACGGAAGAACGATGTCTAACGGTGAAACCTACCACAGAGACAGTTTAACCTGTGCGCATAGGACATTGCCTTTTGGAACGCTACTCAAAGTCAAAAACATAAAAAACGGGAAAGAAGTAATAGTAGAGGTGACCGACCGTGGCCCTTTTACACGAAAATTCATGATAGACCTTTCTTATGCGGCAGCAAAGAAACTGGATATCATAAAATATGGTTTCATGCCTGTAGAGGTAACGATATATACGCCTACCATTATTCCTTACAAACTTGCCGAAGTGGAAACTAAAATCCCTTTAATAGAGCTTACGGATTTACCTCAAGAACCACTGTCGGAGTTTTTTAAGAACAGGGCAGCCCATCTTGATAGCACGAAAACGATAAAGAATCCCACAAAAAAGAAAAAATGAGCAGCAGTTTCATTAGAACTGCTGCTCATTTTCTTATTTAAAGCCATTTTAACGGGCTGTATCGATGTCAAATTCCCTGCATGGAACAGTTATACCATTTGCATCGGAAAGCTCAATACAGAAGGTTGCTGTGCCATTTGACAGTCTGTTATCAGAACGAATAGTAATGGTATAGGTCACATACTGCCCTGGTTTCAGTTCCTCAATGACGGCAGGCTTAGAAATGTAAATATGCTTCATCTTATTTACCTCATATACCAATGGGGTAATTTCGCGAACTGGTCGTGTACCATTATTTGATACTTCGAACAACAACTGACAAGTTTCGTCGGAATTGATGATGCGATTCTTGTCTCCATCAATAAAGCGAAGGTTTCTAACCTGTAATTGCTCTAAAAGTTCAGAAGATTCACGTACTTCAGACTGATGATTCTCGTGATGATGAGAAGGCTTTCGCTGTGCAGTAGTAGCATCATAACCCCGATACTCAGTATAATCCTCTTCATACTGTCTAGGTGGTGCTGTTACAGCATTACCAATGGCTGCACCTGCCACTGTGCCTATAACCGTACCAAATACGTCACCCCAGAATCCTCCGGAGCGTCCACCAATCATACCGCCAACATGCCCACCCACATTAGCGCCAACAACTGTACCGACAGCTTGACTGCCTGGGCCATAGCAACTAGACATAAGAAGTACTAGTGCCGCAAGAGAGATAACCTTAAGTTTCATTTCAATTTCCTTTAAAAATGTTTCCAGTGCAAACTTACACATTTTTTTTATTATCCAAGCATATAAACAAAAAAAACCGCTCCTTTTATAGAGCGGTTTTTCAGATATAGCAATTGAATTATTCTGCCTTTGGTGCCTCTTCTACTGGAGTCTCAACTGCTGGAACTGCCTCTGTAGCCTTCTTAGAACGACGGGTACGAGTCTTCTTAACAGTCTGCTTAGCCATATTCTCATCAAAGTCTACTAACTCGATGAAGCACATTTCAGCGTTATCACCCAAACGGTGACCAGTCTTAATGATACGAGTGTAACCACCTGGACGATCAGCTACCTTAACTGAAATTTCCTTGAACAACTCAGTAACAGCGAACTTGTCCTGCAAATAAGAGAAAACTACACGACGAGAGTTGGTAGTGTCCTGCTTACACTTTGTGATCAATGGCTCAACGAACTTCTTCAGAGCCTTTGCCTTTGCGACAGTCGTAGTGATTCTTTTGTGCATGATCAGAGATGTAGCCATGTTAGAAAGCATAGCGTTTCTGTGGGATGCAGTACGACCGAGATGGTTGAATTTCTTATTGTGTCTCATTTTTTATTAATCTTTTTCTAATTTATACTTAGAGATATCTGTTCCAAACGAAAGATTCAGACTCTCGAGCAAATCATCAAGCTCAGTGAGCGATTTCTTACCAAAGTTACGGAACTTCAGGAGGTCAGTCTTATTGTACTGTACCAAGTCGCCAAGAGTTTCAACGTCAGCAGACTTCAAGCAGTTCAAAGCACGAACAGAAAGGTTCATGTCTGTCAACTTGGTCTTCAGCAACTGGCGCATGTGGAGAACCTCTTCATCGAATTCCTCATTACCATCCATGTCTGAATTCTCAAGAGTGATCTTCTCATCAGAGAACAACATGAAGTGATAAATCAAAATCTTTGCAGCTTCCTTCAGTGCATCCTTTGGTTGAATGGAACCATCGGTAGTAATTTCCAGGATCAGCTTCTCATAATCGGTCTGCTGCTCAACACGGAAGTTTTCTACCAAGTATTTTACGTTACGGATTGGAGTGTAGATAGAGTCAATTGGAATGGTAGTAACATCAGTACAGAACTCACGATTATCCTCAGAAGGAACATAACCACGACCCTTGTTTACTGTGATATCCATCTTTAAGGTTGTACCCTTAGCCAAGTGACAGATAACTAAATCGGGATTCAACACTTCAAATCCAGTCAAGAACTTGTTCATGTCACCTGCTTTGAATTCTACAGAATTCTCAATGGTAACAGTAACTTTCTCATTCTCGATTTCTTCTACCAATCTTTTAAATCTGACTTGCTTCAGACTCAAAATAATGTTGGTCACATCCTCCTTAACACCTGTAATGGAGGCAAACTCATGCTCAACACCCTCAATAGAGATAGTGTTGATTGCGTAACCTTCCAAAGAGGAGAGAAGGATTCGGCGTAAGGCATTACCTACGGTAGTACCAAAGCCTGGCTCCAACGGACGAAATTCGAATTTGCCGAACTTGCTGTCGGATTCCAACATTATTACTTTATCAGGTTTTTGAAATGCTAATATCGCCATAAAATTTATTAGTTCTTAGAGTACAACTCGACAATCATCTGTTCCTTAATATTCTCTGGAATATCCTCACGAGCTGGAACATGAAGCAGCTTACCAGACTTCAGGTTCTCATCCCACTCCAACCAAGGATACTTTGCGTGGTTGAAACCAGCCAATGCGTTAGCAATTACCTCGAGAGACTTAGACTTCTCACGAACTGCAATTACCATACCTGGTTTAACTGCAAATGAAGGGATGTTTACAACCTTACCGTCAACTGTAATGTGGCGGTGGCTTACCAACTGACGTGCAGCAGCACGAGTTGGAGCAATACCCAAACGATAAACTACATTGTCAAGACGACCCTCTAACAACTGCAACAGAACTTCACCGGTAACACCATCCTTACGTGCAGCTTTGTCAAACAAGTTACGGAACTGCTTTTCCAAAACGCCATAAGTGTATTTTGCCTTCTGCTTCTCTGCAAGCATCTGACCATACTCAGAAGTCTTCTTTCTTCTGTTATTACCGTGCTGGCCAGGAGGGAAATTTCTCTTAGCCAAAACTTTGTCTGCTCCAAAAATAGCCTCGCCAAAACGACGAGCGATTCTTGATTTAGGTCCAGTATATCTAGCCATTTTTTTCTATTTTTAAATAATTTATGACCTGCCCTCAGTTTAGTTGCAGCCGCGCATCACAGAAAGGAATGTAATCCAAAAAAAATTAACATCCGTGAGGGCTGGTCTGTGTTTCGGTTATCTATTAAACTCTTCTTCTCTTAGGAGGACGACAACCATTGTGTGGAAGTGGAGTTACGTCAACGATCTCAATTACCTCGATACCTGCACCGTGCACAGTACGGATAGCTGATTCACGTCCATTACCTGGACCCTTGACATAAGCTTTCACCTTTCTCAGGCCAAGATCGTATGCAACCTTTGCACAATCCTGGGCAGCCATCTGAGCTGCATATGGAGTGTTCTTCTTAGAACCTCTAAATCCCATTTTACCAGCAGAAGACCATGAAATAACCTGACCCTCGCTGTTTGCCAAAGAAACAATGATATTGTTGAATGATGAGTGAACATGAAGCTGACCCATTGCATCAACCTTTACGTTTCTTTTCTTAGCTGCGACTGTTTTTTTTGCCATATCTAACTATAAACTTAATTACTTAGTAGCTTTTTTCTTATTTGCAACGGTCTTCTTCTTACCCTTACGAGTTCTTGCGTTGTTCTTGGTACTCTGACCACGAACTGGAAGACCCAAACGGTGACGTACACCACGATAGCAACCGATATCCATCAAACGCTTGATGTTCAACTGGATTTCTGAACGAAGGTCACCTTCTACCTTATAACCCTCAGCGATTGCCTGACGGATAGCTGCAGCCTGATCATCGGTCCAATCCTTAACCTTGAGATCCTTATCAACACCAGCCTTCTCCAAAATCTTAGCTGAACTTGAACGACCTATACCAAAGATATAAGTCAAAGCGATTTCTCCTCTTTTATTCTGAGGTAAATCAACACCAACAATTCTTATTGCCATATACTAGAAATAATTTTATCTTCTATTACTTATTAGCCCTGACGCATCTTATACTTAGGGTTCTTCTTGTTAATCAAAAACAGTCTTCCTTTACGACGTACGATAACGCAATCAGGAGTACGCTTCTTTATATGTATCTTTTTTTATTTATATCTAAATGATATTCTTCCCTTAGTCAAATCATAAGGGCTCATCTCTACACGAACCTTATCACCTGGAAGAATCTTAATATAATGCATTCTCATCTTGCCAGAGATATGAGCTGTAATCTCATGCCCATTCTCAAGTTCAATTTTGAACATTGCATTTGACAATGCTTCTACTACTGTACCGTCAATTTCAATTGCAGATTGTTTTGCCATATTAAATTACTTTATCACCTAATACTTTTTCTATCTCTTCAAATGAAGATAAAATATCAGCCTTTCCCTGTCTTACTGCGATTGAGTGCTCATAATGTGCAGCAGCTCTTCCATCGCGAGTCTTGATTGTCCATCGGTCAGCTTCCATATAGATCTGACGACTACCTAACGTAATCATTGGCTCTATAGCTATGCAAAGACCATTCTTCAAAAGAGGACCAGAACCACGTTTTCCAAAATTAGGAACCTGAGGATCTTCATGCATCTCTCTTCCAATACCATGTCCAACAAACTCCTTAACAACTCCGTATGAGTTTGAGACACAATGGTTCTCTATGGCATAACTGATATCACCTAATCGATGTCCTACAACTGCTTGCTCAATTCCTAAATAAAGCGCTTCCTTTGTTGTCTTACAAAGAGCTTTTACTTCATCTGACACCTCTCCTACAAGGAAAGTATAGCAGGAATCTCCACAAAAGCCATTCAATTTTGTTCCACAATCAATAGAAACAATATCTCCATCCTTAAGCGGAACATTAGTAGGAATTCCATGTACAACCACATCATTTACTGATGCACAAATTGATGCAGGGAATGGACCACCATAGGGATTTGGAAAACCCTTAAATGTAGGGATTGCACCGTGATCACGAATGAACTCTTCTGCAACCTTATCCAATTCAAGGGTTGTTACACCCGGCTTTATTATTTTAGCTAACTCTGCAAGCGTCTTCCCTACGAGAAGATTCGCTTGCCTGAGTAGCTCAATTTCATCTTCAGTCTTCAGAAATATCATTCCAGAATGACTTAATATGCTGCAACACCAGAACGACCTTTAATTCGTCCAGAATTTAACAATCCATCATAGTGACGCATCATCAAATGACTCTCTATCTGCTGAAGTGTGTCAAGAACAACACCTACAAGAATCAGCAATGAAGTTCCACCAAAGAACTGTGCAAACTCTTGCTTAACTCCAAAGATACCTGCGAATGCTGGAAGAATTGCAATCAGTGCGAGGAACAAAGAACCTGGAAGAGTAATTCTATCCATGATCTTATCCAAGAAGTCTGCAGTTGGTTTACCTGGCTTAATACCTGGTACGAAACCATTGTTACGCTTCATATCCTCTGCCATCTGAGTTGAATTCAGAGTAATAGCAGTATAGAAGTAAGTGAAAATGATGATCAATGTAGCAAATACTGCATTATATGCGAAACTTGTATGATCCAAGAAAGGCTGCAACCAAGATGCCTCACCAGCAACCTGCATGACTGTGATAGGTATGAACATAATAGCCTGTGCAAAAATGATAGGCATTACGTTCGCTGCATTTACCTTCAATGGAATATACTGACGAGCACCTGTACCTGCGGTCTTGTTACCTACAATTCGCTTAGCATACTGTACAGGCACCTTGCGGACACCCTGTACCAACATGATAGCGAAACAAATAACCAAGAACAAGAACACAATCTCAAACAAGAAAGCTACCAAACCACCACCAGTAAGTGATGCCAAGCGAGATACCAATTCCTGGAAGAATGCGTTAGGGAAACGAGCAATGATACCAATCATAATGATCAGAGAGATACCATTACCAATACCCTTATCTGTAATACGCTCACCTAACCAAAGGATAAACATACTACCTGCTGCAAGGATAATTGTTGAAGAAAAGATAAACCAAGTCCAATCAATTGCAGGATTCAAGGCTGGTCCAGCCTGCATCTTCAAATTGATAAGGTAAGAAGGAGCCTGGAAACACAAGATACCTACAGTCAAATAACGAGTATACTGGTTAATCTTGCGACGACCACTCTCACCTTCACGTTGCATTTTCTGGAAATGAGGTACAGCAATGGTGAAAAGCTGAAGAACGATGGAAGCGGTAATGTATGGCATGATACCCAATGCAAATACTGATGCATTAGAGAATGCACCTCCAGAGAAGGCATTCAACAAAGCCATCAAACCTTCACTTGTCTGCTGACGCAATGCTTCGAGCTTATTAGCATCAATACCAGGAAGTACGATGAAAGAGCCGAAACGATAAATGGCTACAAACAATATGGTAGTGAGGATTCGCTTTCTCAAATCCTCAATCTTCCATATATTCTTTACTGTATCAACAAGCTTTCTCATTGAATTAGAGTTTTACTGCGTTACCACCAACTGCTGTAATAGCAGCCTCAGCTGTCTTAGAGAATGCGTTAGCCTCTACATCAACCTTAACTGTCAACTGACCATTGCCAAGGATCTTAACCAACTGACCTGCAGAAACGAAACCTGCTGCGATCAATTCCTCAATACCTACCTTAGCATAGCCCTTAGCTTCAACCAAACCCTGAATAGTGCTCAAGTTGATAGCCTTATACTCTACACGGTTGATATTCTTGAAACCGAACTTAGGCAAACGACGCTGCAATGGCATCTGACCACCTTCAAATCCGATCTTAGTCTTATAACCAGAACGCTGCTTAGCACCCTTGTGACCACGGGTAGAAGTACCGCCCATACCGGATCCGGCACCACGACCAACTCTCTTTCTAGAATGAGTTGAACCACAAGCTGGCTGTAAACTATGTAATTTCATATCTATTCTTTTTTTTATCAGATTAATAGATTAGTCAACAACCTGAATCAGGTGTTTAACTTTTGCTACCATACCACGAGTTGAAGGAGTGTCCTGAAGTTCAACAACCTTATTCATCTTCTTCAAACCCATAGCATCTAAAGTTCTCTTCTGATCGATAGGAGCACCAATACGGCTCTTAACCTGCTTTACTTTAATTGTTGCCATACCTTAATTATCCTTTAAAAACTTTAGACATGCTAACGCCTCTGTTCTGAGCAACTGTGCGTGCATCACGCATCTCAGCCAATGCTGCGATTGTTGCCTTAACCAAGTTGTGAGGGTTAGAAGAACCCTTAGACTTAGCCAAAACGTCCTTGATACCAACACTCTCGAATACTGCACGCATTGCACCACCTGCTACCACACCGGTACCGGTTGAAGCTGGCATAATCAATACACGAGAACCATCGAAACTTGCAGCCTGCTCGTGAGGTACAGTACCATTGATAACAGGAACTTTTACAAGGTTCTTCTTTGCAGATTCAACACCCTTTGCGATGGCTGCAGTTACTTCACCTGCCTTACCAAGACCATAACCGATGACACCATTACCATCACCTACAACAACGATTGCTGCAAAAGTGAAAGTACGTCCACCCTTAGTAACCTTAGTAACACGATTGATAGCAACCAATCTATCTTTTAATTCGATATCGTTACTTACCTTAACTTTATTAATTGCCATAATCATTAGAATTTAAGACCACCGTTACGAGCTGCGTCAGCAACTTCTTTAACTCTACCATGATACAAATAGCCGTTACGATCGAAAACGACCTTTGTAATACCAGCTTCCTGTGACTTCTGAGCAATCAAAGCACCAACCTTCTGAGCCTGCTCTGACTTGCTTGAAACTTCCATACCTAATGAAGAAGCTGCAGCCAAAGTCTTACCAGAAAGGTCATCGATTACCTGTACGTAAATCTGCTTGTTGCTGCGGAATACACTCATACGAGGGCATTCAGGAGTACCAGAAATCTTATTACGAACTCTATATTTAATCTTAATTCGTCTTTCTATTTTCTTAGTTGTCATAATCGAAAAGTTTTAAAATTACTTAGCACCAGCTGACTTACCAGACTTTCTACGAATCTCTTCGCCAACAAACTTAATACCCTTACCCTTATAAGGCTCTGGCTTACGGAAAGAACGAATTTTAGCACATACCTCACCTAAAAGCTGCTTGTTAGCAGACTCAAGGATGATAAGTGGGTTCTTATTTCTTTCTGACTTAGTCTCTACCTTGATCTCATCAGGCAACTGAATGAAAATATTATGAGAGAAGCCCAAAGACAACTCAATGATATTTCCCTGGTTAGATGCACGATAACCAACACCAACCAACTCCATTTCCTTCTTATAACCTTCAGAAACACCAACAACCATGTTGTTTACCAAAGCACGGTACAAACCATGGAATGCCTGCTGCTGCTTAGTCTCAACCTCAGTACCCTCAACAAGACCGAAGGAAATAGTTCCATCTTCAAATGTAACGCTGATAGAAGGATCAACAGCCTGGCTTAACTCACCCTTTGGGCCCTTTACAGTAACCACATTGTCCTTGCAAGTAACAGTAACACCAGCAGGAACAGAAATTGGTAATTTACCTATTCTTGACATGTTATTCCCTCCTATTAATATACGTAACAAAGAACCTCACCACCGATCTTCAAATCAGAAGCTTCCTTGTCAGTCATTACACCTTTTGAAGTGGATATAATAGCTATACCCAATCCATTAATAACTCTTGGCATACCCTTATAACCGGTGTACTTACGCAAACCTGGGGTAGACACGCGAATCAACTTCTTGATTGCATTAGTCTTATTAGCCGCATCATACTTCAAGGCTACCTTGATAGTACCCTGAGGACCATCCTCTACGAACTTGTAGTTCAAGATGTAACCTTTTTCGAAAAGGATCTTAGTGATCTCTTTCTTCAAATTTGAGGCTGGAACCTCTACAACTCTGTGCTTAGCCTGAATTGCATTTCTCAGTCTCGTCAGATAATCTGCTATTGGATCAGTCATAAAATAAAATTTAAATTAATCAGGACTACCCTGACAATATTTAATAAAAAGAATTACCAACTTGCTTTCTTAACGCCTGGGATAAGACCGTTGGATGCCATCTCACGGAACTGAATACGTGAAAGACCGAACTGGCGGATGTAACCCTTTGGACGACCAGTCAGCTTACAACGGTTATGCAGACGGATTGGATTAGCGTTCTTTGGAATTGCCTGCAACTTACGAGCAGCCTCATAAGCTTCTACAGGATCCTCAGAAGTATTTACAATCTTCTTAAGAGCAGCACGCTTTTCTGCATATTTGGCTACCATTTTGGCTCTCTTTACTTCACGAGCCTTCATTGATTCTTTTGCCATATCTTAACTTATTTAGCGTTCTTAAATGGTAAACCGAACTCCTTAAGCAGAGCATAACCTTCTTCGTCAGTCTTAGCTGTAGTTACGAAGGTAATGTTCATACCCAAGATACGGGTTATACTATCGATGTTGATTTCTGGGAAGATGATCTGCTCCTGAATACCAAGAGTATAGTTACCACGACCATCCAACTTGCCTTCAATACCCTTGAAGTCACGGATACGAGGAAGAGCAACACGTACAAGACGCTCCAAGAACTCATACATTCTCTCACGACGCAAAGTTACCATTACACCAACTGGCATCTTCTTACGCAACTTGAAGTTTGCAATATCCTTCTTTGAAAGAGTTGCAACTGCCTTCTGACCAGTGATAGTAGTAAGTTCCTCGATTGCTACATCGATAATCTTCTTGTCAGCAGTAGCCATACCAAGACCCTGGTTAACTACAATCTTCTTCAATACAGGAATCTGCATACTTGAAGAATAATTGAACTGCTTCATCAATGCTGGAGCAATACGCTCAGCATATTCTTTCTTAAGGCTTGCTGTATTACCCATTACTTGATTTCCTCCCCTGACTTTTTAGCGTAACGAACTAGAACACCATCAGCGTTCAATTTTCTACCAATTCTAGTAGCCTTACCAGTTTTTGGATCTACTGGATTCAAATTTGAAATATGGATTGGAGCCTCCTGCTTTACAATACCTCCCTGAGGATTCTTTGCACTAGGCTTGGTGCTCTTAGCTACCATGTTCAATCCCTCTACAATAGCACGCTGCTCTTCAACCAGAACCTGCAGTACCTTACCGGTCTGACCCTTGTTCTTACCAGCATTGACGCATACTGTATCGCCTTTCTTAATATGTAATTTACTCATTACTCAATGCTTTAATTTGATTAAAGTACTTCAGGAGCCAGAGAAACGACCTTCATGTTTACTGCACGCAACTCACGAGCTACAGGACCGAAGATACGGCTACCTCTGATTTCACCTGCATTGTTCAAAAGTACACAGGCATTATCGTCGAAACGAATATAAGAACCGTCAGCACGACGAATCTCCTTCTTGGTACGAACAATAAGAGCCTTAGATACTGTACCCTTCTTCATATCACTTGATGGGATGACGCTCTTTACAGTAACGACGATCACATCACCAACAGAAGCGTAACGACGGCGTGTACCACCCAAAACACGGATACACAAGCACTCTTTTGCGCCACTGTTATCACAAACTGTAAGTCTTGATTCTGTCTGTATCATAATTACTTAGCTCTTTCGACGATTTCTACTAATCTCCATCTCTTGCTCTTGCTCAGAGGACGGGTTTCCATAATACGTACTGTATCACCTACATTACAAGTATTTTCCTCGTCATGAGCATGGTATTTCTTAGTCTTGCTAACGAACTTACCATAAATAGGGTGCTTCTCCTTAAACTTTGCAGCTACAGTAATGGTCTTATCCATCTTGTTGCTAACAACTACACCCAGACGCTCTTTTCTTAAATTTCTTTCCATTGAATCAATTATTTAGAAAGTTCTCTTTGACGCAACTCGGTCTTCAAACGAGCAATTGTACGTCTCAACTGCTTAATCTGAGAAGGGTTCTCCAATGGAGAAACAGCATGATTCAACAGCATCTGAGTGTAATTAGCTACCTCAGTATCAATCTTCTCGGCCAACTCTGCTGTAGATAAACCTTTAATTTCTGTTTTGATCATAATCACGTCTTACAATAAACTTAGTAGTAACAGGCAGCTTCTGTGCACCAAGGCGCAAAGCTTCCTTTGCAATCTCAAATGGAACGCCCTCAATCTCAATAATCACACGACCTGGAGTGATTGGGAATACGTATGCCTCTGGAGCACCCTTACCTTTACCCATTCGGACGTCAGCTGGCTTCTTAGTGATTACTTTATCAGGGAATATACGGATCCACAACTGACCCTGACGCTGCATATAACGTGTTACCGCAATACGAGCTGCCTCAATCTGACGGCCAGTGATCCACTTTGTCTGCAAAGACTTAATACCAAATGAGCCGAATGCCAACTGAGTACCGCGATGAGCAACACCCTTTGAACGACCCTTCTGTTGTCTTCTAAACTTTGTTCTTTTAGGCTGTAACATAATTTAAAGCTCTAATTAATCAACGATTGTTGTTCTTCTTTCCGCGGAAATTTCGTCCGCCCTTGTTTCCGCCATTACCACGACCGTTTTCCTTGGTCTGAGTAAAGTTTGGTGCCAAATCCTTCTTACCGTAAACCTCACCACGGCAAATCCAAACCTTAATACCCAGAATACCAACCTTAGTCAGGGCTTCTGCATGACAATAATCAATATCAGCACGCAAAGTATGCAATGGAGTTCTACCCTCCTTTAACATCTCAGAACGTGCCATTTCTGCGCCGTTCAAACGACCACAAATCTGAACCTTGATACCCTCAGCACCCATTCTCATGGTGTTCTGAATAGCCATCTTAATTGCACGACGATAAGCAATCTTACCCTCTACCTGGCGAGCGATATTATTTGCAACGATAACTGCATCAAGTTCTGGTTTCTTAACTTCAAAAATGTTGATCTGGATTTCCTTATCGGTAATCTTCTTCAACTCTTCCTTCAACTTGTCTACTTCCTGACCAGCTTTACCAATGATAACACCTGGACGAGCAGTACAAACAGTAATGGTGATCAGCTTCAAAGTGCGCTCAATAACGATCTTTGAAACGCTGGCCTTAGACAAACGTGCGTTCAGATACTTACGGATCTTGCTGTCCTCCAACAAATTGTCACCGAAATTCTTGCCGCCGTACCAGTTGGAATCCCAACCTCTAACGATACCAAGTCTATTGCTAATCGGATTAACTTTCTGTCCCATGTTTAATTACTTTTCATTAGTTTTAGTATCGACGAACAAAGTCACATGATTTGAACGCTTACGAATTCTATAACCTCTACCCTGTGGAGCTGGTCTCATACGCTTGAGAGTTGCGCCACCATCACAAAAAATCTTAGTTATAAACAATTCACCAGCTTCAGCCTTACGTTCATTCTTCTGCTCCCAGTTTGCAATTGCAGAACGCAACAGTTTCTCAACAGGTGCTGCTGCAGACTTCTCAGAGAACTTCAGCGCGCCAAGAGCACGGTTTACTTCCATACCACGAACCATATCAACAACCAAACGCATCTTACGTGGAGAAGTAGGGACGTCCTGAAGCTTTGCAAAATACTGAGTCTTGCGGGCTTCTTTATTCTTTTCAGCCGATAATCTTTTTCTTGCTCCCATTATTATTTTCTTTTAATAATCTTACAATAGGTCTTGCTTACTTCTTCTTATTACCTGCATGACCACGGAAAGTACGGGTAGGTGCAAACTCACCCAACTTATGTCCTACCATATTCTCAGTTACATAAACTGGAATAAACTTATTGCCATTATGAACAGCAACAGTATGACCAACGAAATCTGGAGAAATTACAGAAGCTCTTGCCCAAGATTTTACTACGGCTTTCTTACCGCTCTCGTTCATGGCAAGAATCTTCTTCTCAAGGCTTACATTGATGTATGGACCCTTTTTTAATGATCTACTCATAATTTACTCAATTAACTTGATTACTTGTTACATCTTTCGATGATATACTTATTAGAAGCCTTCTTAGGACTGCGAGTCTTGAGACCCTTAGCATACAAGCCCTTACGTGAACGTGGGTGACCACCAGACTGACGACCTTCACCACCACCCATTGGGTG